>JAFAYW010000323.1 GCA_019240125.1 Alphaproteobacteria bacterium
CGCACCAGCAGCGGCCGCCCGGCCTTCGACAGCCCGTGCAACTGGTCGGCGGGATAGTGCTCGCCGGTCTTGCTGCATTCGAGATGCGTCACAAAAGTCGGCAGGTCGCCGCCGTTCCACTCGTAATCGTGCATTACCGCTCCGTCGGCTTTCAATTCACTGAGATAATGCGAGCCGCCAACTGGTTCCCAGGAAGCTCAAATCACTGGCATCGCTCGTTCCAATTCCCTCCCCTGCTTGCGGGGGAGGGTTAGGGTGGGGGTAAGCCGCCGGCTGGTCTGACGTATTCGTCGGCTGTTGTGCACGTTGCCGAGGCCAGCTTAACCCCGCCCCGGCCCTCCCCCGCAAGCAGGGGAGGGGGCGATTTGGCACGGCCCGCCCGTAGTTTCTCCTACGCGCCAGCTGTCAGATCAGGAACACGCCCTTTCCCGTCGTCTGGGTGTCGAACAGCTTGTATGCCTCCTCAGCCTGGTCGAGCTGCCAGCGGTGGGTGAAGAGGGCTTCGACGTCGACGTTGCGGTCGGCGACGAATTGGGCGCATTCGGCCTGGCCCATCTGCGAGAAGGTCCATGACGCGACGATCGTTAATTGCTTGCGCAGCATATCGGGGCTGACATCGATCTCGACCTTGTTGCGCTCGCCGACAAAACAGGTCGTGCCCCACACCTTGGTGCCGCGCACCGCGGCGATGCGGCCCTCCGGCTGCGACGAGGTGTCGAGGGTAAACTCGGCGCCGTAGCCGTGCGTCAGATCCTTGATCGCGCCCACCGGGTCGTTGGAGCGCGGGTTGACCACCTCGTCGGCGCCGAATTCCGTGGCGCGATTGAGGCGTTCCTCGCTGACATCGAGCGCGATGACACGCGCCCCCATCGCCTTGGCCAACTGTGTCGCCGACAGGCCGACGGGCCCCTGGCCGAAAATCGCGATCGTATCATTCCCCGACAGGCGGATACGCCGGAGCGCGCCCCAGGCCGTACCGGTGCCGCAGGAGATCGCCGCGCCAGTCGTGAACGACAGTTCGTCGAGCAGCGGCACCAGGGTAAAGGCCGGTATCTTCAGGTACTGCGCGTGGCCGCCATGCGCATTGTTGCCGTAAACCAGCACCGGCTGCTCCTGGCACAACTGCGACCAGCCAGACTTGCAGTGGTTGCACACGGTGCAGCCGGCGTAATGGTGCACCATTACCCGCTGGCCGATCTGCGCCTGCGCCTTGCTGACGCCCGGGCCGATCGCTGCGACGATACCGCACGGCTCGTGCCCGGCGATCGTCGGCTCGGCGGGTGCCGCCAGCCCTCCGGTCGAGCCGCCGCTTTTCGGCCGGCGGTACTGGTGCAGGTCGCTGCCGCACATGCCGGAGGCTTTCATCTCGATGACGACCTCGCCTTCGCCCGGGGTCGGGTCGGTGAAGTTCATCAGTTCGAGTTCGCGTTCGCCGTGAAACACCACGCCACGCATGCGGTCCTCCCATTTCGTGCTGTTCCTGCGGATGCTAGCATGGCGAGGGGCGATTGATCAGGCAATCGCGGTGGCACAGGGGAGGCAATATGCGGCGATCGTTGTCGCGGCTGGCATTGCTTGGCGCGGCGTTTGCGATGTTGGGCTCAACACCCAGCCTGGCCTGGGGGCCGGATGCGCATCGCGTCGTGGCTTTGATCGCCGAGCGCGTCATGCAGCAGAGCGACCCCGCCGCGCTGAAGAAGCTCAATGCGCTGCTCGCCACCGACAAGAGCCATGCGACGCGCACCGATATCGCCAGCGAAGCGACCTGGGCCGATGTACTGCGCGACAAGAGCGAGGAGGCCCGCTCGGCCACGACGCCGTGGCATGCGGTGCGCCTCAACGCGCAGAACCCCGATCTGTCCGCCGCCTGCTCTGGCAGGCAACCATTGCCTGAGGGCTATCCGGCCAGTCATGGTCCGCGAGAAAATTGCGCTGTCGACAAGGTCCTGCAGTTCCGAAAGGAGCTGGCCAACCCTGAAACCACGTCGTTCGAGCGTGTTGCGGCGGTGCAATACCTGCTCAATCTGGTGGCTGACCTGAACGACCCGCTGCTCGCCATCGACCATGGTGATCAGGGCGGCAATTGCGTCGCGGTGCAGATCGGCGGCAAACCGCCGGTGCGTCTCGCAACCTATTGGGAAACGACGCTGCCGGCCGAGGTTATCGGCGCAAATCCGATCCAAGCCGCGGGCAAGCTCGCTGCAGCGCCAGCCGACGCAAAGAGCGGGGCGGCGGGCGACCCGGAGAGCTGGGCGAAAGACAGCTTCGAGGTGGCCAAAAGTGTCACCTATGGCTTCGCCAGTACGCCGGGTTCCAATGCCGACGTACCGATGCCGAAGGGCGAAAGCCTCTCATGCGCATCCGTGCCGGTCTACAAGGCCGATCCGGATTACGAGACAAAGGCGCAGGCGGCGCTGCGGCAGCAGCTGACAAAAGCCGGGCTGCGCCTTGCATCCGTTTTGAGTGAAGGACTGAAGTAGCGCGCCCGCAGCCCGCTTAGCGCAGGCGCGCTGGGTCGAGCGCGTAAACCAGCGGATAAAATGGGAGCACCAGCGGCGCCCAAAAATGATCGTAACTGTGCCGCGCGCCCGCCTCGGACACGGCCCAGAGCCGCATCCCATCATACGCGATACCCTCGGTGCCGGGGGCGATCGCATAACGCGAAGTCACCGCGCCGCTCGCTGGATCGAGGCGCCCCAACTCGCCCCAATGCGTGTCGCTGCGCGAGACCCATAGGCCGCCGTCGCGGTCGAAGGCGGCGCCCTGGGCATAGCTGGGAATGGCGAGTTGAGCGCTGCTTTGAGCAGCGTTGAGGGGGGCGCCGTTGGGCAGTGCCGTCAGCATCGCGGCGTCAAAGCGGTAGAGGCGGCCCTGCCCGTCCTCGCGGTAGGTGCCGATCCAGATCGTACCCTTTGCCGAGGCGGCGAGCGCGCCCACCAGTCCCGGTCCGAGTGGCCAACTCCGCAGATTGCCTGCTTCGCCATCAAGGTTCGTGGCAAACA
The DNA here is from genome assembly GCA_019240125.1 of Alphaproteobacteria bacterium. Lineage (GTDB taxonomy): Bacteria > Pseudomonadota > Alphaproteobacteria > ATCC43930 > CGMCC-115725 > DATARH01. The sequence continues at coordinate 3,003 of JAFAYW010000323.1, forward strand.
GCGTGTGCGTATCGGCGACATAGAGGGTGCCGTCGCCGGCGGTCGCGAGGCCTCCGGCATGGCCGCACGGCATCGGTACCGCGAATTTGCCGGCGACGTACCCGGTCTGCGGATCAAGCCGATAAACGCGGCACGGACCGCGGTGCTGGTCGACGCTGTCGCTGCGATAGGTCGCGATCCAGATCGCGCCGCCAAATGCCGCAAGCCCTTGCGGGTTGTCGCCGTTATCGAGACCAGGCGACCACAGCCGGCGCACGATTGCCGCCTCGTTTGGCACTTCGGCAACCTCGGACGCACCGTAATGCGGCGGCTCGCCGGCGATATCCCTGCTCGAAATGCCGGCAGGTGCGGCGGCGATCTCGATCCATGGCAGCAAGGCGGCCGCGACGGCGGCAACCAACGCGCTGCGCCGCCACCGGCGGCTCACGCCGCCTAACGGCTGGCCGCGCGCGTCGGGCTGAGACCGCGCGGGAAACACAGCACCAGACAAAGCGTCGCCAGCGAGATCAGCAAGACAACAACGTACGCTTCATGCACCGACGCCGCGAAAGCCGCGCGCACCTGCGCCAGATCGCCGGCCACCGCCACGCTCCCATGCGTGCCGGGATGGAGCAATTGGTTTACCGCGTCGCCCGCCCCAGGGATGCGGTGATTAACCCCGATATTGAGGATCGCGCCGAGCACGGCGGCGCCGACCGCTTGGCCGATCATGCGCATGAACATCTGCGATCCGGTGCCGATGCCGCGCTCGTTCCATGCGACGCTGGCCTGAATCGCGACCAAAAAGGTCGTATTGCAGAACCCCATGGCAATGCCGATCAGCAACGCGCCGCCGGACGCGTAGAGCGGCGAACTCTGCCCATCGAGCGACAACAGCACCAGACTGCCGGCGACCAGCGCGATACCTCCGATTGTCGCCGTCAGCCGGTATGATGTGCGGATCATCAGGCGGCCGGCGATGATCGAGGCGAACATCCAGCTGACCGAGGTCGATCCGAGGACAAATCCTGCAATCGCAGGGCTGTATCCCATCACCCCTTGAACATAGGCGGGCAAAACGGCGGTCACCGACATCATCGTCGCGGCCGCACCAAACCCTCCGAGATTGCTTACCGCGATGATCCTGCGGCTCCACAGCGACAGTGGCAAGAGCGGCTCGGGCGTACGCCGCTCGTGCCACCCCAGCACAGCGAGCACCGCCAGTCCAAACCCGACCAGTGCCGCGATCTCGCCCGCCGCAAGGGTCACCGACTGCACCAGCGCCAGCATCAAGGCGCCGACGCCAACTACCATCAGCGCGCCGCCACTATAGTCGATGCGGTGTTCGCGCCGCTCGATCCGCTCGTGCAGGAACAGGGCGAACATCGTGATCGCCAGCGCCCCGATCGGCAGGTTGACCCAGAACACCACCGACCAGTGTAGGTGCAACACCAGATAAGCGCCGAGCGAGGGCCCCAGTACCGCCGACACGCCGAACACGCTGGAGATATAGCCCTGCACGCGGGCGCGCTCGGCTGGCGTGTAGATGTCGCCGACGATCGTACTCGCCATTGGCTGGATCGCGCCGGCGCCCAACCCCTGCAGGCCGCGGAACGCCACCAGTACGCCCATCGATGAGGCAAAGCCGCACAGCGTCGTGCCAACCAGGAAAATGCCGGTGCCGATAAAGAAGATGGGCTTGCGACCATAGATGTCGGCGAGGCGGCCATAAAGCGGGATGCTGACCGCCATCGCCAGCAGGTAGGCCGCGAACACCCAACTGAAGAGATTGAACCCGCCGAGATCGGAGACGATGGTCGGCATCGCAGTGGCGACGATGGTGCTCTCCACCGCCGGCATGAAGGTGGCCATCAGCGCGGCGGCCAGAACCACCCCGCGCCGCGGCACTTCGACGGCCGGCCGCATCGTCTGGACAGCCGTCTGATCCACCCGCGCCGCTCCCCTTGCCTACTTGCCGGGCAATCTAGGGGGAGAGTGCCCGGCGAACAATCAACGCCGGCGCGCGGCCCGGTTGCCCCGCGCGCATGGAGGACGCAGGCGCTGACAGAAGTGGCGAAGGTATCGTCGGCGCAAACAAAATTGTACACCCAGATGCGTTGCCGTTTTTATTACCCGATGATTTGCTATTTCGATAATGGTCGTCCCTGCAGAAGCAGAAGGAAGGAGCCACTGATCAACAACTCCTGGGCACAACCGTTGGTCCCGGCTTTCGCGGAGACGACATATCCTTTTCTTCCTGTTTTAGAATATGGTGCGCGATTACTTCGTCTCGGCGCCCCAGACCTTGATTTCCGTGAGCAACGCCTCGACCGCGCCGCCGGCGAAGCTGAGGCAGGTTTCGTCGACCAGCCGACCGTCGCGGATCCGGGTTTCAGCCGCGGTGATGATGACCTCGCGGGCCAGCGCAATACGTGCCAGACAGGAATCCATCGCCACCCGCATGTGTTCGAGGCACCGTGCGCCACCAAGTGGTCCGCGCGACGTCGCCATCAGCGCCACCGGCTTATACGCCAGCACTGACGTAAAGGCCGGCCGCGACGCCCAATCGATCGCATTTTTCAGGACGCCGGGAATGCTGTGGTTGAACTCCGGCGCGCACAGCACGAGCCCATCCGCGGCGGCGATATCAGCCAACAGCTTCTGCACCGCGGGGGGCCGCTTGTCGCCCTCGAAATCCTGGTTATAGAGGGGGATCGGTGCCAGGTCATAGACCTGCAAATCAGCTCGCCCGGCGAATTTTTCGCGCAGAGTCTGCAATATCGCATTTGAGTACGATCCGGTCCGCAGGCTGCCGGACATCCCAATCAGTACCGGCGTCTTGCTCGGCATTCTTGTCTCCCGTCTGAAGTGCGCCCGTATAGCGAAACCGGCTCGCCATCCGCAACCATCTCCCGCAGGATCACGGCGTCGTCGGAGGAGGGATGCGATGCTGGAGCTAAGGCCGAGCTGCGAATGCTGTGATCGCGACCTGCCGCCGGAGTCTTCGGACGCGCGTATCTGCTCCTATGAGTGCACGTTCTGCTGCGATTGCGCCGATGGGGTGCTTGGCGGCAAATGCCCGAACTGCGGCGGCGAACTGGTGCGGCGGCCGATCCGCCCGACGGAGCGGCTGGCGCGCCACCCTGCCTCGACCGAGCGCGTCGTCAAGCCGCAGGGCTGTGCCCCAACACCGATTTGAGCCGAGTGACGGCCGCGCCCGGCGCGGTCAATACCGGGCAGTTCAATGCCGGCTTCACCGCCGCCTCGGCACGAGCCGTCGAGAAATGCGCCAGCACGACGGCATCGCATCCGGCGAGCCTCGGCGCCGCCTCGCCGAGCAGCCGGTCATGGGTGGCGCCATCGCCGCCTTTCAGCGCCCGCATCGCATCCTCGATACACACCGTTTCGATCGTCGCCTGGCTGCCGCGCGCCTTGGCGAGGGCGCGGAATTCCTCCTCCATGCCAGCCACCGAGGGCAGAAACGTCGCCAGCATCCCGATGCGCTGCCCCGCCTCCAGCGCGGCATCGAACATCGCCTCGTTAGGTTTGAGGATCGGCAACGCGCTCGCCTTGGCGGCGGCCTCGATCGCCTCGCCAAAAGCCGAGCAGGTGAACAGGATGCCGGCGGCGCCGGTGCCGGCGGCATAGCCCGCCAGCACGCCGATGCGGCGCGTCATCGCCGCGGTCAACTCGCCGTCGCGTTCGCGATCGACGGCCAGCGCGGTGTCGAGCAGGTCGGTGCACTCCGCCTCCGGCCACAGCTTGGTAAACGCCTCGTGCACCGGCGCCATCGCCACCGTGACGGCATGAATCAGGGCAATCCGCATGGTCTCTCCTTCGCGCGGTGCTAATACAGCGTTCGACGCGCTCAGGGTACGGAGAAGAATATGGAGACAGTGGGGCTTGGGCTGTTTTTCGAGGATCTGCCGGTCGGGCGACAGTTTAAGACGATCGGCCGCACCGTCACCGAGGCCGACATCACCAACTTTGTCAACTGCACCGGCATGGTCGAGGTGCTGTTCACCAACACCGAATTCCTCGCTCACGAAAGCGACATCAAAGGCCGCCCGGCGCCGGGCGCGCTGGTCTACTGTTTTGCCGAGGGGCTGCTGGTGCAGGCAACGATGCAGCACACCGGGTTTGCCTTTCTGCACATGGAATTGACCGTTGAAGGCCCGGTCGTTGCCGGCGACACGATCCATGCCGAGTGCGAGATCATCGAGGTCCGCCTGTCGAAGAGCCGTCCCGGACGCGGCTTGGTGCGCACCCGCGTCCGGGTCGTCAAACAGGATGGCGGGACAGTCCTGACCTACACGCCGCTGCGTCTGATTGCCTGCCGCGCGGCTGTCTAAGGCATAACATCGTCGATCTGGAGCAAGCGATCGCAGAGGCGGTAAAGCTGATCGCTATGCACGCCAAGAAAGCCGAGGTGGCCATCGTCTACGGCCAGATCGATGGGCCTGTGCAACTACTCTGTGATCGCGCGTGATCGCGGCAGGTTTTGCTCAACATCATGTCGAGCGCGATGAAATTTACGTCACCCGGCGGGATGTTCGAGCTCTCGGCCGAATTGGCGAAAGGGCTTGAATTGGTCATCACCGATTCCGGGATCGGCATCAAGCCCGCCGCCCTCGAGCGGATCACGACCCCGTTCATCCAGGCGGACTCGGTCGATGCCCGCGACCATCAGGGGACCGGACTTGGGCTTAATTTGACCAAGGTGCTGATGGAGCAGCATGGCGGCAAGCTGACGCTGCAAAGCGAACTGGGGGCGGCACCACCCTGCGTCTGTGGTCTCCGCCGGAGCGGCTTACCGCCGGGTCCTTCCACGAACCGGAACAACCGCCGACCTGACCCCCGCGTAGCGCCGGCCGCGGGATGCCGGTCGCCAGGTGCAAGCGGCGCCGTGGCGCCGCTTGCCGGAACGACCGTCGGGTAGGGGCCTAATACGTTTCTTTTGGCAGGTCGAGATGCGGGAAGGGGCTGTGGACATGCGACCACACCGCCGGCATCGCCTTGCGGATATAGCTCTTATCGAGCTGGGCGTAGCTGGTCACGCCGAGCAATGACAGGCAGATGCGGATTTCGTCTTCGAGGATCTCAAGCATCCGCACGATGCCCGGTCCACCCGCTGCCGCGAGAGCGTAGACATAAAGCCGGCCGACCACGACGCAATCGGCGCCCAGGATGACGGCCTTGACGACGTCGGTGCCGCGGGTGATCGAGCCATCGACCCACACCTTGGCGCGGCCCTTCACGGCTTCGACGACTTCCGGCAAGACCTCGATCGAGCCGAGTCCCTGGTCAAGCTGACGCCCGCCATGGTTCGACACATAGACGCAGTCGAGCCCGTGATCGACCGCCAGCGCCGCGTCCTCGCCGGTCGCAACACCTTTGATCATCACCGGGATTTTCGACAACCGCTTGATCCGGTCGATGTCCTTCCAGTTGAAACGCGCCTGGTAGATGCGGGCGTCGCCCGGCCGCACCCGGCGTCGCTCATGGCGCTTGGCGATGTCGCGCTCGCGCCGGCTATAGCTGTCGGTATCGACGGTCAGGCAAAAGGCGTTGTAGCCGTTGTCCTGGGCGCGCCGGACATGGTCGTCAACCCAGTCCTCGTCGCCGCGGACATAAAGCTGAAAGACGCGGAACCCGTCGCCGGCGGCCTTGGCGGTCGCTTCAAGCCCCGGATGCGACACCGATGACAGGATCATGCCGGTGCCGAATTTGGTCGTCGCCGCCGCCACCGTGCCGCCGCCGCCGGGCTCGAAATTCTCCTGCGAGCCGACCGGCGCGGTCAGCACCGGGATGCGCAATTTCTTGCCAAAGACTTCCTTGCTGGCATCGACGTCAGACACGTCGCGCAATACGCGCGGGCGGAAGCCTATCGAGTCGAGCGCCATGCGGTTGCGCGCCAGGGTCGTCTCGGTTTCCGAGGCGCCGATCAGATAATCCCAATTGTTCCGGTTGAGGTTCTGCCGCGCGATCTTGGCGAATTCGTGCAGGTTCTGGAAGCGATACTCCAGATTATCGTCGTCGTCGGACATCGGCGTGCCTCGTTGCGTTGCATGGGAATGAGGCGGCGAGCCTATCCGAGGCACGCCACCGCAGCAACCGGCGCACCCAGCAAGCCGCGGGATTGATATTGGCTGTTGAGCCAAATCAATGCCGGCCCATCCGCGCTCGCGAGACTGGGCATCCTCCGACGAAGCACAGCCACCGAGAGCGCGCCATGCACCCGATCTCCGACAAAGCGGAAGTCGCCATCGATTTCCCCGATAAATTTTATGTCGGCGGTTTCGGTCGGGAGTCGGGGTTCGAGGCGCGCTGTGGAGCGGATGGTGTCTATCTCCGGCTGACGCGGAGGGCCGGGCAGAAGCGGCAGGTCGAAATCCACCTGCACTACCTGCTTTTCGCCGACATAATCGAAGACCTTGCGCAATCCATTGCAGCCCAGCCGCCGGTCGATGCGCCGCACCGCGAGCCCCTCGCGGCGGCGGTGCAGCGGCTGGCAACCGCGTTGGATAGTAGTGCCGGTAAGTCGCCGTGACCGGGCGCCCTATAGCGGGTTCGGACCGAGAATTTTCCAGTGGTAGCGGGCGCAGAGCTCGTCGCGATCGGCGTCGGTCATGCCACCGGCGGGCCGCTCAATCATCTCCTCTATATAGCCGCCGGCCGCCGCCGGCGTGTAAAGAAAGAGTACGCGGCTGGTGACGCTGCCGGTGTTCTTCCAGGCGTGCGCGACGCGGCGCGGCATGAATGCACAGGTGCCCGGTCCGCCGGTCGTCACCGTGTCACCGATCTTGAGGGTCAATTCACCGTCGAGCACCCAGGCGACCTCATCGCTGTCATGGTGCAGGTGGTAAAGGCTGGTGGTGCCGGGCGGCAATGTTTCCTCGAACATCATGATGCTGCCGCCGGTCTCGCCGCCGAGCAGCTTCAAGTCGAAGAAGCGTCCCGGCGTTGGCGAGGCATGATGCTTGCCGCCGCCCGAAGTGATAACGAAGCCGCCTGTTTCGCCCATGCAAAGCCTCCGCGGATGAGATTTGCGCGAGGGTTGGTCGACATGGGAAGTCTGGCATAACCGACACCAATTGCCGAGCGTCTCAACGGGTTCAGTTCCTTCCCGTCTGACTTGCACCCGCTCACGCGCGCCTCTTACGGGCCGATTTAGCGCTTGGGCCAGCCGGTTGCCTGTCGCTACGATGGCGCCTTGAAGCCAGAAACCGCGACGAGGAGACGCTGCTATGCCCGAACGCATCTTGACCCCCGACAGCCATGGCGACGAGACGATGCAGATCGCCTATGACATGCTGCCCGGCGGCTATGAACTGGTCACCGCGCCGCACGGGCGGCCGGAATTCTGGAACCTGCTCAAGGAGGCCGACTATTACATCGGCGCCGGCCAGTTCAAGCACGGCCCGGAATTCTATCAGCGGGCCCCGAAGCTCAAGCTCGTGCAGACGCTGAGCGCCGGCTACAACACCTATGATCTCGACGCTGCACGCAGCGCCCATGTGCCGATCTGCAACAACGGGGGCGCCAACGCCACCGCTGTCGCCGAGCACGCGATCATGTTGATGCTGGCAGTGTCACGCAAACTGATCTGGGTGCATGACGGCGTCGTGTCCGGCCGCTGGCGCGGCAACGATTTCAACTCCGCCAAGCTCTACGAGCTTGAGGACAAGACGCTTGGCATTGTCGGGCTCGGCAATATTGGCAAGAAGGTCGCGCGCCGCGCCAAGGCATTCGACATGCGGATTCAGTATTACGACGTCAATCGCATGACGACCGACCAGGAAGACGCTCTCGGCGTCCGCTTTGCGCTGCTCCCGGAGCTGCTCAAGACCTCGGATTACGTGTCGCTGCACGTGCCGCTCGATCAGACGACGCACAACCTGATCAGCGATCGCGAGCTTAACATGATGAAAAAGACCGCGATCCTGATCAACACCTGCCGCGGTCCGGTGGTGGACGAGGTGGCGCTGTACAAGGCGCTCCGCGACGAGACGATCATGGCCGCCGGTCTCGACGTGATGGTCGAGGAGCCGCCCAAGCCGGACCACGACCTGTTCACGCTGAAGAACGCAATCTTCAGTCCGCACTCGGCCGGCCCGACCTGGGATAACCACCCGAAGCGCTGGCGCAATGCGTTCGATAATTGCCAGCGCGTGGCGCGCGGCCAGAAGCCGTTCTGGATCGTGCCGGAAATGCGCGACGCGTTCTAAGCGGTAGCGGCCGCCACGACCGGCTGCGACCCGCACAGCAGCGACGCGGCGGCGCCTCGCGGCGCCGCCGATCTGTCGGTGTCCATGCCGTGTGGTGGCCGGCTTCGCCAAAGCGGCGCGGCTACCCTGCCGAAGACTCCGCCCGTCCGGGCAGGGACGTCAGGTCGCCGCCGCGGTGAGCTCGCGTACCGGTCGCAGGTATTCCGGGTCGAACACCTTGGTGGCCCTGACCTGACAGCGGCGGATCAGGCGGATTTCGTCGGGCGCGTAATCCGCGATTGCGCGGTGCAACGTGCCGAGATGGTCCCAGATCAGAACGTCGTTCTCGGCCCAGACATTAGTCCAGCGGAATTGCGGCTGCAGCTGGTGCGCGAACAGATAGTCGAGCATCTCGTCGCTTTCGCGCTCCGGCAATTCGTTGATGCGCACCACAAAGCCCGGGTTGCAGTACAGGATCTTTTCGCCGGTTATCGGGTGCGTCAGGAATAGCGGGTGCACGACCGGCGGGCGGCGGCTGCGCTGTTCGTCGGTCATCGGCGGGCGCGGGCTGTTATGGACCCGCCGCATATGCTCCCAGAATTTCTCGATGTTATGGGTCGCCGTCATGCCGTCGAGACGGGACCTGAGTTCAGCCGGCAACCCCTCATAGGCGAGCCGCATATTAGCGAATTCGGTGCCGCCGAGCGGCTTGCCGTCGCGATGCGGAATGCGCAGGCCGTAAAGCACATTCACAAAGCCCGGCACCTCGCGATAGGTCATGTCGGTGTGCCAGTCCTGCCCGGCATCCGGTGCGCCGATGTATCGCCCGTTCTCCTTGAGGTTCGACAGGATGTCGATCTCGGGATACGGGTTGTTCGGATCGATCTTGTGGTTCGAGGGGCCCTGGATTTCACCGAACTGCTCGGAAAACCGCTTCTGCGCCAGAAGATCGAGATGCTGGTCCGGGAAGCGCAGCACGCCATGCTTGCCGAGCGCCAGCAACACCTCGGCAAGCAGCCGCTCGCTGAAGGGCTCTGCCAGGTCGAGCCCGGGCACCGTGGCTCCGAGTACCCCGCCGCTGGGCTCGACCGTCAGCATCCCGCCCGTTCCTTCATTCAACGATCCAGCCACACATCTTCAAACCGCCAGCCATTGTAGTTGCTGTTGACGATGATCGTCAGGTTCTTGACGTAGGGATATTCGCAGTAGCCCGAGCGTGGATAGTAGATCACCGGCCGCGCGCCGTCCTCGGCCAGCTTGCGCTCGATCTCCCACACCAGTTTGCGGCGCTTGTCGATGTCCGGTTCGGCGGATTGCCGGTCGACCATCTTGTCGAACTCGGGGTCGCAATACCCGGTATAGTTGCGTTCGGCACCGCAGACATAGTTTTCGTAATATTGTTGATCGGGGTCGTCGAGCCCGCTTTCACCGACGGTCAGCCCGACGCCGTAATCCTTGCGCGCGACGCGAGGGTACCATTGCGTCGTGTCGACCAGGTCGAGGGTTGCGTCGATGTAGATTTCCTTCAGCTGGTCAATCAGCAAAACTGCCGGATCACGATAGGCCAGCACGTTGCGCGTGGTCAGCGGCATGGCCAGCCTCTTGTCGGGACCGTAGCCGAGCTTCTGCATGATCGCCCGGGCTTCGGTGCGGTTCTTGGCGACATCGGGGTCATAGCTGGCGAAGGTTTTCAGGACCTCGGGCGGCGGGCCCCAGGCGCCATCCGGCGGCGGCAACAGCGTGCCGCCGATATCGCCCTGGCCGTCGCTCAGGATGTCGATGAACGCCTTGCGGTCGAGGCTCAACGTCATCGCCCGGCGCAGTTCGGGATTGTCAAAGGGCGGCTTGTCGCGATTGATGATCAGGAGGCGCGGGATATTCCAGGGATAGACATTGCACGCGATCTGAGGCGCCTGGTTCTTGATCTCGCGCATCAACGGCAATGGCACAATGCCGGGCCAGGTGCGGTCGACCTGGCCGCTCGCCAATGCCAGCACCGCGGTCGAGGTATTGCGAATGACCATATATTCGATGCCGTCGAGATACGGCAGGCCGGGTTTCCAGTAATCCGGGTTGCGCGCCACCTTGATCGACTCGTTGGGCTTGAACTCGACGAACTTGAACGGCCCCGTCCCGATCGGGTGCTGCCGCATCTGCGCCGGCGACACGTGGCAGGGATAGACCGGCGACCAGCCTGAGGCGAGCAACGCGATAAAAGAAGGCTGTGGCCGCTTGAGCTGAAACACCGCCTCGTAATCGCCGTTCGTCGTTACCGCGTCGAGGTTGCGGTACCATGATTTGCGCGGGTTGACGCGCAACCTCTCGGTGCCCTTCCCCTGCAGCAGATCCCAGGTGCACCTGACGTCGGCTGACGTGAACGGCTTGCCGTCATGCCATTTGACGCCCTGCCGCAAGGTCAATTTGAGCTGCGTCTTGTCGTCGTTCCACACCCAGTCGGTGGCAAGTTCGGGCACGATGGTGTCGAGGGTGTTGCGCGGCTTGTGCTGGTCGAACAGCACGAGATTGTTGAACACCGGCATCATCGGCCCCTCGGAGGTCACGGTGGCCTCCTCCAGGATTGACATGCTGGCTGGGCTGTCGAGGTTAGGGACGCGCAGGACACCGCCTTGCTTCTGAGCACTTGCGGCGCCGATGCTCAGCAGTACGGCGGCGACCGCAAGCGCAGGACCCCACCGGGTTGCCCCCCGGCCGGCGACAATCCGCGAGCCCAACCATCGACGGGAATGGACCATTCGCACGACGCTCGTCGGCAAAACCGAGCCGCTTCAGGCAAAGCGGGGTTCGTCGCCTTCGACGATGATGCGCCATAGCACGCGGCTCTGGCTGCGATCGTAATCGCCATGCGCCCGGTGCATCGTGGCGCGGTCGTCGAATACCAGCAGGTCGCCCTTGCGCCATTTATGCGTGTAGATGATCTCGGGTTTGAGCATGCGGTCGAGCAGGCCGGTCAGGTATTCCTGCGTCTCGTCCTGGCCCATGCCCTCGATGTTGACCGTCTTGCCGATGTGGAAGAACACGGCGCGCTCGCCGGTCACCGGGTGCGTGCGGACCATCGGATGCGTGATGGGCTTGCTGTATTTTTCCCAGTCATCCGCTTTGGTCGTCTCGCGACGGCCTTCGTCGAGGCTGTTGACCGTGCGGTAGCCCTCGATGCGGCTCCGTTCCTTGTCGGGCAGGTGGTTATAGGCGATGCGCATATTGGCGATGCTGGTGCCGCCGCCAGAGGTCGGAATCTCGACCCCATAGAGCATCGTCGCGGCCGGCGGACGGACCCGGTTGGTATGGTCGGTGTGCCAGCGTTCCGACACCTTCTGGCCGTTACGATGGTGTACGAGGCCGATATCCGGATGGTCCGGCATGTTGTGTTGCGAATAGTGCTGCCGCATCGGCGGTCCGAAGATCGTCGCCGCCTGCAGATACTGGTCGGGCGTCAGAGTCTGGTCGTGAAAGACAAGTGCGAGGTGCTCGGCCAGAGCGTTCGATAGTTGCTCCTTGGCGGCCGCGTCGACCGGTTTGCTGAGATCGATCCCAGAGACTTCAGCCCCCAGCGGTGAGCCGAGCGGTGTCACGGTTATGGCCATGGCGTTTCCCCAGTTGTTTGGGCAACCCTAGCCCCAGCGCGCTACGCGCAGTAGTGCCAAGGGAACAAGGCAGCCTCTACGGGCGCGCCTTGAGCGGCGCGCTCGCGAGGAGGGGCAAGCTGCACACTTGCAGAGCTGACCGGCTATACTCGTGCGGGATCACCAGCCTCTGAGGGAGGACATGTTCGATATCGAGCGCTTTATCGAGGAGTGTCAGGCGGCGGTGCGCGAGGACCGCACCCACAAGGCCGCTCGCGACGTTCTGGCCCGGGCCAATTCAGACCCGGCGGCAGTGCTCGCGGCGATGGGCGAGCCTACCCGCGCCGGCGTGACACCTTTGTATAAGTCCGGGTCGCTGACGGTGCTCAACGTGGTTTGGGGCAAGCGCATGACAATCATGCCGCATGACCACCGGATGTGGGCGGTGATCGGCGTCTATACCGGCCGGGAGGACAATATCTTCTGGCGCCGCCTACCGGGTGACTCAACCGGGCTGATCGAGGCGGCCGGCGCCAAATCACTGGGCCCCGGTTGCGCCGAGCCGCTCGGTCCCGATGTAATCCATTCGGTGACCAACCCGCTCGGCCGGCTCACCGCCGCCCTTCACGTGTATGGCGGCGATTTCTATGGGGTGGAGCGCAGCGACTGGGACCCCGAGAACCTGCGCGAGCGCGATTACGATTTCGCTCTGCACCGCCGCATGTTCGAGGAAGCCAACGCCGCCTGATACGAGCGGCTGGCTATCCGACGGCTGCCTTGAAGATTCGCAGGTAGTTGCCGCCGGCGATCTTGGCGGTCTCCTCCGCGGTGAAGCCGCCGCGCAGCATTGCCGCCATCAGGTGCACCCAGCGGGTGTAATCGGCGACGCAGCCGCGCGAGTCGAACTGGTCGGTTCCGATACTGACGTGGTCGGTACCCACGATATCGGCCATCTCCTTGAGACCGGTGACATAGGCGTCGAGATCGGGAAAGAAATGCCAGATCCCGACCGAGCCACCAGTCTCGGCGATCGCCCGTGCGTGGTCGGGGGTGACCTGACGGCCGGTGAGCGGCGTCGGTCCCATAGCCCGCGAGCCCGCCACCGCGGTGTGCGACAGCAGCAAGGGCTTGCTGGCGACCTTTACCGCTTGCCTGACCATATCCTCGGTCGCATGCGCGACGTCGCAGACAAAGCCGAGGCGATGACAGGCGCGGATCACCTCGGCGCCGAACTCGGTAAGTCCGTCGTGCTTGATGGCGCCGGTCTGGAAATCGCCGATGTCGTTCGGGGTGTAATGCACCAGCTGCAGGTGGCGCAGACCGCGCTGATGCGCCTCCTCCAGCCGTTCGAGCCTGCCATCGAGGAAGTCGAGCCCTTCGACATCGCCGATGATCGCAGGCTCGCCGGCTTGGTGGGCGGCCTCCAGATCGGCCGCGTTCAGCGCGCGCCGAATGCCGTGATGCGCGACCAGCTCATCCATCCAGGCGAGCCGTGCGAGATGGTGCCGGTAGAGTTCGCCGCTCGCGGGCGTGCGTACCGCCGCCAGTGCGCCCGCGGCATCGCGGCCGAGGATCGGCCCATCGGGCACGTCGGCAAGACAGGCGACGGCCAGCGCACCCGCGCGCATGTGGTTCGCGAGATCGTCGCTCGGCGGCGATTTCGACGAGATACCGGTCTTGCCGCCATGAGTGTGGACATCGATCGAAACCGCCCGGCGCAGGACGGCGAGCGCGGCCGCGGTCTCATCTGCGGCATCGGCCGCCGCGGTGGAACCGCTCGGGCCGCCGGCGCCCGCCAGCAGAGCGCCGACCGACATCAGCGTCGCCGGCCAGAGATGATGATGGGTATTCCCGGCGGCGTGTCCGTGACCGCAGCAATCCATCGCGCTTCTCCCATCAATCCATCGCGGACGATTAGAGCCGCGCTCGCAGCCCTGTTCAAGCGCAGCCGAACGTCGCCATCCCCGATGCAAATCCGTTACTCTGCCGCGACGCGGAGGAGAGACGATGCCAGACACCTTGCTTGCGGCCGAGCGGCCGGCTCAATCGGAAAGCAGCATCCTTGATGCGATCATCATCGGCGCCGGTATTTCCGGGATGTATCTGCTTTACCGGCTGCGCCAATTAGGGATGCGGACACGCGTCTTCGAGGCTGGCGGCGATGTCGGCGGCACGTGGTATTGGAACCGCTATCCCGGCGCCCGCTTTGACTCGGAAAGCTGGACCTACGGTTACTCCTTTTCCAAGGAGTTGCTGCAGGAGTGGGATTGGAAGGAGCACTTCTCGCCGCAGCCGGACACGCTCGAATACCTCAACCTGGTCGCCGACAAGTTCGATCTGCGCCGCGACATCAGGTTCGACAACACGGTGACGGCGGCGCAGTGGAACGATTCCGCCAATCATTGGACGGTGACGTTGGAGAGCGGCGAACAGGCCAGTGCTACCTTCCTGTTCACTGCGGTCGGCATCCTCTCGGCGCATACCCTGCCGCGCATTCCCGGCGTGGAGAGCTTTCGCGGCCCCGCGTACCATCCCGCGCGCTGGCCGCACATCCCGGTCGATTTCACCGGGAAGCGCGTCGGCGTCATCGGCACCGGCGCGACCGCGATCCAGGCAATCCCGGAAATCGCGAAGCAGGCCGCGCATCTTACTGTCTTTCAGCGGCGTCCGAACTGGGCCGCACCGCTGCACAATGCCAGGATCGACAAGGCCGAGATGGCCGGTATCAAGACGCGATACGACGAGATCTATGCGCGCTGCCGCGAGACGCCGAGCTGGTTCATCCATAGCGCCGATCCGCGCAAGACGTTGGACGTGCCGCCGGAGGAACGCGAGGCGTTCTGGGAGAAGCTTTATGCCGAGCCCGGTTTCGGCATCTGGATGGGCAATTTCCGCGACATCCTGATCGATGAGGCGGCTAACGCCGCGGTGACCGAGTTCATCGCCAGGAAGATCCGCCAGCGGGTGACGGATCCGAAGGTTGCCGACAAGCTGATCCCCAAGGATCACGGCTTCGGCACGCGGCGGGTGCCGCTCGAGAGCGGCTATTTCGAGGCCTACAATCGCGACAACGTGCAATTGGTCGATCTCAACGAGACTCCAATCGACTGCATCACCCCCGACGGGGTCAAGACCAGCGAGCGCGACTACGCGTTCGACATCATGGTTTACGCGACCGGGTTCGACGGGGTGACCGGCGCTTTCGACCGCATCGATATTCGCGGCCCCGGCGGGGTGCGGCTCCGCGACATCTGGGCCGATGGCCCGCGCACTTATCTCGGCTGGCAGCCGGAGGGCTTTCCCAACCTGTTGATGGTGCTGGGGCCGCATACGGCGCGCGGCAACATCCCCCGGGCGGTCGAGCACGGCGTCGAGTGCCTCGCCGGCCTCCTGGAGTTCATGCGGCGGCACGATTACCGGCGGGTCGAGACGCGAGCCGATTCCGTGGCGGAATGGACCGACATCGTGATCAAGGCCTCCGAACCTCTGCTCGCCAGCAAGATCGACTCCTGGCAGACCGGAGTAAACCGCAATGTCGAAGGCCGCAATGTGCGCCGCGTCCTCGGCTATAACGGCAATGGTGTCCACTACCGGCGAAAATGCGATGAGGTTGCCGCCAACGGCTACCAAGAATTCGCTTTCCGCTGAGGTCCGGCGCGCGTCGATATCAGCTCCGCTCGATATCGCTGGCGGCGCGGTCGAGGATGGCGGTTATAGCCTGCACCTGTTCGGCGCTGAGCGGGCCATGGCCGAGGCGGATCGCCAGGGCCTGTTCCAGATTGTGCATCGCGCGGCGGATTTCCGGCGCCGGGCCTCCGCCAAAAGCGCGCCCCTGCTCAATCATCCGGGCGAAGATCGCATCGGCAATGGCCCGATTGGCCTTGAGAAAGGCGCCGCCGGCATCGGTCAGCGCGTATTGCTTGCGCCCGCCCACGGCCTCTGACGCAGCGGCATAGCCGAGCTCCTCCAGCAGAGTCAGTGTCGGGTAGATGACGCCGGGGCTGGGGCTGTACATGCCGCCAAACGCCTCTTCGATCGCGCGGATCAACTCATAGCCGTGGCGCGGCTGCTGTTCGATCAGGCGCAACAGGACAAAACGCAGATCGCCGTGATCGAACACGCGTCGCCGGCGGCCTCCAGGGCCACCGCCAGGGTGACGATGGCGCTCGCCAAAGCCAAAGCCGCGCGCAAAGCGCCGCCCGGAATGATCTTGCTGGTGGGTGCCGCGAGAATGCCGGCCATGATCGTGGTGATCGTGATGTTCATGATTGTGGTTGCGATAACGCATTTGCTTCCTTGCCATTGTCAGGTCCCGACACGGTCGTCGGCCGACCGGATGAGAGCCTTGTTGGTTTCCAGCGCTTCGCTGGTATTAAGGGAAGTTTCGATATCGCGCTCCCAGACTGCTCGCGGCAGCTCGTAAAGGATCTCGATATCGTGGCCGTTAGGATCCGTGACGTGCACGCTCTCGCTGACGCCCCGTTTGAAGCGGGCGGTCAGCGCGATGCCCCGGCTTTCCAGGTAGTCCAACTGCCGCAGCCAGCTGTCTCGATCGGCCATCGCGATCGCGATGTGATCCATCAAGGGGCGGGGGGCCGACCCATCCGCCCATAACGCCGACCGTTCGATCAACGCGATATCGTGATGACTGAGATGGCCATCATGATCGGCGCTGTAAAACCGCATCTGGAGACGCGGGGTGTCTTGTCCGCTGCGAGGGCGCAGCGACCCGACATGCTGGAAACCGAGGATCTCTGTCCAGAAGCGATGGGATTCCCCGATATCCCGAACGTTCAGCACGACATGATTCAGCCCTGTCGGCCGCTCGGGCGCGCGCCTTGTCGTTGATTTTGTCGGGTTTGCTTGCATCAATATATCTCCTTTCGATATATCGAAATTAAGATATATCTTAAGACAATCGAATTGCAAGCGTCCCGCGACCGCGAGGGCGCATTCCGTCAGATGACGCGGTGCAGCAGCTCCCTTCCGTCGCGCAGACGCCGCATGTTCTCGACCGCGATGTCGAGGCTGCGGTCGAGGGTTTCCGGGGTCAGCCAGGCGACATGCGGCATCACCACGACATTCTCCAGCCGCAATAGTGGATGATCGGCCGGCACCGGCTCCTCGGCGAAGACATCGGTGCCCATCGCCCGCAAATGACCTGAGGTCAGCGCTTCGAGGAGTGCCGTCTCATCGACCAGGCCGCCACGCGCCGTGTTGACGAGAATCGCGCCGGGTTTCATTCGAGCCAGCGCTACGCGGTCGAACATCCGCTCCGTTTCCGGCACCAGCGGCAGGTGCAACGAGATGATGTCGGCCGTCGCCAGCACTTGATCGAGATCGAGCCGCGAAATGCCCAGCTCCGGGTGGGCGCTGCGCGCCGCATAGATCGGCTGCGCCCCGAATCCCTGCAGCATCGGCACCAGCGCGCGCGGCACCATGCCGGCGCCGATCAGCCCCACCGTCCGGCCGCGCAATTCGCCGACCCGTTCCTGTAATCCGGCGCCCAGAGACCAACCCTGTCCGGCGCGTGTCGCGCGATCGATCGCCGGCAGGTTGCGCAACGCTGCCAGCATCAGCAGCAGAGCGGTCTCGGCCACAGCGCAGGTGTTGGTGCCCGGCATGTTGGCGACGGCAATGCGCCGCCCCCGGGCCGCCTCAAGATCGATCGTGTTCAGTCCAACCCCGAGCTTTTGGATGAAGCGGAGTTTAGGGGCACGCGCGATCACGGACGCTGTCGCCGGCTTCAGCGCGTGCAACAGCACTTCGGCGTCGGGCAACAGGCAGGCGAGGCGGTCCTCATCTTCTTCGGGGCAGGGCGTGACGTTGAAACCCTCGCTGGCAAGCGCGTCAAGTCGCGCCGCAAGGCGGGGTCGGGCATCGTAATGGAAGATCGCTTTCATGGGTCCGTTCGGGCAAAATCGGGGCCATTGGGTCCCAGGGTCGTGCATGAACGATACATCGCCGGAAGCGGCACCGCTTGACGAGGAAATGATTGCGACGTCGCTGCAACGGATGGGAGTGATCGGGGCAAACGACCGGCCCCGCTGCCGCCCAATGGAAGGCGGCGTGTCATCGGAAATCTGGCTCGTCGACATCGCCGGCCGGCGCTTGTGCATCAAGCGGGCATTGCCGCGGTTGCGGGTCGAGCAGGTGTGGGAGGCTCCGACCACCCGTAATCACCACGAATTCGCCTGGTTCCGCGTCGCGGGTCGCATCAACCCGGATGCTGCCCCGCGTTTGATCGGCCAGGATTTCGCGCACGGCTTGTTCGCGATGGAGTACCTCGACCCGTCGATGTACCCGGTGTGGAAGAACCAGCTGCGCGACGGCAATGTCGATCTAGCGACCGCGGCGGCCGTCGGATCGCGGCTGGCGCAGATCCACGGCGCTACCGCCGGCGACCCGGAGATCGCGCGCAATTTCGCGACCGATGAAACCTTTTACGCCTTGCGGATCGAACCGTATCTGATCGCGACATCGCGGCGCCACCCCGACCTCGCCGGGCCGCTGGCCCGGCTGGCGCATGCGGTGGCGCGCCGGCACGTCGCGCTGGTGCATGGCGATGTCAGCCCGAAGAACATCCTGGTGGGACGCCGCGGGCCGGTGTTTCTCGACGCCGAATGCGCATGGTATGGCGACCCGGCCTTCGATCTGGCGTTCTGCCTCAACCATCTGCTGCTCAAATGCATGTGGAACACGCGCGTGGTGGGGCGTCTGTTGCTGGCCTTCAGCCGTCTCGCCTCGACTTACCTCGAGGCGGTGAACTGGGAGCCTCGCGAGGACATCGACAAACGGGCGGCGCACCTCCTGCCCGGTCTGCTGCTGGCGCGGGTCGATGGCAAATCGCCGGTCGAATACATCACCGCCGAGGGCGACAAGGATCGGGTGCGGCAGGTCGGCCGGGCCCTGCTGCTTGAGCCGGTCGATCGTCTGGAGGTGGTGCGCGAGGTTTGGGCCGGGTCACAATGGGGCCAGGTGGCGTGAGCGATTCCTCAATTATTGCCGTGCGGGGGCGTCGCGTCTGGGATTCGCGGGGGCGTCCGACCGTCGAGGCGGATGTCCGGCTGGCCGGCGGTTTTGCAGGCCGCGCCATCGCGCCCGCGGGCGCCTCGACCGGCTCGGGCGAAGCGATCGAGCGCCGCGATGGGGGCACGCGGCTCGGCGGTCGCGATGTTCAGGGAGCCGTCGAAGCGGTCAACAGCGAGATCGCGGCGGCGCTGATGGGCCACGACGCGATCGATCAGGCGGCAATCGACCGGGTGTTGATCGAGCTCGATGGGACGCCGCAAAAGAATCGTCTTGGCGGTAATGCGCTTGTCGCAGTGTCGATGGCCGTCCTTCATGCGGCGGCCGCCGCGAGCGGCTTACCGCTCTATCGCTATCTTGCCGGCGAGCATGCGGAAATGACGCTGCCGCTGCCGGAAATCCAGATTTTCGGCGGCGGGGCGCATGCCGGGCGGCGCGTCGACATCCAGGATTTCATGGTCGTTGCTCCCGGCGCGGAGTCGTTCGACCAGGCGCTGGAATGGACGGCGGAAGTCTATCGCGCGGCGGGCGAATTGATGGCCGAGCGCGGTCTCTTGCAGGGGGTCGCGGACGAGGGCGGTTTCTGGCCGGCCTTTGACAATAACGAGGCGGCGCTCGACGCGCTGATGCGTTCGATCGAGCGGGCGGGGTTCGCGCCGGGGCAGGAGGTCGCGATCTCGCTCGACATCGCGTCGTCGGAATTCGGCCGGGAAGGCGAGTATCGCCTGGCATTGGATGGCCGTACGCTCGATTCCGACGCGATGGCCGAAATGCTGATCGGCTGGCTCGACCGCTATCCCATCCTGTCGATCGAAGACCCGCTTGCCGAGGACGATCCAGACGGGTTGCGTCGCTTCAGCCGGGCGGTCGGGGGCCGTGTGCAGATCGTCGGCGACGATTTTCTTGTAACCAACGCGGTGAGGGTGCGGAACGCCGCCGCGCTCGGTACCTGCAACGCCGTGTTGGTCAAGCCGAACCAGGCCGGCACGGTGACGGAGGCGAAGGCGGCACTCGATGCATCGCGCGCCGCCGGCTGGGGGGCGATCGTCTCGGCGCGCTCCGGTGAGACTGAAGACGTGACAATCGTGCACCTGGCGGTGGGCTGGGGTGTCGGTCAGCTCAAGGTTGGCTCGTTTGCGCGCTCCGAACGGATGGCGAAATGGAATGAGGCGCTGCGCATCGAGGAGGCACTTGGCGGCGCGGCGCGCTTTGCCGGCGGTGCGCCGCTGCGGCTGGGGCGCTGAGCCCCGATCCGGCTCTCGCGCGAGACTGACAGCCGGAACCGGGTCCGGCGGTATGCAGGACCGGTCATGGGCCGCCCGATCTATGTACCGCCGCGATCGAAGGGGGTCATCGGCGGCAGCGCGTCCATGATCGAGCACAACGCGGCATCAGTCTCCGGCTCTAGGCTGCCATGGCCCGCCGTGGTGATCACATAATGCACTTCGCCGTTGCCGGCAGCGCGCAACGCCCGCACCACAGCTTCGGCCTGCGAGAGGTGGCACACCCGATCGTATCGGCCGTGCACAACATGCGTGGGGATCGCTTTCAGCCGGTCAATGTGATCGAGAATATGATTGTTGTCGCGGTTGGCCTCGCCGTTGCCGCCGAGAAAGCCGCCATTGATCATGTAATGGATAAGTATCCGGCTGGCCATCAACGCATATTTCTGGTGGGGCTGGCTGTGGCTGCTCTCGTCGCGTTTGAGGCGGCTGGCACTGCTTTCCCACGCTACGCAGGCCGACGCGAGTTCGACGATCCGCTGGCGCTCTGAGCCGTCGGCAGGCGGTTCTGAGAATATCCGCGCCAGCCCGCCAACGACATCGCCACGATCCGCGGCAGGAATTGTCGCGACGAAACGCGCCCAGGCGGCGGGGAAATCGAGATAGGCACCGGGCACTCGCATCGTCAGCGGATCAAACTCGAAATCCGCGGCATTGCCCTGCAGAAAATAGTCGACATCGGCGCGACGGCATAAGAACACCCCCCGCAGGACCAGCGTCTGCACCGTTTCGGGGTGCGATATTGCGTAGGCCAGAGCCAGCGTGCTGCCCCAGCTACCGCCAAAAACATGCATTTTTCCGTGAATCGCGAGCTCGCGGCGCAATTGCAGCACATCGTCAATCAAATGCGCCGTGGTGTTGTCGGTGAGCGCCGGGCGAGCGTCGTCGTCGCTGGCGTTTGGGGTGCTTTTACCGCAGCCGCGCTGATCGAACAGGATGATGCGATAGCGCTCCGGCTTGAAGAAATGCGCGAAATACCGATGACAGCCGGCGCCCGGACCGCCGTGCAGAAACATCACCGGCTCGCCATCGGGGGCGCCGTATTCCTCCCAGTAGATCCGATGCGGCGGGTTTTCCTGGACCGCCAGGAAGCCCGAGCGGGTGCACGCGCTGTTCGGATACCCCGGTCTTGCCGGTTGGCTCGGTTCGATCGTTGGAGTGGCTGTGTCCACGGCGATAAATGCTCACAAGCTACGGTCTACTCGGCCGGGTTTGGCGGGATAAGGTGAATTGCGGCAGGGCCCGCGGCCGTTCCCGGAACATAGTTCGTGCAGCGCCGACAGTTGCCTAAGCGCGTAAAGATTCAAGTAATCTCAGCCATCAAGAAGCAACATGGTCCAAAAGAATAATTCCGCCACGCTCTTTGAATGTAGCGTCCACCGCGATCTAGACCTGATATAAACATTTTAAGGTTGGATATCAGAATTCCCCTCGGGGATACATTGGATGATGCGGCCGTATGAAGCACCATGGCCTCCTTATCCATCGCAGAAGCTCCGCTGATGCCGGTTAATGTCGTTCTGGTACATGACGAACCTGATTTTCTCTCTGCGGCGGCCGAGGCATTGCGGGAGGCTGGGCATGATGTGTCGGTTTTTCGCGACCCGCTGACGGCACTGGACAAGCTCGAGGTGCATCGTACGGAGGTGCTGGTGAGCTGCCTCAAATACGCGCCCGGCTTGCCGCATGGTATCAGTCTGGCGAGAATGGTGCGGTATCGTCATCCGAAAACTAAAGTGATCTTCACAGCCGAACTCAAAGATGCTCCCTATACTGAGGGGATCGGCGAATTTCTGCCGTCGCCGGTTGATATTGCCAGGCTTGTCGCGACCGTTGACCGCTTGACCCACCGCGCCGGCGAGATTGCCACCCCGGAACCCTGTTGAGCGGGCCACACGGCGCGCCAGCTAGGGTTGTGCCGGAGAAAGCGCCAGGTTGCTGTCGCGGCCGGCCGCGATGTTGATGCCGAGCAGTTCCCATCGATCGCCGTGGCGGGCGAGCAGCGGTCCGCCGCTGGTGCCATGCGTCCCGGAACAATCGTGTCGGATCAGCGTCGCCCCGCCGGCCACCAGGCTCGCCTGGGTCACCCGGCAATCCAGATCTGCCATCAGCACCTCGCGACGGTCCTGGTTATAGCCGGCGAGTAGCGCCGGCGCATCCGCTGAGATGCTGGCGGCCCAGGCCAGCGGCGCCAGCGGCACCGGTTCGTTGAGGCGCAGCCGGGCCCAGTCATCGGTCGGCGGCCAGGGCGCGGTCGCGACCCGCGGCCCCAGCATAATGCTCGCGACCAAGCGGTGCCAGCGGTACTGCTCGCGCACGAAACCGAGCAGCACATGCAAGGACAAGGGTTGGAGAAACGCCCGGGTACGGGTGTTGTAGAGGCAATGAGCGGCGGTCAGCACGGTGTCCGGCGCCACGAGAACTCCGGTGCAGCGGCTGCCGATCGTGGTCTGCACCTTGGCGACGGTATTCCACGGCACCGCATTGGGATCAACCGGCACGCGCCGATCCGCGGCGGCTGCGGCTGCCGCCCCGAACATCAGCGCGCAGGCAACCAGGATCGTGACGCTCCGTGCTTGATCGCGAGGGCGGTCACCCAACGTTCTTGAGACCCGCCTGCGGCAGATATTGGGCGATAAAACGGTCGAGACAGGCCAGCCAATAATCGCGGATCGCGTCGCGTTCGAGGAACGGGTCATGCTTGGATTCGTGTAGCTCGACCAGCGTACAATTCGGCAGGCGGGCTGCGACCCGGCGTTGCGCTGCCTTCGACACCACGACCTCGCGGCCAGGGCGCCCCATCAGGATCGGGGTGTGGATTCGCGCGAGAAATTCCGGCTTCGAGATGCGGGCAACCAAACCGAGAGCGGTGTCGACCCAGCCGTAAGTGGCCTCATCGAGCCGGAGATTGGGCTCGGCAGAGAACCAGGCATACCGCAGGCGGCAGCGTTCGACGTCGGTACTGGCGTGACTGCGCTCCGGTGATGGCACGCGGTCGGGGCGCCATTTCCCGGCTCCGGGGATAAAGCAGGCACCGAGGCCGGCGGCGCGCGCGGGACCGGTGATGATGCGGAACAAGGTCGGCGGCACCCGGCCGGTGCGTAATCCAACCATTGGCGAAGACAGCACGGCGGCATCGAACAGGCCGACATACTGGCGCAAACATAGCAGCGCGATGGCGCCGCCCATCGAGTGCGCCACCAGCAGCCGCGGCAGCCGACCCGACAGTTTAACGCGGGCAAAATCGGCGAGGTCCTGGGCGTCGCGATCGAAATTGCGGGCGCGCGGGCGGGTTGGTAGCCGCCGTGGCCGCACCGAGCCACCCTGACCACGCCAATCGAGGCACCATACCGCGATGCCGCGCGCCGCCAGGTCGCGTACTGTCTCGAATTGCTTTTCAATGAATTCGCCAAACCCGCCGAGCATCACGCACTCGGCGCGGGGATTTCGCGCCGGCAGATGGCCCCAGCGCAATGTCGCGCCATCAGCCGCCGTAAAGCTGCCCCAAACAAAGCCAGCTGGCGGCAGAAATCGCTCCGGCAGCAAAGGCTGCCGCATCGGGCTGGCGTGACGCGCAGCCCCCGAAACAAGTTCGGGCACCCGGACCCCCACAAATGACCTGTCAGCGCTCAGCGCGCACACGCGCTCCACAGCGCGTCGTTGCGGTGGCTACTACGCAGGAAAAAAGGCAGGGTTGCGGCAGGAACGAGTGGCAGAATGCCGCAGCGGGAACGGGTCAGCGGCAGCGATGTTGCCGTACTTGGACTGACCCTCGCCCAGTCTGGGCGAGGGCTTCTTCAGGCTGCGAATCTGGTTCGTACAACTCAGGCCGGATGGAAGACGAGTGTGCGCAACTCGATGCTTTCGCGCGGCCGTGCACCGCTGGGGGTTGTCGGATCGGTAAACGAGGTGTGCGGCATGAAGCGGGCGCGGCCATCGTTCGCCGTATCGCAGCATTTCAGTAAAAGCACCTCGTCGCGCCGCATTTCCGGGACATAGTACCAGGCGTGGTCCGGCCCGTAACTGACCGAGTAGGTCTCGCCGACACGGTCGCGGTAAACGAGATCCGACGGCACCAACTGGTCAGGCGCCACGCTGCTGGCATCGCACACCGCGAGCGGCGCGTCTTGCAAAGGCCCATGGATCGGCCGCCAGAGATTGATGACCTGCACGCGTCCCTTCAGCAATTCCTCGGCCTCATCGCCCAGCAGGTCGCGCACCCGCTGCGGTCCGGACCGGGCGGTGTGGTCGACATGGACGCGGGTTGCCGGCTGACGCGGCCCGCCACGCGCCCGGTCGGCGGCGCCTTCGACACGACGGCGTTGCAGGTGATCGAAGACGAAGACGCGGCTGGCGCCAGTATGCTCGGCCAGAAGGCGCTGCGCCTCCGGGTAGTACACCCGCCGCACCTCGTCGTCGTCCCAGAAATCGCGCACGGCGCTGCGCTGCTCGACCAGCTCGAACCCCTGGCGGTCGAGCGCGATGTCATGCGCCACCGGACGCATGTCGTGAATTTTCACGCGGTGTGTCTCGAGCGGCATATAGGGGCGATCTTCAGGCCCGATTTCGTAGGCGTAGTAACGCGGACGTTCAGTCGGTGGTGCCAGATAATTCAGGTCGGCCTCGACATAAGGCAGGCGATCGATGTCGGTCATGAGTGTCCTCCTTCGACGACGGCGGGTCTAAACAGGCCGCCTAAAATAATGGGTAACGGAAATACGTGGCCGGCAGCTCGCCACGCGGTGTTGGAACCTGTTCCATATTGGCGCGCACGATATCGGCAAGAACCCGGCGCAGTGCGGCGAGGAGTCCGGGCGTCCGGGCTGGGGCCACGGCCGGCACCGAGCCGACGCGGCACGATGTGGTCGCGTTCATCATTCCCTCCAAAACGGCTTGTTGGCTAGGTAGAGCTGCTCCGCGCGGCTGAGGCCGATATCGCTGAGCATGTGCTCGTCGAGTTTGAGCAACTGGTTACGCTCGCGGACCCGCTGGCGCCATTCATGGAAGGTCGCGAGAACCCACGTGGCCGCATCATTGAGCGCCTCCAGGGCATCGTGCCGCGTCAGCTTCGCAGGGGTGGCGTGGCAGGGCTGATACTGCAGGGTCGACATATTAGCTCTCCTAAACAACTGAGCGTCCGGCATCTGCCGTACTCTTGCTGTTGAGAGTTAACTTGTCCCTTGACCCGGGCCTCAGCAAACGAGACTTTCTCAGCGTCAGCATTAGATTTTCTCATCCATGCCAAACACCCACCTACCCCCGATGAGCGCGTTGCGAGCCTTCGAGGCGGCGGCGCGGCTGCGCAGTTTCAGCAAGGCTGCGGACGAATTGCATGTGACGCCGGCGGCGATCAGCCATCAGGTCCACGCCCTGGAGGAAGACCTGGGGGTGCGCCTGTTCCACCGCCGCAGCCGGGCGGTCGAGCTGACGCCGTCGGCCCGGGTGCTCCTGCCCGGCCTCTCCGAAGCGTTCGCCGGCATTCAGACTTCGGTGCGGCGCCTGCGGGCTCATAACGATACCGGCACGCTGACGGTCACCGCATCCCCGTCGCTCGCCGCCAAATGGCTGGTGCTGAGATTGCATCGGTTTCAGACGGCATACCCGGACATCGATGTGCGTATCTCGGCCAGCGACGATGTCGTCGATATGGCCCGCGGCGATTTCGATCTCGCGATCCGATATGGCACCGGGCGCTACGCAGGTCTCGATGTCGAATTATTGCTGGGCAACGAGGTCTTTCCGGCGTGCAGCCCGCATCTGCTCGCCGCCGGCCCGCCGCTGCGCGTCCCGGACGATCTGCGGCACCACACCCTGATCCACGACCAAGCGGTGGACCAAAACGCGCTGGCGCCGACCTGGGCGATGTGGCTCAAGGCAGCGGGGGTCAAGGACATGCCGGCGGCCGCGCCGGGCCTCACCTTCAGCGGCACGCATCTGGCGCTCGACGCGGCTATCGCCGGTCACGGCGTCGTTCTCGCGTACAGCGCCATCGCCTCTGATGACCTGGAGGCTGGGCGTCTAGTACGTCCGTTCGCGTTAGCTCTGCCGGGTCTGTTCGCGTATTATGTCGTAACCGCACCCGGGGCCCTTGAGCGCCCTAAGGTTCGGGCATTTCGCGATTGGCTGCGGCAGGAGGCCGCTGCGCCGAATGCTGAGGATGAATTCACCTAAGGGGAGATCAATCGTGCGGTTTGAGTTTAGCAATGTCGTCACTTGTAAATCCGCCCTCCTCGCTGCTGTTCTGTGCGCAGCGCCGATCGCGAGCACCATCGCCTGGGGCGATGCCGACGATGCCAAATGGGTGGCTCAGTGCGTGCAGGATAACAAGGACGAGAAGGCCGCAATCGAAGTCGTCACCAAGTATTGCACGTGCATGAACAATAAGATGGGCAACAACGAAACCCGATCGATCACGCAATGGGAAAAGACGCACGCCACCGAGCGGCAGGCGTGCGACAAGGAAGCCGGCTGGCGGTAACGAGTTGCGGCCGGTCTGGCAAGTTCAGGCAACGCGTCGAGTGTATAGCTGATGAATGATCGCTCGTGCCTTGGGCGGCACGAGCGATCATTGGGTTCGTTCTTTACCGCGGCCTTTACCGCGGCGGTCTTCGGCGCTGCGGGAGCAGGTCGGGATTGCGGATTTCGATCAATCCCTGTTCAAGATCCTCGGCGATGTCGTCGAAATCGATCGCCAGCCGCTCCAGATCGTCGCTGATGCCACTATTTTTGGTTTCTTCCGCGAAGCGGCGGAGCCGGATGGCCTGGTCGCGGTAATATTGCGCCTCGTGCATGAGCGGCTACCCTTCTTTTGTGGCGCGCTCACCAAGGCGACCCAAGCCTCAGTTACAATTCGCCGCTGCCATAAACAGCTACACGGGAACCTTGTTCTCGCCCATTTATCGTCATACCTCGACATATGTGCCAAACTGGTGAGACATCGCAGGCTGGGGCTTGACTGTCATGGGAAAGCGCGCCGAATGCGCCCCCAATCCTCGATCGCATGCTCCTGACCCGGCACGATCTGAACAGCGATCTCGCTGAACCCCGCCGCCGCTAACGCGGCGACCCGGGCTCTGACTTCCCCCTCGCTGCCGGTGATCGTGGTGGCGCGGATCAGATCGGGAGTCACAAAGCGCCGTTCCTCGGGCTTGACGAACATCAGGTGCCCGCGGTGATTTTCCAGATAATGCGCTCCCTGAGGGCGGAAGCCGCGCGCCGCCTCGACATAACCAGCGATCGTCTCGGACAGCCCTTCGGGCAGGGTGGCCATTGGTGGCAATCCGGCCAAGGCTTGATCGGCGGCGCGGTGTAATAGCATAGCGGCGCGCGGGCCGGCCTGCGCGACAACCCGATCGGAATCCACAGCCTCGCCCGGCTCTAGGATGGCGCCGCCAGTCAGCACGATGGACTCCAACGTGTCGCGAGGCCGCCCCGCGGTCTGCCATAGTTGCGAGGCTTCGTGCAGCGAGCGCACTCCTTCGGACACGCCCCCGGCGGTGCCGATCCAGCCGGCGCCGAGCTTCGCTGTCAGCGCCTTGGCCTTGGGCCCGGTTGCGGCGATGTACAGCCCGATCGGATCGCGCGTGTTAATCAACCCAAGCTCGGGATTGAGCAGCCGGATCAGCCGGGTCTTGCCCTCAAGTTCGGTCTCGACCGCCTCGCCGCGCAGCAGCGCCTGTACGACGTGGATATAATCCTCCATGTCGGCGAGGCGGACGGCGCCCAACCCCATAGCGCGGCGTCCCGTAAACCCGGTACCGACCCCGAAATCAATTCGGCCCGGCGCCAGTTTGTTGAGGGAGGCGAAGGCATTGGCAGCCACGGCGGCGATCCGGTTGGAGGGTATCAGTACACCGGTGCCGAGCCGGATGCGCGTCGTCTGCATCGCCGCCGCCGCCATCGCGACAAACGGATCGGCGCTCAGCATCTGGGTGTCGTAAAACCAGGCTCGGTGAAAGCCGAGCTCCTCGGCGCGGCGCACGACACGCCAGGAATCCGCGTCGGTCGGAAGCGCGATGGCAAACCGCATGTCTGTCTCCTTCCCTCCGCTGCAACGAAAAGGGCGCGACGGCTGGCCGGCCATCGCGCCCTTGCGTCGTCGGTATTGCTGCCGCTTAGCGCTTCGAGAACTGGAAGCTGCGGCGGGCCTTGGCCTTACCGTATTTCTTTCGCTCCACGACGCGGCTGTCGCGCGTCAGAAAGCCGCCGTGTTTGAGGGTCGGGCGCAGGGTCGGCTCGTAGAAGGTGAGGGCGCGGCTGATACCATGCCGTACCGCGCCAGCCTGACCTGACAGGCCGCCGCCGACGACCGTGCACCACACATCGAACTGCCCCAGCCGGTCTGTCACAACAAAGGGCTGATTGATCATCATGCGCAACACCGGCCGCGCGAAATAAATCGGGCTGTCGCGACCATTGACCTCGATCTTGCCATTTCCTGGCTTGATCCATACGCGGGCGACCGCATTCTTGCGCTTGCCGGTAGCGTAGGAGCGGCCGAACGCGTCGCGCTTGGGTTGCACGTCTTCCGGCACTGTGGCCATCGTCGCGGGTACCGCCGTGGCGGCCGGCCCCGGCGTCTGCCGAGCCTGGATTGCCTGGCGCAGGCTGGCGAGACCCTGGAATGTCTGCGAACCACGCGCAGCGCCGCCGCGGCCCTGTTCGTTATCTTCCGGCGCGTCGTCGGACATATCTTACGCCCTCACATTCTTACGGTTCATGCCGGCGACATCCAGCGCCACTGGGTTCTGAGCACTGTGCGGGTGCTCCGCTCCGGCATAGACCCGCAGGTTTTTCATTACCTGTCGACCAAGCGGGCCGCGCGGCACCATGCGCTCGACAGCCTTTTCGATCACTCGCTCAGGGTGCTTGCCCGACAGGATGGCGCCCTTGCTGCGACCCTTGATGCCGCCGGGGTAGCCGGTGTGCCAGTAGAAGATGTCGGCCTTGGCCTTATTGCCGGTCAATTGCACCTTCTCGGCGTTGACCACGACAACGTGGTCGCCGCAATCCATATGCGGCGTATAGGAAGGCTTGTGCTTGCCGCGCAGCCGCATCGCGATCAGCGAGGCGAGGCGTCCCAACACCAGCCCATCGGCGTCGATCAGCAGCCACCCCTTTTCGATATCGGAGGGTTTGGCAGAAAAAGTTTTCATGAGTCTCGGTCCGAGTGCGCCGGCCATCTGCCCCGCGCGAGGTGCGCTGATCTATTCAATCGGCAGCAAAGGGTCAAGCAGAAACCGCGGAAATCCGCGGAGAACCCTGCTGTGGTATTATAATACCGCAATATTTCGACCAACAATGCAGCTGATGCCGATCAATCTCGTGAGCCTGAGTCAGGCGGCCAAGACTGGCATCCCGCTTCATCGCGGGGTGCTGGTGCAACGTGCATCGCCACTGGCCGAGCGCCGCTTGATAATCCATGTTCCTGATGAATGTCCGGCATGTGCTGCATCTTTGCTCGGGCTGATACCTGGGAAGGGAGACGTAGATGGCCAGCGAGTGCGAAACGGTGCTGCGGCAGTCACTCGAGGCGGGCGTTTTGCGACTGACGCTCAATCGGCCGGCGGCGCGCAACGCATTGTCGCTGGATTTGATGACGGCGCTGGCGGCCGCGCTGGAGCGCGCCGGAAACAACAAACAATGCCGGGTCGTCGTCTTGGCCGGGGCGGGCCCCGTCTTCTGCGCCGGCCATGATCTGCGCGAGATGCGCGCCAACCCCGGCCGGGAGGCCAATGAGCGCACCTTTGCGCTGTGCAGCGAGCTGATGCTGCGGATCGTGCACCTGCGCAAGCCGGTCATTGCCGAGGTTCACGGAATCGCCACCGCGGCCGGCTGCCAGCTGGTCGCCACCTGCGATCTGGCGGTCGCCGCCGCCGATTCGCGCTTTGCGACGCCGGGGGTCAATATCGGGCTGTTCTGTTCGACCCCGATGGTGGCACTGACCCGCGCGGTTGGACGCAAGGCGGCGATGGAGATGCTGTTAACCGGCGAATTGATCGACGCGCCGACCGCGAAGGCGATCGGCCTTGTCAACCGCGTCGTTCCACCCGCCGAGCTGACCGCCGCAACCATGGCACTGGCGGTGCAGATCGCCGCCAAATCGGCCTTTACCGTCGCGATCGGCAAGGAGGCGTTTTATCGCCAGGCCGAGCTGGGTCTTAGCGACGCGTATGCCTATGCCGGCGACGTCATGACACGCAATATGCTGGCGCGTGACGCCGCCGAGGGCATCGACGCCTTTCTCGGCAAACGCCCGCCGGTCTGGCACGACGCGTAGCGCAGCGGCGCGGCGTCAGCCGTTTCGGGTGCGCCGCAGGATGTCGAGCTTCAATGTCTGCGGGGTGCCGAGCCAGGCGGCGTGGACCGCGTGATCGGCATAGGCATCGTCGGTCTCGGGATGCACGAGCACGTCGAGGCCATCGCGGTTCAGCATCAGCCACGGCACCAGCCTCGGAAACTCGGCTGTTTCAAACGCCACCTGATACATCGAGATCGGATGCGGTCCGACCGGTTCGTCGTGCCAACGCCCCATCGTCACGGTAAACCTGGTTTCGATCGCCTCGCGAACCCGCGCCGCGACCGGCTTGGTTTCCGCTGAGTAGTAGATATGCGCGTGATAGCCGCTTATTGCGGCCGGTTCGGCGAACCCCTCTGCCATGATGTCCTCCGCTATGCGCTCGCCGGGCTATGTGGCGGGCGGTAACGATGAGCCCGGCCCGAGCGCGCGCTGCATCAAGACCGTATCGATCCACCGGCCGAACTTGAACCCGATCGCCGGCAACACGCCGATATGGCTGAACCCGAGCGCCTGGTGCAATTTGATTGACGGCAAGGTCTCGCTGCCTCCGATCACCGCGATCATCTGCCGGTACCCCAGTGCGCTGCACTGCTCGAGCAGCGGACGGAGCAGCAACCGGCCTACACCGCGGCCGGTCTCCTCGGCGTTGACGTAGATCGAATCTTCAAGCGAGAAGCGATAGCCGGAGCGCGTTCGGTACGGGCCGGCGTAGCAATAGCCGATGACCCGCCCCTCGCGCTCGGCAACCAAATAGGGCAGGGCGCGTTCAAGGATTGCTGCACGCCGCGATACCATCTCCTCGACGCTCGGTGGCATCTCCTCAAACGAGGCGACGCCGTGCTGCACATGGTGCGCATAGATCGCGGCGATCGCCGGCACGTCATTATCATGCGACGGCCTGATCGTCGGCACGCCTCTCTCCATGGGCGTCAGAGCACCCGCACCGGCTTTCCGTCCAGGAAGCCGATGATGTTCTCGACGATCTGTGGGTACGAGTTGCGGTAGTTCTCGTCGGTCACATAGCCGATATGCGGCGTCATGATCACGTTCGGCGTGGTGCGCAGCGGGTGGTCGATCGGCAATGGCTCGTGGTCGTAGACATCGAGCCCGGCATAGGCGAGCCGGCCCTCCTTTAGAGCCGCGATCAATGCCGTCGTATCGACGATCGGGCCGCGCGAGGTGTTGACCAATACCGCACTCGGCTTCATCAGCCCCAGCTCGCGCGCGCCGACGAGGCCGCGGCTGCGCTGGCTCAGCACGAGATGCACCGACAGCACATCGGCGCGCCGGAACAACTCATCCTTCTCGACCCGCTCCACACCCTGTTCGGCGGCCTTTTCGGCGGTCAGATTCTGGCTCCAGGCAATCCCCTTCATGCCAAACGCAAGGCCAACCCGCGCCACAGCGCTACCGAGCCTGCCGAGGCCGAGCATGCCCAGCGTCTTGCCGGCGAGGCGATGCCCGATGCGGGTTTGCCAGCCGCCCTGGCGCATGAACGCATGGTCTTCGGCGATGCGCCGCATCGCGCCGAGGATCAGCCCCCACGCGAGTTCGGCGGTGTCCTCATTGCTGCCGCCGGGTCCGCCGGTGCCGCAGACGGTGATACCGCGCGCCTTCAGCGCCTCCATGTCAAAGGAGGCGTTCCGCGCGCCGGTGGTGATCAGCAATTTGAGCTTGGGCAGGCGGTCGAGCAGCACCTTGGGAAACGGGGTGCGCTCCCGCATCGCGCAGACGATCTCGCTGTCGGCGAGCGCCCGCACCGCGGCGTCCTGATCGACAAAATGATGCCGTTCGACCGCGATCTCGAGGCCGCGCTCGCGGATCGATCGCCAATCCGCCAGATCGAGCGCAACGCCCTGGTAATCATCCAAAATGCTGACCCGCATCGGTGTTTCTCCTCCCGCAATTACCGCCGTTGTAACGGGT
The DNA here is from genome assembly GCA_019240125.1 of Alphaproteobacteria bacterium. Classification (GTDB taxonomy): domain Bacteria; phylum Pseudomonadota; class Alphaproteobacteria; order ATCC43930; family CGMCC-115725; genus DATARH01. Next base: position 35,308 of record JAFAYW010000323.1, read on the forward strand.
GCGGGGTCAACGGAGAAGCGGCGCGTAGGTGTCGAGCACCTTCAGTATCTCGTCGCGCGTGCCGTCCGGAATTTCTAGCACCGCGCGGTCCACGCCGGCATCGGCATATTGCTTGAGCGTGTCCTTGTTCGTAGGGGCACGGAACACCGAAATCGACAGCGTCTTTGGGTCGCGCCCGGCGTCGCGCGCGAATTTGTGCAGCCGCTCCACCTCGTGGCGGATGTTGCCGTCGCGGCTTGGGCGCGGGAACCAGCCGTCGCAATATTCGACAACCCGGCGCAACGTGTAATCGGTCTCGCCGCCCAGCAGGATCGGCGGGTGCGGCCGCTGCTTTGGCTTGGGGTACGACCACAGCTTGTCGAAATTCACCATGTCGCCGTGATACTCGGCTTCCTCCTGGGTCCACATTGCCTTCATCGCCAGGATGCGTTCGCGCATCAGTTTGAAGCGGGTTTTGTACTGGGCGCCGTGGTTTTCCATCTCCTCGACATTCCAGCCGCCGCCGATACCGAACTCGACCCGGCCGCCCGAGAGCTGGTCGAGGCTGGCGACCGCCTTGGCGGTGACGATCGGGTCGCGTTCGGGAATGAGGCAGATGCCGGTGCCGAGCCGCAATTTTTTGGTTGCCGCCGCCGCGAAGGACAGCGCGACGAACGGGTCATGCGTGTGCGAGTACTTCTTCGGCAATTCGCCGCCGCCGGGAAACGGGCTGCGCCGGTTGGTCGGGATATGGGTGTGCTCAGGCAGGAAGATCGACTCGAAGCCGCGCTCTTCAAGAGCGGGGGCGAGTTCGACCATGTCGATCCCGTAATCGACCGGAAAGTAGAAGGCGCCGATATGCATGGGTCCTCCAGGAGCGTTCGAGTTTCAGGCGACGCGCGCTGACGCGGCGGCGCCCATTTCGGCGAAGATGACGTTGGCGGGGTCGCCCTGCAGCTCGGGGCCGAGTCGCGTCGGCGAGGTGTGCAGGGTTAGCGCACCGGTTGCGAAGTGAATGCCCTTCTCGGCGAATACCGCGTAGATGCGCTTCATGTATTCGCGCTGCACCCAGGTCGGCTTGACCGGCCGTACCGTGAACTTGAACCGCATCACGATGGCGGTGTCGGCAAATTCTGCGATGCCTTGCATCTTGAGCGGCAGGATCACCTCGGCCGCGATCTCCGGGTTGTCCTGCATCTCGATACCGATGCGTTTCGCGGTCTTGCGGACCGTCTCGATATCGGTGCCCGGCTCGAGGCGCAGGTTGAACTTCACCGTCGCGAAGTCGCGGCTGAGATTGGTCACCGCTCCGAGTTGACCATAGGGGATCGTGTGCAGCGGCCCGTTATGGTGGCGCAACTTCATCGAGCGGATGCCCAGCGCCTCGACGGTGCCGCGCAATCGGCCGGTATCGATGTACTCGCCGACCCGGAACGCGTCGTCCCAGATATAGAACAGGCCGGAAATGATATCCCGCACCAGCGATTGCGAGCCGAACGAGATCGCCAGACCGAACACCCCGGCGCCGGCGATCAGCGGCGCGGTATCGATCCCCAGATGCGACAGCACGGTGAGCGCGGCGATCGTGGCGATGACGACGCCAAAGGCCGCCCGCAACAGGGGCAGAATGGTCTGGAGGCGCGATCCCGGTCCGATTTCCTCGTCTTCATCGCCGGGCAATCGCGGCCCGCTGGCGGTTTCCGGTAGGCTTCGGTCGATCGCCAGGCGGACCAACTCCCAAGCCAGATAAGCGATGAAGAGCGCGGCGACAGTGATCAGCACCGACTGCGTCGCCTGGCCCTCGCGCTCGGACGGCAGTTCCAGCGCGTCGATCCAGATCCAGGCGGTAGCGATGGTCGCCAGCAATAAAATGCTGGCACGCAGGATGCGCCGCAGGCTGCCATGCACCAGCCGGTCGGCCTGTGGGTCTCCCGCTTCGTCGTGGTCGATCGTGCCGTGCGCGGTCAGCTGTTCGAGAACGAGCAGCACCAAAACAACGCAGAACGTCGAGAAGCTGGCGCGATAGTAGGAGAGAAGGCCGAGCGTAAGCCCGAAGACATAGGTGACCATCAGCGCGGCGGTGCCGCTGAGCCCGATGGGGATCCACGCGCTCGCGACGGTTGCCCTGAGGGCGCCAAACAGGCCGGTGCTGCGTCCCCGGATCAGGGCTTCAGCGACGGCGCGGACCCGGAACACCGTGATAACGTAGATGATGCCGATGCAGCACACGACAAACAGACTGATGATATGCGGCGCGCCGCTGTCTTCGTCGGCGAGGCCATGGCGGGCAAATCCGATCAGCAGGATGACGCTGAGTGCCACGAGCGACATGAACCGTGTCATGCGGCGCGCCTCGATATCCGACAGCGCGATCGGCCGGGCCACCGGCTCGCCCGGTCGCAGCAGGATGCGCAGAACGATCATCGACGCACGCCAGCGGACCACCACATTCAGGGCAAACAGGACCAGGGTGATAGTCACACCGCGGTCCAGCAACAGGTGACGGCCGAAGAAGAACAGCGCGGCGAAGACCGCCAGACCCGCGACATCGCAGATCAATGCCGTCATCAGGCACTTGATGGTGGGGTGGCTGGCGTCGCTGCGCATGCGGCGCCGGGCCCGGCGGCTCAACAGGTTGGCGGTACCGCGTTCCGCCAGCAGGCATAGGAATGTCAACAGCGAGACCAGACCGAAATCGCGTAACGTTCCGAGTGCCGAGCCGTCGCGGTTGAACGAACGCCATTCCCGATCAAGTGCCCCCGGCGTCTCAGGCAGCATGTTGAAGTCGGAAGTCGCTTCACCCTCGAGCTTCATCGCGATATCGGCGATCCACCCTGACGATGATGTAACGGTAGATGGCACGGGAGATGGCGTATCAGCGTGCTCGAGTGGTGCCGGATCGTGCGCGGTAGCCGGCGAGCTTTGTCCGAGCAGCGCGAAACAGATCGAAATCGCCGCCGAAATCGCCAAGGCAATTCCCGACCGCCGAGCCACGCCGACCCGTCTGAAAGGATACAGCCGCATATTGTGCCCGCCCTCAATGCGGAAGAGGGCGGAGTCTAAGCGATACGCCGTGAAAGCGTGCGTACTTTATGCGCTGCGGCAGCCGGGCCGCTCAGTTGAGGCGCCCGGGCAAACTACTCGACGGCGCGGCAGGTGATTTGCCCGCCGCGCCTCTTCAAGATCTGATGATCCTGACCATCACCTGGTGCTAGCGCCGGTCGCTCCGGTCCGAGCTGCTACCGCGGCCCTGCGGGCGGCTCGGCTCCGAGCTCTGCCAGCTGTTATGCATCAGGAAGGCGATGCCATATCCGATTGCGCCGGCAACGATCAGGGCGGTCACCGGGTACTCGTTGACGCTGCGGCTGATATACTCGCCGGCCCGGCTGGTCGGCCCGCCAAGCACGTCCCCTACCTGATCGCGCGCCTGCCGCGCCAAATTTTGTGCCGTCTCGCTGGCGCTGTTGGCGGCCGCCCAAGCCTGATCGCTGACATTGCGCACGATCGTCGAGGCCTGGTTCTTGGTTTCGCCGAGCGCATTCGCCGCCTGGTTCTTTGCTTCGTTGATCGTATCGGTCACTGCTTCGGCAACCGCGGTATCGCGGTCGCTGCCTGTGTCCCGTTCCCCGGCGGCCTTCTGCGGGCGGGGACGTTCGGTGGACTTGTCGGTGTCGCGGGGCTTCTGCTGCTGGTCTTCCATTTCGGGTTCCTGTCTGTTGAAAAAAGGAGTCGAAGAGAAAACAGCGGAGGGTCGAAAACACTCCCTGCGTTAGTTCGAACCGATGGTCGTCCTCCTGAGATTGCTGGGGAGATTGCCGGCTGCATCCTGGTCTTCGCTGGTTTTCGCAGGTGCCTGAGGCTGGCCGATGACCGAGGGAACCAAGCTGAAACCCTGCCCGTTCAGTGAGCATATTCCGACTACATCGAAGGAGAGCACCGTGTCCAAGAAATCGATCGCCACAGCGTTTGCCGCCGTTTTGCTGGCCTCCGCTCCGATGGCGATGGCGCAAACCAGCGTCGCCGCCAACCACCTGATGCCGGGCCAGATACGGGTCACCAAGCTTGATGGCTCAAAGGTGTATGACACCTACAATCAAAGCATCGGTGATGTGAAGGATGTCATCATCGACCGCGATGGCAAGGTTGCTGCGGTTGTGCTCGATGTTGGTTCTTTCCTGGGAATGGGCGGCAAGTTCGTCGCGATCCCGATGCAGGACATCAAGGTGACATGGAATAACAACGGGACGCAGACCAGCTCGCCCGCAAACCCGAATGATACGCCGCGTTTCACGGTCAACCTGACCAAGGACCAGCTGAAAGCCGCGCAGGCCTACGACCTCAACAACAATAACACCAATACCGGCAGCTCAACCCCGCCGGCCACTCCGCGCAACCAGTAACCCCCTGGTAGCCAGAACCAAAGAGACCCGGGCGGGTAAACCGCTCGGGTTTTTTGCGTGTCCAGGGAATAGTGATTTGGGTCCGCGTACCGGAGCAGTTTTCTAGTTTTCCTGAACCAGGACGCCGTGAAGCGGAGATAGCGCCTCACGGCGTCCAGTTTCGGGACGGCTAGTGTAGCGCAATCCGCCCGCTGTTGCTGGTGGCATTGCTTGTTCGCGTGTCGGCGCAATCGGGGTTGGTGACACCGATCCGGCACCTGGGCGTCGTTGCGATGACGCGGCGCCGCCGTCCGCTGCGCTTGCGCCGGAGCCCTCCGTGTAGCTGGTGCCGGTCGGCCCGAATGTCGCGCCGCCCAGTTGTTCGCCCGACTGCGATCGGCCATAGCCCGCCATGCTGCTGCCCATCCCATAAGACAAGCTGCTGCCCGTTGGGGTCAGCGATGCGGCACCGAGGTCGACGCCCGATGCGGAAGTCCCGTGACCCGCGACACTGCCGCCAATCCCCAGCGTATCGTTGATGCCGCCCCGCCCGAGCGACCAGGCGTCGGTGTCAGTCAACGAAGTTGAATAGCCGCGCTGGGTGCCGCTCCCGGAATAATCGAAACTGCCCGTCAGGCCTTGCGGGGTGAGACTGTCGCTGCCTTGCAGAGTACCCGATAGCGGCCCGATCGACAGCGGCACATCCCAGCTTTGGGTTTGCGCGAATGCCGCTGAAACAGACCCGATACCGAGCAGCAGACTGAGGCCAGCCGAGCCCAAAATTGCGCGCGCGGTTGTTGGTGTCGAGATGATGGGCATCGGATAGCCTCCCGAGATAGGTGTTTCCTCTCAGTGAACGCCTCTCATTGCCCAAGCGTCTCCCGCCGAATTACCCCGCTGCTCAACCAGCCCGACATGTCGCGGATAGATGGACGCGACGGCCTCGCATTCCCGGCGTTGCCGTGCTCAGGAAGGGGCTAATTCCTCGGCGGTAAATTCGTAATGCGTGTTACAGAACTCGCAGGTGACGGTGGTGACCTTATCCTGGCGGATTTCGGCGATGTCGTCGGGCGGCAAGGAGCGCAGGACGCGCCCGATGCGCTCGCGCGAGCAGCGACAGCGCGCCTCCACAGGATGCGTGTCGTAGACCCGCACGCCCTCGTCGTGGAACAGGCGGTAGAGCAGTCGGTGAGCCGATAATTGCGGATCGACCAGCTCCTGCTCGGTCGCCGTGCTCATCAGGATCATCGCGCGGCGCCAGCCGTCCTCGACATCATCGGCGATCACCGCATAGCCGCCTTCGGGGGGGACGCGCTGCAGCATCAACCCGCCGCCGCGCCATGCGCCATTCTCGCCAGAGCGCGCCACCGCCAGTTTGATGCCGGCCTGTATCTGCTCCGATTGCCGGAAATAATGCTGCGCGCATTCCGCCAGCGTCGTCCCCGACAATTCGACGATCGCCTGATAACGCTCGGTATGTTCGCCCTGGTCGACAGTAAACGCGATGTGGCCGCCGCCCATCAGATCGGGCACCGACGGACTGTCGCCGCTCGCCGCCGGGGGCACCGCGTCGAGGCGCTCGCGGTCGTATTGCGCATAGCCGCGCACCGCACCCGCGGTCGAGACATCGGCGACTATCAGCCGGATCGGCCCGTCTGATTTTGTCTGCAAGGTGAAGATGCCCTCGTATTTCAGCATCCCAGACAGCACGACGGCGAGCGTCAACGCCTCGCCCAGGATCGCGGCGACCGGGTCCGGGTAATCGTGCTGCGACAGGATGCGGTCGATACTCGGCCCTAGCCGCACCAGGCGGCCGCGCAGCGCAAACGGATCGATCTGGAAGGGCTGGATGATATCGTCTGGTGTCGGTGAGTGGGTATCGGGCAATTCAAGAACTCCGCGGCGGCCGCGCGTGACCGCCTTGCATCTCTCAAGCAGGGCTGATCTCAGGCAGGGCTGATTGATCCGGTTCCATATGTCGTTGCGGTCGGCATTTTGCCAGCCATCGTCGCGCAGGTGTGGAATTTCGCACCACGCCGCCTCGCCCTGACATCAGGCAAATGCCGTCAAGCCAGTGCCGCTTCTCGCTCCTCGGTCAGCGCCATCCAGCGCGCTGTGAGCTGCGCCTGCTCGGCCCGGAAATCCTCGTCGAGAAAGCGCGACGACCGGATCCGGTCGGCACGAAAATGGCGGAAATCCTGACGCAGTTCGCACCAGGCGGCGATCAGCGTGACATCGACATAATAGGCGAGCGCGATCGGACGGATCGTGCGGGCGGTGTGGCGCTCGCGCTCGTCGGCATAGGTGATCGCGATCTTGCATGCGCTGTGGATCGCGTCTCGCACCTCCGCGAGATCGATGCCGGTCAGCGGCGGGGCGCTGCCCTCGGAGACGTAGAACGGCGGGAGCCGCAAGGCGCCGCGCAGCGCCTCGGGCACCACGGCGGTCACCTTGGCCAGCACGCTTTCCGCGGCCCGCTGCAGTTTCGGATCGCGCAGCCGGCGGACGTGGCGGGCGCCAACCGTGATCGCGTCGATCTCGTCTGATGTGAACATCAGCGGCGGCAGGTCGAACCCGCCGCGCAGCACATATCCGATTCCGGGGGCCCCCTCGATCGGCACACGGCTCGCCTGCAACGCGGCGATGTCACGATAGACCGTGCGCACCGTCACTTCGAGCCGATCGGCGAGCACCGCCGCCGTCAGCGGAGCGGATGCCGCGCGCAGCGTTTGTATGATGTCGAACAGGCGATCGGCGCGGCGCATTCGGAGGCAGGTGTTTGTGGCGGAGGGCGGTGCCCGCTGCTGACAGAACGCTGTCAGTATGGAGCCGCTACAGTACGCCGGCAATCATCGGGAGGGAGGCCCAGCGATGGCATCGATACACGTCGATTTTGACGCGGCCGAGTGGACCAGCGGCGTGCCGTTTTACGGCCCGACCGCGGTGCATGAGGGATGCGATGTGGTGCAGCTCAAGGTACTGAGCGATCGGCGTGCCGAGGGCGAGGGGATCGCCTGGATCGTCAGGTTTTCGCCGCCACCCGGCAAGCTGATCAAGATCATCGCCAAGGCCTTGTCGGATGAGCACGTCTTCCCACTCTCCGGCGGCCGTACCACCAAAAGCGGTGAGCCGACGAAACGCTCCGGCGGCTACACCCTCAATCCGACGGGACAGCCGCACAGCGCCTTTATTGGCCAGGAGAGCGAAACGCTGGTGATCTACACCGGAGAACCGGACGAAATCATCTCGATGGAAGTCATCGATGCGACCCCCGCCGACGCGGCGTAAGGCTGCAGGCGCCGCTCCATCAGCGCCGCGCGATCACCCCAGGCACCAGGCAAGAATGCCCTTTTGCGCATGCAGACGGTTTTCTGCCTCGTCCCACACGACCGATTGCGGGCCGTCGATGACGGCGGCGGTGACTTCCTCTCCGCGGTGGGCGGGCAGGCAATGCATGAAGATCGCGTCGGGCTTGGCGATTGCCATCAGCCGCTCGTCGACTCGGTAGGGCGCTAGCAGGTTGTGGCGGTTGACGCTGGCCTCGACGCCCATCGAAACCCATGTGTCGGTGACGACGCAATCGGCGCCCGTCACCGCCGCCTCCGGCTCGGTTGTGAGCGCGATGCGTGCACCTTCGCGGCGCGCCCAATCCAGCACCGGCGCGGGCGGCTGCAACTCGTCCGGGCACGCCAAGTTGAGCTGAAACCCGAACCGGGCGGCCGCATGGATCCAGCTGACGGCGACATTGTTGCCGTCGCCGCTCCACGCCACGACCGTGTTGGCGACCGGCCCCTTCTTTTCCTGCAGCGTCATCACATCGGCCATGATCTGGCAGGGATGCGATGAGTCGGTCAGCCCATTGATCACCGGCACCGTGGCATAGCGCGCCATATCAGCGAGCTTTTCCGCCTGGTTGGTGCGGATCATGATCGCATCGACATAGCGCGATAACACGCGTGCAGTATCGGGGACCGGCTCGCCGCGCCCCAGTTGGCTGTCGGCGGTGCCGAGCACCAGCACATCGCCGCCAAGCTGGCGCATCGCCACCTCGAAAGACACTCGCGTCCGCGTCGACGGCTTCTCGAAGATCATTGCCAGCATCTTGCCTTCGAGCGGCCGGTCGCGCCGGCCGTTTTTATAGGCAAACCCAATATCGAGCATGTGCCGCAATTCGCCGGAATCGTGCCGATCAATGTCGAGGAAGTGCCGGGGTGGACCGCTAACCGCCCGCCCCGCACCCGCAACGTCAGACAGCGGCGCCGCGCTGGGCGCCACCGCTCTCATGATTTTGGCCATTCCCGCGCGACCTTTTCGAACACGCCCATAGCCTGATCGATCTCGGCCTCAGTGACGATCAGCGGCGGTAGGATGCGCAATACGTTGTCACCAGCGGTCAGGCACAGCAGCCCGTTCTCACGCAACTTGGTGACGAAATCGCCGGGCGTAATCACGCATTTCACGCCGATCAGCAGGCCTGCACCGCGCACGTGGTCGAACAGATTCCGGTGCTTGCCGACCAGGTCCTCGAGCCGGCCACGGAACATCTGCGACATGCGCTCGGCGCGCTCGAGAAAACCCGGTTCGAGCATGACATCAAGCACGGCATTGCCGGCCGCGACGGCCATCGGGTTGCCGCCAAAGGTCGAGCCATGCGTGCCCGGCACCATGCCGACCGCCGCCTTCTCGGTCGCGAGGCAGGCACCGATCGGGAAGCCATTCCCCAGCGCCTTGGCTACCGCCATGATGTCCGGTGTTACCCCGGCCCATTCATGCGCAAACAATTTGCCGGTACGGCCCAGGCCACATTGCACTTCGTCATAGATCAGCAGCAGGCCGAACTCGTCGCAGATCGCCCGCATCCCCTTGAGGAAATCCTGCGAGGGCGCCCGCACCCCGCCTTCGCCCTGCACCGGCTCGACCAGCAGCGCGGCGGTCTTGTCGTTCACCGCCGCCCGCATCTCGTTGAGATTGTCCCAGGCAACGTGATCGAACCCGTCCATCACCGGGCCGAAACCCTTGAGGTAGGCCTCGGCGCCGGCCGCCGCGAGCGTCGCGAAGCTGCGTCCATGGAACGAGCCGTTGCAGGCGATCACCCGGTAGCGTTCGGGGTGGCCGGTTTCGCTCTGGTATTTGCGTGCGACCTTGATCGACAACTCGACGGCCTCGGCGCCGGAATTGTTGAAAAACACGGTGTCGGCAAAGCTGTTTTCGACCAGTCGCTGCGCCAGCCGTTCCTGGCCGGGAATGCGAAACAAGTTGGAGCTGTGCCACAATTTCTTCGCCTGTTCGGTGACAGCATCGATCAGGTGCGGATGGCAATGCCCGAGCGAGGTGACGGCGATGCCACTGGTGAAATCGAGGTATTTGTGGCCGTCGGTGGCGTAGAGGTAGCAGCCTTCGCCCCGTTCAACGGCGACGTTCCACCGACCATAGGTCGGCATAACTGGTGTGATCACGAGTAATCTCCTGTGCGATGGATGTGCGGAATCAGCGTGTCGATCGTCCCAGACTTATTGGGCTATCGTCGTCGTCGCTCCGCCCGCAGCGCTAGGATTCGCGCTGCCATTGGCCGGCTTATCATGCCGGATCTGCCTACCATCGCCACTTCCCTCCCCGCATAGACCGTCTTGCCGGCCCTTGCAGTATCGAGCAGGAAAGTAATGGAGTATGCGGATGGCCTTTATGGCTGTCAATTTCAAGCAGCGATGGAAACCCGATGAATTCAGCCAGCAATCGCGATGTCCTGCTGGTCATCGACGTACAACGCGATTTCTGCCCCGGCGGCGCGCTGGCGGTGCCTGATGGCGATGCCATCGTGCCGCGCATTAATGCCCTGGCTCGTGATTTCGAGCATGTCGTCGCCACGCAGGATTGGCACCCGCCCGGCCATTCCTCCTTTGCCAGCTATCATCCCGGCCGGCAACCGTTTGACAGCGTCACCGTATCGTACGGTGCGCAGACCTTGTGGCCGGATCACTGCGTGCAGAATACACCGGGCGCCGAGTTGCATCCCGGGCTCGACCTCCCCCACCTTGAACTGATCATCCGCAAAGGCTATCGACATGCGATCGATTCCTATTCGGCGTTCCGCGAAAACGATCGGCGGACGCCGACGGGACTTGCCGGCTACCTGCGCGAGCGCGGTCTGCGCCGCCTGTTGCTGTGCGGGCTGGCAACGGATTTTTGTGTCGCCTTCTCGGCCATCGATGCGCGTGAGGCAGGGCTCGAGGTCCGTGTTGCGCTCGATGCCTGCCGCGCCATCGATCTCAATGGCTCGCTGGCGCCGGCGCTGACGGCGATGCGCGATGCCGGTGTCGAACTCTAACCGGTTCGGAAGAGGCCGGTCCTGTCATGTCGCGTCAGGCGGCCTGACGCTGTTTCTGGATCAGCGCGAGGATTTCGGCGGCGGCCGCGGGAATGTTGGTGCCCGGCCCGTAGATCGCGGCGACCCCGGCCCTGCGCAGGAAATCGTAATCCTGCGGCGGGATCACGCCGCCGCACACGACCATGATGTCGCCGGCGTCCTCCCGGCGCAGCGCCTCGATCAAGGCCGGCACCAGCGTTTTGTGTCCGGCCGCCTGGCTCGAGACGCCGACGATATGCACGTCGTTCTCGATCGCCTGGCGTGCGGCTTCCTCGGGCGTCTGGAATAACGGCCCGATATCGACATCGAAGCCGATATCGGCAAAGGCGGTGGCAATAACCTTGGCGCCGCGATCGTGCCCATCCTGCCCGAGTTTCACGACCAGCATGCGGGGTCGGCGGCCTTCGTCGCGCGCGAAATTCTCGATCTCGCGCTGGATACGCTTGAAGCCCTCATCGCCTTGATACTGGCCGCCATAGATGCCGATTACCGACTGCGTCGACGCTTGGTGCCGGCTGAACACCGTCTCCAATGCATCGGAAATCTCCCCGACCGTGGCGCGCGCCCGGGTTGCTTCAATCGACAGCGCCAGGAGATTGCCCTCGCCGGATCTCGCCGCCTCAGTCAGCGCATCGAGTGCGGCTTGTAATCTGCCCTTGTCGCGCGTCTGGCGGATGCGGTCGAGCCGCGCGATCTGGGAGGTGCGCACCGCTTCATTGTCGACATCGAGAATGTCGACTACAGCGGCGTCGTCGGATTTGTACTTGTTGACGCCGACGATGACTTCCTCGCCCCGATCGATCGCCGCCTGGCGCCGCGCCGCGCTTTCCTCGATGCGCAGTTTCGGCATGCCGCTTTCGACGGCGCGGGTCATCCCGCCCAGTCTTTCGACTTCGTCGATCAATTTCATCGCCTCCACGGCGATCGCATGCGTCAGGCTTTCCACATAATAGCTGCCGCCAAGCGGGTCGATGACATGCGGGATGCCGCTCTCCTCGGCCAGAATCAGCTGGGTGTTGCGCGCTATGCCCATCGAAAACGGCGTCGGCAGCGCCAGCGCCTCGTCGAACGAATTGGTGTGTAGCGACTGGGTGCCGCCGAGCACCGCCGCCAGCGCCTCGATCGTGGTGCGGATGATGTTGTTGTGCGGGCTCTGCTCGGTGAGGCTGACCCCAGAGGTCTGGCAGTGCGTGCGCAGGGCCGAACTCATCGGGTCCCGCGGGTCGAATTGCTGCATCAGCCGCGCCCATAGCAGGCGGGCGGCGCGCAGTTTTGCGATCTCCATGAAGAAATTCATGCCGATGCCAAAGAAAAACGACAGGCGCGGCGCGAATTCGTCGATCTTCAGCCCGCGCGACAGAGCGGCGCGGACATATTCAAGGCCGTCGGCCAGCGTAAACGCCAGTTCCTGCACTGAGGTCGCGCCGGCTTCTTCCATGTGGTAGCCGGAGATCGAGATAGAGTTGAAGCGCGGCATGTTCTTCGCCGTGTACTCGATGATGTCGGCGACGATCCGCATCGAGGGGGTTGGCGGGTAGATATAGGTGTTGCGGACCATGAACTCCTTGAGGATGTCGTTCTGGATGGTCCCCGAGAGTTTGTCGGCCGAAACCCCCTGTTCCTCGGCGGCGACGATATAGCCGGCGAGCACCGGCAGGACGGCGCCGTTCATCGTCATCGACACGCTCATCTTGTCGAGCGGGATGCCGTCAAACAGGATTTTCATGTCCTCGACGCTGTCGATCGCGACACCGGCCTTGCCGACATCGCCGACGACGCGCGGGTGGTCGCTGTCATAGCCGCGGTGGGTCGCCAGATCGAAGGCAATCGACAGCCCCATCTGTCCCTTGGCGAGGTTGGCGCGGTAGAAGCGGTTGCTTTCCTCGGCGGTCGAAAAACCGGAATATTGCCGGATCGTCCAAGGGCGGTTGGCGTACATCGTCGCCCGAGGCCCCCGCAGGTAGGGCGCAAGGCCCGGGGCTGCCTCGCGCAGGCCAGCGCCATCCGCCTCGATCGCCTCGAGATCGGCGGCGGTATAGAGCGGCTTGACGGTGATTCCCTCCGGGGTCTGCCAGTCGAGGCTGGCCACCGGTTTGCCGCGCAAATCCTTCTCCGCAAGCTTCTGCCAGGATTGCAGCAGGGTTGAGGACTTGCCGTCTTCCGCCATATCACGCTCCGCGAGAGGATCGGCAATATATGGCGATACCGCGTGCGGGTCCAATTTGATGGGCGCGGCCGCATGCGCCGCAGCGCGACTTGATGGGAGGTGGGAATGCGCGGGTTAAAGGCGGCCTTGGGCGCGGCGGTTGCTCTTTGCGGCATCGGGGGCGGGGCCCATACGGCATCAGCCGGCACCTTCCCCTGGAAACCCGGCGAAACGCCGCCAACGGTCGCCGGGCTGGCGCTAGGGGACACCGAACAGCGTGCCCGCGAGGTTCTTGGCAATCCGGAGAACGTCGATAAAAGCGGCTCGGCCACGGTGCTTGAATACAAAAAGAAGGGGTTGCAAGTGCTTGTGACACCCGAGGATGGCATCGCAATCATCCGGCTGCGCTCGCCTGAGGCGGGAACGATCGATGGTCTTCAGATCGGCGATCGGGATCTCCAGGTTGTCGGCCGCTGGGGCCCGCCAGATCAAACCGACGGCCGCACCGCGTTCTACAATGCCGGCATCTGGACGATTACGGTCCGCCTCGCGGACAAGGCACCCCAAATCGCCGACCTGATGCTCGGCTGGAACCAGAAGAAAGATCCGATTCCGCCCGCCGCCAGCTACGCCCCGCCGGCTAAGCCGGGCGCGACGCCCCTCGGCACCCCGGCGCCCGCCACCGGTCAAGTCGGTCGCCCCCGGTGAACGGCGTGGGGTCCACTAGGCAAGGGCTTCGCGCCCGGCGCGTTCCAGCCAACGAGGCCGGCCTGTTCCAACACCCGCACATGCTTGGTGACAGCCTAACGGGTCAGGGCCGAGCCTTCATTAAGGCGAGCGACTGACGTGGGCACCGGCGCTGAGCTTGCCGACCAGTGCGAGACGGGTTGCGTCACCAGCGGCGGCGAACAGCGCGACCCCAGCCACGGCATCGGCATGGGGATCAGGAGCCGCGGCGCACTGCCTACCGGCACTACGCTCCATCGACGTTTCACTCTGCTGCGTGATTGATGTCGTGTCGGTTGGACGAGGTCGAACTGGGGTTCAACCAGACGCGCCTTGGGCGGCGCCCGCACCAGATTGAGACTTACATTGCGTCACACCCCGAACAACTGGATGCAACACGGTGGGGGGCTGCGTTGAGCCGCGCCCGTCTTAACAAAACATGGTGCTGCCGGACAGGATTGAACTGTCGACCTCTCCCTTACCAAGGGAGTGCTCTACCACTGAGCTACGGCAGCAAACGGGGTGCTTCACGGAATCGGGCGCAACGCCGCGATCAAGCGCGGCGGTTCTTGCCACAAGGTCCCCGCCCACGCAAGCGTGCCAGGTCGATTTGGGCGGGAAAGAAACCGCCTGTGCCCTTCAAGTCGAGGAAAAGCCGTGATTATCCGCTCCGAGGAGCCGTTTCGAGGCACCGAGTCGCAAGCGTCCGGGTTCCTGCCCATCCCGGCAGGAGACGGGGCGGCTGCCGTGGTTGTAAACTTGACGATGGACTTTCCGCTTTTCGGGGCGCTGGCGCGA
>JAFAYW010000147.1 GCA_019240125.1 Alphaproteobacteria bacterium
CCGCGATAGAAAACGACGAGACCCTCGACCCGCGCGATAGTCGTACCAACGTTGCGGTTGCCATCAAACGGCGATATACGGCGCCAGCTTAAAAGCCTCACAACTCCGCATCGGAGTCCACCGATGCCCCTTGTCCGCTCTCGGCGCTGAGCCGACATTAAGCTTTCTTAAGACGGGCGGCCTCCCTCAGCGATCCGGCTTGGAGCCTCGCTGATATCTGTCACCCCTATGTCACCCCTCTGTCACCCCTATAGGGGTGACGTTTGGAGCCCGCGTCCTCCGGGCACTCCGGGCATGCTGTCACCCCTGTCACCCCTCTCTGCGTCACGTCGTCCCCCATCGTGAGGATAGGGCCCCTCCCCTATGCCGTCTCCTGACTCTCCCCAGAATCTCAGGAGAGAGGAGTGACAGGGGTGACAGCATACTCAGACACGGCCTCCGCCGCGGGCCTCAAATGTCACCCCTATAGGGGGGACAGAGGAGTGACAGGGGTGACATTTGGCCGGAGGCGGCGGGCCTGATCTAATCCCGCCCGCCGCCTTCCGTCGTGATCGTCGTCGCTATTGCTCAGAAGTTTGGGGTGCACATCCGCACGCCGCCCGAAACCCAGCGCTCTTCACCCTTCGCCGGCGGCTGGCCGAGCCGCAGTATGAACAAAGCGCGGTTATCAGCATCTGGGCTGACAAAGACTTCGCGGATCCCGTCGCCCTTGATGTAACCACGCCCAGTGCCGGTGTCGAAGCGCAGAGGACTTTCTGCCCTTCTCCAGCCGAGCTGCCGCATCGCATGGCCCATCCGCTCGTTGTCAAACTGGCTACGCCGCTGGGGGTCGACACCTAATAGCTGCAGGATCGAACCACTGCGTATCTTGCCCTCCCAGCCGTCCAGCGCCTCGCGCAGCACCTCGACCCACGGGTCCTCGATGAGGCTCTCGGACTGCACCTGCGCCGCCACCTTCCACAGCTCTCGGGGTAGCCGGATGCTTTCCCCCTCAGCTTCGGCGACGGCGGCCTCGGCCCATAATTGATCGGCGTCGCGAGTGAGCGCTTCGAGATCGAAGTTCGCGCCGATCACCGGCCAGAAGCGCCGGTTGCCGGTGCTGTCGATCAGGAACTGCGTGTCGTTCGCGGTGCCGAACAGGACAAAGGAGCGGCCCACCTCGGTGCGCAGCCGGGCATAAGCCAGTCGCGCCCGGTCGCGCTGGCGCGACAGGAAGGCCTTGATATGGTCGATATCCTTCTTGCGGCCGCGCAGCTCGGGGATTTCGGCTATCCACTTGCCCTGCATCTGCTCGATGACCTCTTTATCCTTCATCGCGAAATCGACGCTGTCGGTGAACCAGTCGGGCTGCCGGGCCAGGATCGCGAGGGCACTCGATTTGCCAGTGCCCTGCTCCTCGTTGATCAGCACCAGCATCTCGTCGAACTTGGCCCCGGGCTCGCGCACCCGCCGCACCGCGGCCACCAGCATGATGCGGCCCACCGCGCGCACGTAAGCGACGTAGGCCTCGTCCGGTCGGCTCGCGATACCGCCATACTCGAAGAGCCAGGTGTCGAGCCGTTTCCGCCCATCCCACTTCAGGCTGGCGAGATAGTCGCGCACCGGGTGGAAGCGGTTCTGCCAGGCCGTGTCGCGCAAGAAGGCGTAAAATTTCTCGGGCGACGGGCTAAAGCCGAAACTCTCTTCGACATTGAACCAGAGGCGATTGCCGAGATTGTCGTCGAGCGGGTCCTCCCTGCCCTCCCCGATCCTCACCAAAAGCCGGTCGGCAAACTCGTCGTGGCGCAAGCTGACCTCAAGCCGGTCGAGCGCCAGCCGCAGGTTCTCGACGGCATTGGGCAGGATTGCGCCTGATTTTGGGTGTCGGCGCCAATCTTCATTACTGCGCAGCCAGTCCTTGCAGCGCCGCGCCACCGCGGCACCGAATACCTCAGCCAGGCGGGGGAAGCCCGGCACCGTACCATCGCCGCTCGACAGGCGCTGCTGCAGCGCTCGCACGCTCTGTTCCCGGGGGCGCGCCGGGCTGCCGAACTGCTGCACGAATACCGCCACGATGCTCTCGACCGTGTCGCTGCTGAGCTCGCAACGCAGGAGCGTGCCGATCAGCGCGGCGTAGCCGTGGAAGCGCCCACCCTCATCTGGAAAATGGCGAAGCAGCAACGACGCCGCGGCGAGCACGGCGGTGGCGCGCAGCAGGTCCGCGGAGCCCACCTTGCCCGGCACCCCGTATCGCGCCCACGCGAGTTGCTCACCGTTTGGGTGCACCGAGGTCGGAAACATCGTCTGGCCGCCGGTCGAGCGCAGCTCCACGAGTGGTTTGTCTTTCTCGCCCTTCTCGCCAAAGCCGGTGGCGAATTGCGGGCCGGTGCTGGCCTTGGCTGGTGCCTCTGCACCACAATCGTAGAGCCAGTGCGCCGCCGGTGCGCCCGGCCGGCCAAACACCGCGCCGGTTGGCGGCAGAATTGCCGGTGCCAAAAGGAGCGCTTCCGCGCAATCGAGATCGATATCGACCAAACCTCTGGACGGTCCGCCGAGGCGCACGCCAATATTCCCGGGCCACAGCGCCGCGCTGTCCACGGTTGCGTGCGCCCAATCCTTCGCTACCGGTTCTTTCGATCGACGCCTGAGCGGCAGCGGCGACCACTGCCGCTCCCGGTAGGAATGCGCAGCCTCCGACACGCTCCGCGGAGGCGCCTCTTCGTTCACTTCGCCGCCAGAAGCCGCAGCGGCATCATGCGTTTGTGTCATACACTGATACTCCAGGGTTTGCGGCCCTGGAAGCACCACCAACACTTTTCACCTAAGTGACGGTATCTTGTGCCGTCGGTTCCTCTATGTTAGGAATTCACTGTCAATGGCACTTCAACTGGACCTTCGATAGACCTTCATGACCCGTCGGTGATACACCGGCGGGTCATAGCTCCTATGATACCACCGCGGTGTCACCGACACTAGGTGTCGTCTAGGAACTCGGGTCGACACCGACATCTAGCCGGAAGATAACGACAGGTGTAAAAACGAGAGGAGACGCCTAGAAGATTATAACTGCCTCTAGGTGTCGTTATGCCAAGCCATCGACCGCGTCCGCTCAGGTCACGAAAGTCATGAAGCGCTGTTCAGCGCTTACCTATACCGGGATGAATGCACCGCGGTGCGGCCACCGCCACCGGGCACAGTAGCGTATGCGGGGCCGAACGGATGCTAATTCAGGCTGCGATAGCGGAAGTCGGCTTGTCGCTGGCTCGAGCGGCCGCCTCGAACACTGCGCGTCAACCACCGGGCCACAGCAGCTACGCGCTAAAACAATTAGCCGCACTTGCCCAGCGTCGTTTTATCTTCACGGTATGTTTAATGCCGCATTGCCGCGGCCACCGCGCTGGGCTTCGAATTGGGGACGGGAGTACATCCACGAGACCGACAACGTGCACCTTAATATTTCTGTCCGGGTCCGGCAAGGAGAGTGGTGGCGTAGACCTAGCGGGTGTCGCTAGTCCGCAGGCCGCGAGGGCGCACGCGAGCGCGCCGGAGTAGCGTGAGCTGGACGGCGGCTACTACCATAGCCGCCGTCCTCCATGCCCACGGGACGCGCTCTCCGGCGACGGGAGCGGCCATCAACTGACGGCGCGGTAGGCTTCCTCGAGGGCGGCCACCGCGCCCTCCCCGCCTCGCACGGCCTGCGTGTAGTGGCCGAGCGTCACGACCGCATTGGCGTGGCCCGCGAGCTTCGCCACCAGCCCCACCTCGATCCCCTTCGCCTGCAGCGTGCTGATAAAGCTGTGGCGCGCCGAGTGCGGCGTCACGTAGGGCGAGCCCAAGCGAGCGAACACGGGCCGCCAATAGCGATGCAGGAAATTCTGATAGAGCAGCGGCCCCCCGCCGCACAGCCGCGGTTTCGGCCAGGGCTGCAGCCGACCGGGTCCCGGGAAGACCCGTTCCAGCTCACCGCGATGGCGCGGGCAGCGGATGCGCCAGTCGAGCAGCATCGCCTTCAGCGTCGGGCCCATCGGAACGTCGCGCGTACCCGCGGCAGTCTTGGTCATCTCGGTCAATGAACCGTCGCGCTCCTGGATGCGGCAGATGCGGATCACGCCTTGCTCGAAATCAACATCATCCCAATGCAGCCCGAGCTGCTCGGAGGGCCGCGTGCCGGCAAGAAACGGGAATGCGTAGTAGATGCCGTGCTCGGGATCGGCCTGCGCCGCGGCAACAATCACGCCGATCTGCTGTGGCGTCAGGATCGCCTTCTTCGGCCTGCTGCGCCGCCGCGCCAAATTGCTCGGCATCACCGGCGCTCGAATCCCGAAATCCTCTTCGGCCAACGCGAGGATCGAGCGGAGGAGCGAGGCGGCGCGGTTTGCGCTGTAGGCGCCGACCGTGTCGGCCACGTGGCCGTGCCAGGCTCGGATCGCAGCCGTGCTGAGATCGCTGAGCCGTATTTTGCCGAGCGGCCTGCGCACGTGTTGCAGGACCACGAGATGCGCCGCCAAGGTCGTACTCTTGACGCGGCCGCGCCGATCGTCGACCCAGTGTTCAAGCACCGCCGCGACGACCGGCACGTCGCGCCGTGCGACATAGCCAGCCCCCGACATGTCGGTGAGCAGCTCTACCCGGCGCGCCTGTGCCTCTTTCTGCCGCTCGAAGAATTCTTGCCGGCGCTGCCCGGTCTTCGGATCGCGGAAATTCAGCACGAAGCGGGTGTACTTCACCACCTTGCCATCGCGCAACTTGCGGTGCCGCTCCCGCTTGGTGATTCGAACATCAGACACCAGATACTCCGCAGAAAAGCCGTGTCAAAGCATCACGGGAACACGCTAGACCCACTACTGACAATTGGCAGGTGCGCAATTTCGATTTGCGTCAAGTGGAACCACCGTGTAACCGTTCGGCGGCGACGTGAACGCGATGCCCGCACGACGCGGATGTCGAAACACACGGCGCAACCCCAACGGGGTTGTCATCGTGAGACAGACAGCGCGCTCGGAAACACACGTGTCGCTCGTGATGCTGGTGACGCTCAGCCCGCAGCTGAGTAGACTGCCATACGGCGTATGGTGACGCTGTTCCCGCCCCCGAAAAAAGCGAAAAAGCGCCAGATAAGGATCACGGTCCCCTCATCTTCAATTTCAAAATCGGAGGAGGAGCGTCACGAGCGTCACGTCCTGCTTTTGCCCGGTTGCGACTAGAATCTCTCGGCCCAATCCGACGCCGGGCGTCCCTTATCTTCGACGCGCCTGATTTGGATGCGCTTACCTTCGTGATGCCGATCACCGAATTCGATCAGAATACCGGCCTTCTGCGCGGCTGGACGGTACCGCTTAAGAGCACGTGATAGGTGTGCCGGCGTCGCAGGCAACCCTTGTTCGCGCAAGGCAAAACCGCGGACGCACACGGCGTCAAATAATTTGCCGACGGTGCCGTCAAATGGCCCGCGACTATCGAGTTCCCTTTCGATACGTAGGATCAACGGGTGGTTTTGCACCCGCTCGATCATCGCCATCGCCTGCGCCGTATCAATTGCCCCGACGATGGTTCCCGGCTCCAATCCTAGCGCGGGCTCCGCCGCGGTGATCCACCGCGCAGCATCGGCCATGCGGAAATCCGCCGGGGCGGGCGTCTGTTCTTCGTCCCGCAGGGCTCGTGCCACCGCGGCGTAGAGTTGCCCAAGCACACACGGCCGGATGCGTTCGAACTTGGCGTTCATCTCGGCTTCGGTCTTCCTCGCTCCCTCTGGTATCGGGGGCAAATGCACGAGAATCGCGCGCTCGAGCAAGTCTGGCCGGTTCACGAAGTCTGCGATCCCGTTGATGACAAAGGGGCGACATAGCGCAAAAACCTGTTGCTCATCATCGGTGTACAGCCGCCGCGTGGCATATCCGCCGCCTGTCGCCAGCGAGCACAATGCGTCGGAGATATCCCCGGGCATGCCGCTGCTGTTGTCATAGATCAGCACATGTTGGTTGTAGGCCTGGATCATGAGATCGCGATCAGCTCGCGGCAGTCGTAATTTGCTGCCCTGATGCGGGTCGAGGAGCCGCTTCACCACATCGCAGAGAAAGGATTTGCCGCTGCCCTGCTCGCCCTCCGCGAGCAAGCACAAGAAGGGACCTGCCCACCTCAGCGCGCCAAGCAAAAAGCCCAACAGACAATACCACTCAGTTTCCTCCAGGTTCAATAAGGTGCGCAGCTCATTTATATCTCCCCCTGTGGCGGGTTCAGGGAGTTCACCAAAGCCGGGAGATCGCCAGAAGGGAATATCTGGCCTGCCAATGGCGCGATAGCCGTCGGGCGTGATCTCGATAGCCCCACCGGTGTCGGTGCCTCGATCGATAATCACGCGTCCGGGCTCACCGCCAATCCGCATGCAGACATCTTTTTGCGGGCCATTAAAGATCGCCATGGCCGCGAGTGTTTCTAGCGTATCCGTCATGGTCGAATTCGGAAGCGACTTCTTATTTGCTTGATATATGAGGTGCCTAAGCCACCCCTGAGCCAGGGCCGATTTAATCGCTATAATACGCTCACCGCCCTCGAGCTGAACCCGCATAAAGGGCCGGCGCAATGTGTCGTGGAAAAGCTCGAGTGCCGCCTCCTTAGCGATCTCGATTGGCGAATTCGGCTTTTTTGATGACTCTTTACGTTCGCTTACCTCGCCGAAACCTTTGTCAAGGGCGCTTTGTATTATCGCAGGAACTTCGGCGAGGGTGTTTCCACCATAATCCTCCGGTAAAGCCGCCGCGACGATTGTCGTGAGGTATTTGGCATCTTGTGTATATCGAACAGCCTGAGCGATAAAACGAAGAGCGGAGTCATGTGTGGTATAGCCTCCAAACAAACCCGGCAGGTGCTGCGAGGTAAAAACGGTCTGCAAGAGGCTCACCGGAATTGATCTCGGGTTAGTGGTATAGGTCATAAGATTACTCCGTAACTAGAGGTAAAGAGGTGGGGTCAATCTCCAGAAGCGACGGACCCAGCCAACTATAAGGTTGCTTGGTTATCGGATGAATCGTCGGCGGGATGACGCATAGGCACCGTTCGGACAATAGTTCAACGATGGGTTGACTGCTCTTACCCGTCTTGCCTTTCGCTTCCTTGACTTTAAATTTTCTGTTTTTTATCCCGTTGGTAGTGCGTATGAAAAAAACGGCACCTTTACTACCGAAGCGCCCGCATGGCGGGTCACCCAGTATGGCTTTCGCGACGCGGACGTATTCGTTGCAATCGACATCGAGCGCTGCGAGCCGGGTACCATCGGGAAGCGGCGAACCCATCACCAGGGCGATGCCAAAGCAGGGGTAATCTCGCCCCCGTTGCTCGATCGTGCCTGGTGGTAACTCGGGGTCGGGGCGCTGCCAACCCTTGATGAAACAGCGCTTAGTCTGCGGTTCGATCGGTCGTACCCAGAACCCCGCG
>JAFAYW010000277.1 GCA_019240125.1 Alphaproteobacteria bacterium
GCGCGTCCGACCGGGCGCGGCGCCCTAGGTGGAGTGGCATGATACCGGCTTTGTCCTGCTGGCGCGCCGCCATGGCGAAAGCGCGCTGATCGTCGAATTGCTGACCGCCGAGCATGGCCGCCGCGCCGGCCTGGTGCGCGGCGGCCAATCGCCGCGCCGCCGTGCCCAGTTCCAGCCGGGCAACCATGTCGCAATCGGCTGGCGCGGCCGCCTCCCCGAGCATCTCGGCAGCTTCGAGTGCGAGCTGCTGGCCGCCCCGGCGGCGCATTTCCTCGATGATGCCGCCCGCCTCGCCGCTCTCAACGCCGCGTCAGCGCTATTGCTGGCGGCCGTGCCGGAGCATGAGCCGCACCCAGATATGTACGAATCATTCGCCGGCTTGCTTCAGGCACTCGCTGAGCCGGCTTCTCCCCCTATACCGGAACGGGCTTGGGCCGCCGCATATGTGCGGTGGGAATGCGCGCTGCTGGCGGGTTTGGGTTATGGACTCGACCTCAGCTGCTGCGCCGCCACCGGCAGCGCCGACGATCTCGCCTACGTATCGCCGCGCACCGGGCGCGCGGTGTCGCGCCGCGCCGGCCTGCCCTATCGCGACAAATTGCTGCCGCTTCCCGAATTTCTTTGTCATGACGCTGCCGCGACACCGGCCGATATCGTCGCCGGCCTCAGGCTGACGCGGCATTTCCTGGTGCATCATGTGTTCGCACCGCAGGGTGGCCGCATTCCCGAGGCGCGCGAGCGGCTGGCGGAAAGGATGCGGCGCGCCGCAGCCTCTGGTATGGTTACCAGCAATTAGCAACGAGGTCTGGTAGGCATGTCCGATTCCGCCACCGGTTCACCCCCTGGCGGCGAGATCCGCGACGTCGATTTCGCCGATGCGCTCGGCGAGCGCTATTTGTCATACGCGCTGTCGACCATCATGGCCCGCTCATTGCCGGATGTGCGCGACGGGCTGAAGCCGGTGCATCGCCGCATCCTCCATGCGATGCGCGAGCTGCGGATGGACCCCGGCTCCGGCTACAAGAAATGCGCCCGCGTCGTCGGCGATGTGATCGGCAAGTTCCACCCGCATGGCGAGCTCGCCGTGTACGAGGCACTCGTGCGGCTGGCGCAGGATTTTTCGCAGCGCTATCCGCTGATCGATGGCCAGGGCAATTTCGGCAATATCGACGGCGATAACGCGGCGGCGATGCGCTACACCGAAAGCCGACTGTCGGCCGTGGCGCAGGCGATGCTGGAGGGCATCGACGAGGACGCGGTCGATTTCCGCGACACCTATGATGGCGAAGACCGCGAGCCGGTGGTGTTGCCGGCGCGCTTTCCGAACCTGCTGGCCAACGGCGCCGCAGGGATCGCGGTCGGCATGGCGACCAGCATCCCGCCGCACAATGTCGGCGAATTGTGCAGTGCGTTATTGCACCTGATCGAGTACCCGGCCTGCCCAACCGCCGAATTGGTGGCGCACGTCGCCGGCCCTGATTTCCCGACTGGCGGCGTCCTGGCCGAGCCGGCCGCGAATATCGTCGAGGCCTATGCTACCGGGCGCGGCAGCTTTCGCCTGCGGGCGCGCTGGGTAAAGGAGCCGCTGTCGCACGGCACCTACCAGATCGTTGTCACCGAGATGCCGTATCAGGTGCCGAAAGGCCGCCTGATCGAAAAGATCGCGGCCTTTCTCGAAGAGAAAAAGCTGCCGCTGCTCGCCGACATCCGTGACGAGTCGACCGAGGATGTCCGGCTGGTCCTCGAACCGAAAAACCGCAACGTCGAAGCCGACATGCTGATGGAGCAATTGTTCCGGTTCACCGAACTGGAAGTGCGCGTGCCGCTCAACCTCAACGTCGTCGATGCGGTCGGCGTGCCGCGGGTGATGAACCTGAAGGAGGCGTTGCAGGCCTTTCTCGATCATCGCCGCGAGGTGCTGTTACGGCGCAGCCGGCACCGGCTGGCGGCGGTGGCGCGGCGCATGGAGATCCTGCGTGGCCTTGTCATCGTCTACATCAATCTCGACGAGGTGATTCGCATCATCCGCGAGGAGGATGACCCCAAGGCCGTGATGATGGCGCGCTGGGGACTCAGCGATGTGCAGGTTGAGGCGATCCTCAACATGCGGCTGCGCTCGCTGCGCCGCATCGACGAACTCGCCCTCCAGAAGGAGCTGGACCAGCTTTCCAAAGAGTCGGCCGGTATCGAGGCGCTGCTCGCCAGCGACAAGAAGCAATGGCGGGCCCTCGCCAAGGAAGTCGCCGCGACGCAGAAGGAGTTCGGCGGCGACACCCCGCTCGGCCGCCGCCGCACCCTGCTCGGCGAGGCGCCGGTCGCGATGGTGATCCCGGTGGCGGCACTGGTCGATCGCGAGCCGATCACCGTGTTGTGCTCGCAAAAGGGCTGGATCCGCGCGGTAAAGGGGCACGGCATCGCCGCCGCCGAGCAGAAATACAAGGAAGGCGACGGCCCCCGCTTCATCATCCCGGCGGAGACCACCGACCGCCTCGTCGTGTTCGGCACCAACGGCCGCTTCTACGCGATCCCGGCCGATCGCCTGCCCGGCGGTCGCGGCCAGGGGGAGCCGCTGCGGCTGATAATCGACCTGCCGAACGACCACGACATCGTCGCGCTGTTCCCGCACCGGCCCGGGGTGCGCCTGCTGGTCGCCTCCGATGATGGGCGCGGCTTCCTGGTCGAGGCCGACGAGGCGCTGGCGCAGACCCGCGCCGGCAAGCAGGTTCTGGTACCGGGCGCCGATGCCAAGGCGATGCTCTGCCTGCCCGTCGAGGGAGATCTGGTCGCCTTTGTCGGTGAGAACCGCCGCATGCTGGTCGTCGAGACCGGCGAAATCCCCGATATGACGCGCGGCCGCGGTGTCATCCTGCAGCGTTTCCGCTCCGGCAGTCTGATCGATGCGCGGTTCTTCCGCGCTGCGGATGGTTTGTCGTGGCGGCAAAGCGAAACCCGTACCCGCACCGAGTTCGATATGACACCGTGGCGTGGCCCTCGCGGCGGCGCCGGGCGCGCCGTGCCGCAAGGCTTCCCCCGCTCCGGCAAATTCACCTGAGGCGGGCAGCGCAGTACCACCCGATGCCGTTTCTGCTGCTCTGCGTCGTCTGGATCACCTGGGGTGTCTCCTACCCGCTGACCGCGATCGCACTGGCGGGGCTGGATGTGTTCACCCTGCGTACCAGTGTGCAGATCGTCGGCGCGGCCGCGCTGCTGGCGCAAGCCCTGGTGAGCGGTGCGTCATTGCGCATGCCGCGCGAGACCTGGCCGGACCTGGTGATTGCCGGCCTGCTGAACATGGCGATCTTTCCGATCTGCATGAATTTCGGCGTGTATCTGATGAGCCCGGGCCGCGCCTCGGTGCTGGTCTACACAATGCCGATCTGGGCGACGCTGTTTGCGTGGCCCCTGCTCGGTGAACGCGTTACCGCGACTCGGGCGGCAGCGCTGGCGCTTGGCGCAGCGGCCGTGGTCGTGCTGGTGTCACAAAACCTGTCGCAACTGCGCAATGCACCGCTTGGCGCCGCGCTGACGATTGGCGCGGCGATCTCCTTTGGGCTCGGCACGGTGTGGCTGAAGCGCCGGGTTTGGCACGCGCACGCCTCGGTCATCGCGTTCTGGCAACTGGTGATCGGCCTTGTGCCGCTGGTGGTGGTCTGGGCCACGCTGAGCGCGCCCCCCGATCTGTCACGGGCTGGCCTCCCGCAAATTCTGTCGCTGTTGTTTCTCGGTCTCGCCGCCAACGGGGTCGCGTATTTCGCGTGGTTCAGGCTGGTGCCGATGCTGCCCGCGAGCATTACTGGCATAAGCTCGCTAGCGGTGCCGTGCATCGGAGTCGCATCGAGCACCTGGCTGGCGCATGAGCGCCTTTCCGGCCGCGACCTCACCTCGACGGCCTTGATCGGCGCAGCGCTTGCGTGCGTACTCAGCGAGCGGCTGTGGATGCGTCGCCGCCGCGCGCCGCAACCTGTCCCCAACCCTGCCGGCTTGCGGCGCGGCTAGCGCAGGCGGAGAATCGCGGCCGCAGCATCACTGATAGGATCGCGGCCTTATGCGCAATTTGCAGATCAACGGCGAGCGGCTCTGGGACAGCCTGATGGAGTTGGCGCGGATCGGGGCTACCGAGAAAGGCGGCGTCTGCCGCCTCGCGGGCAGCGATCTCGATGCCGAGGCGCGCCGTCTGTTCATCCGCTGGTGCGAGGAAGCCGGCTGCACCGTCACCATCGACCGCATCGGCAACATCTTCGCGCGCCGCCCCGGCCGCAATCCGGCCCTGCCGCCGGTGATGACCGGCAGCCATCTCGATACGCAGCCGACCGGCGGCAAGTTCGACGGCGCCTATGGCGTGATGGCCGGGCTGGAACTGGTGCGCACCCTGAACGATCTCGGCTACGAGAGCGAGGCGCCGATCGAGATCGTCGCCTGGACCAACGAAGAAGGCGCGCGGTTTTCGCCGGCCATGGTCGGCTCTGGCGCCTTTACCGGCGTATTCGATCTTGCGAGCGCGCTGGCGACCGCCGACAACAACGCGCCCGACCTGACGCTGGGCGGCGAACTCGACCGCATCGGCTTTGCCGGCGATGCTGACGTTGGCGGGCGCGAGGTCGCCGCCTATTTCGAGGCGCATATCGAGCAGGGGCCGATCCTCGAAGCCGCCGGCCTCCCGATCGGCGTGGTCACCGGAGCCCAGGGGCAGCGCTGGTACGAAATCACCGTGATCGGCCAGGAGGCGCATGCCGGACCGACCCCCATGCCGCGCCGCCGCGACGCGCTGGTCGGTGCCGCCCGCATGATCGACGCGGTCAACAAGATCGGCCATGCCCACGCGCCCTATGCCTGCGCCACGGTCGGCTTTGTCCAGGTCAGCCCCAACTCACGCAACACGATCCCCGGCCGCGTGTTCTTCACAGTCGATTTCCGCCATCCCAACGATGGCGTGCTGACCCAGATGGACCGCGACCTACGTGCGGCCTGCGCCGCCGCCGCTTCCTCGCAAGGGGTCGAGACCGAGATCAAGGAATTCTGGTATTTCCCGCCCACGCCGTTTGCCGAGCGGCTGGTCGGCGCGGTGCGCGACGCGGCGTCTGCGCAGGGCTACGCCCATCAGGACATCATCAGCGGCGCCGGCCATGACGCGGTTTACATGGCGCGGGTGGCGCCGACCGCGATGATCTTTGTGCCCTGCGTCGGCGGCATCAGCCACAACGAGATCGAAGACGCGACCCCGGCCGACCTCACCGCCGGCGCCAACGTCCTCCTCAACGCCCTCCTCGATTGCGCCGACGCGCAAGGGACGCAAAGCCCCTGACAAGCAGGTCACGCGCACCGATATTCCAGAGATGGACCGTGATACCACAATCGATCTGCTGCGGCG
>JAFAYW010000295.1 GCA_019240125.1 Alphaproteobacteria bacterium
CGTGATGAAGTTGATCGAGCTCATGATCGACGAGGCGCCCGCCAGATGCAGCGAGAAGATCACCATGTCGATCGATGGCCCGGGATGCCCGCTCGCTCCCGCTTCGGACAGGGGCGGATAGATCGTCCAGCCCACCCCCGGGCCGGCGCCGTTGACCCCTTGGCCGGCCCCGACAAACACCGAGCACGCCATCAGCAGAAAGGCCGGGACCAGCAGCCAGAAGCTGACATTGTTCATCCGCGGGAAGGCCATGTCAGGCGCGCCGATCATCAGCGGCACGAACCAGTTGCCAAACCCGCCCATCGTCGCCGGCATGACCGCGAAGAACACCATCAGCAGACCGTGCGCGGTGATCAGCACGTTATAGGCCTGGTGATCGGTGATCAGCGTATTGTGCGGATGCGCCAGTTGTGCCCGCATCACCACCGAGATGCCGCCGGCGATAACCGCCACGGCGATCGCGAAGATGATGTAGAGCGTGCCGATATCCTTGTGGTTCGTCGAGGCGAACCAGCGGCGGAAAAACCCCGGCCGATGATCGTGCGCGTGCCCGTCATCGAGAGCATGCGTATCGCTGTAACTCATCGCAAGACCTCTGCGCTAACGGTTGCCGGCCGGAACGGCAGCGCCGCCCGTCGACCGGACATCGGCCGCCGCGGCGACCAGGGTTGCATCGGGGGCGCCCGGCGCCTTTTCAATGTCAGGAGAATTGGCGGCAAACTTCTTCTTGGCATCGACCAGCCATTTCTGGAAATCGGCTTTCGACATGGCAACCACCTTGATCGGCATGAAGGCGTGGTTGACGCCGCAGATCTGATTGCACTCGCCGTAATAGTCGCCTTCGCGCTCGACATTGAACCACGATTCGTTCAAGCGGCCGACCACGGCGTATTCCTGCACGCCGAAGGACGGGATGAACCAGCTGTGGATTACATCAGTGCCGGTGACCTGGACTCTGACATTGGTGCCGACCGGCACGACCAGCGGATTGTCCACCTCGAGCAGGCGCGGCTGCCCCGGTTTCAGCTGATCATCGGGAATCAGGTTGCTGTTGAAGTCGATATTGCCTTGGTCCGGGTAGGTATATTCCCAATACCACTGATGCCCGGTGACCTTGATCGTCATGTCCGGGTTCGGCACCCGGTCCATGTAATACATCAGCTTGAACGATGGCACGGCGACGATCACGAGGATGATCACCGGCGCGATGGTCCAGATCACCTCGATCACCGGGTTGTGCGTCGTGCGGGTCGGCACCGGGTGCGCCCGCGCGTTGAACTTCACCATCACATAGAGCAGCAGGCCGAGCACGAACAACGTGATCAGCGTGATGATGACCAGCAGTTCGTTGTGAAATTCCTGGATGCGCTCCTTGACCGGCGTCGCCGGCGGCTGCATCGCGATTTCCCACGGCACCGGCTGCGATGCGTAGCTCGCCGCGGAGAAGGCTGCCCATCCGAAGAATACCAGCGCCAGCACCGCGCAAACCCGCAGTAACGCTGTCCCCGTTATCGATTTCGTCAACCGCACCATGTCCCCGCTGCCCCTTTTCGGCCAGGACGCCCGCCGCGCGCGGTCTTCTGGGAGACCGTAGGAAGCGATAGCGGGCTCGCCACGCACCCAACCACGCCGCGAGCCGTTTCGACCCTACACCAAAGCCGAGCGGGGCGACAACTCGGGCTGAATGCCGCGCCCGGCTTGATTTTGCGGCAAGCCGTCGCACAGTGAATAGGCACGCCTTACCCTTGGCATCAACCCGGGCAGCCGGAGGGCCGTGTGACCGATCTGCCGCACTCGCGAGCCTTTGAAAATCCGTACGCGGCGCTCGACCGACCATCGTGGCGCGCGATCGCGCAGGCGCTTCGCAACAACGCATTGGCGAGCTTTCCGCCGCGCGCCTTTGACGATATGGCGGTCGGGCGCAGCTTTGCCGGGCGCCAACAGATCATTCTCAACGAACCGGAGGGGATCCGGCATGTGCTGATCGAGAATGCGGGGAATTACCGCCGCACCGCCTCGGTCGGGCGCGCCTTGGGGCCGGTCGTCGGACGCGGATTGTTTCTCGCGGAAGGCAGTGACTGGCGGCACCAACGGCGCATGCTGGCGCCGGCCTTCGCGCCCCGCATGATGGCGCCGGTCGCGGCGGAGACCGCGCGGGCCTGCCGCCAGGCGATTGCGCGCTTGCAGGTGCACCGCGCGCGACCGGTGGAGCTGTTTCCGCATCTCCAGCTGCTGGCGTTGGACGTCGCGGCTGCGACGCTGTTTTCGCTCGACATCACCGCCGAAGGGCCCCCGCTGCGGGCCGCGATGCAGCTCTATGCGACCGGTATCGGCCGGCCCTCAATGCTCGATTTCATTCTGCCGCGCGGCTGGCCGACACCGCGCAGCTGGGCGCGCTGGCGATTCCGCCGCGCCTGGATGCGCCGCATCGCACGCATCCTGGCGCAGCGAGCGCAGCGGCCCGCCTCCGCCGGCGAGCGCGACCTGTTCGACCTGATGGCGGAAAGCGGCGTGCCGCATCGCGAGCGGGTCGAGCAGGCCGCGACGATGCTGACGGCGGGCCACGAGACGACAGCGGTGGCGCTCGCCTGGGCCATCCATCTGGTTGCCGCGATGCCCGACGTGCAGCAGCGGATCGCGGATGAGGTCGCGACGCTCGATCTCTCGCCGGTGGGCGCCATTGAGGCGCTGCCGCGACTCGCCTACACCCGTGCGGTCATCGACGAGACCTTGCGGCTCTATCCGCCGGCATTCTCGCTCGTGCGGCAGGCGCGGGCCGCCGATATGGCGGCGGGCATCGCCATCGCACCCCGCGCCGTGGTGCTGATCGTGCCCTGGGTGCTGCATCGGCATCGCCGGTTGTGGCGTGATGCGGATACCTTCGATCCCAGCCGGTTCCTGCCCGGGAGCGAGCCGCCGGCGCGGTTTTCCTACCTGCCGTTCGGGACGGGCCCGCGCGCCTGTATCGGCGCGCAATTCGCACTGACCGAGAGCACGCTGGCGCTGGCCAGCCTGGTCCAGGCATTCCGTATCGAACCGCTTGACCACGAGCCGCTCCAGCCGGTTGCCTCGATCACCTTGCAGCCCGACCGCTCGCCGTCGTTCCGGCTCCGCCCGCGCTAGCTCCGCGCCTTATTTGTGGGCCTCGCTGTAAGGCAGGATAACGTCGCCCGACTTGTACTGATCGGGCCAGATTACGGTCTCGGCCTTGCCGTCGCGGAAATCGTCGACGGTCGTCCCTTTGATGTTCTGGAACTGCACCGTCAGGATGCGCGATTTCGCCCATTCGCCCTTTTCACCGAAGCTGACATCGCCGACTACGGTCTTGAAGCTGTTGTGGTGGATGTAGTCGGCGATCTTGTCCTGATCCAGGCCCTTGGCGCCTTCGACCGCGTCTCCGAGCACCTGCAGATCGGCATAGGCCCAGGGCCCGATGTAATAGCCGAGCGGATCGACGCCCTCCTTGCCGGCCTGCGCCTGATACTTGGTAAGGAATTCCATGACACCGGGAAAGCGCAGCGGCTGCGCCGGCAGCCACCAGTCAAAGGTGATAATGCCGTTCAGCATCGGCCCGAGGCTGGTTTTCAGCGCGGTGCTTTGCGGCCCAGTCAAATTGCCGCCGAACACCTTGGCTTTCAGGCCGAGTTCGTTGGCGCTGCGGATGATCCCGACGCTGTCAGCCGGATAGGACGAGATGTAGACGATATCGGCGTTGGTCGCTGCCAATGACCGCACCACCGGGCTGAAATCGGTTGTGTTGAGCGGGTAGGTGCGATCGTAGACGACATCGAGCCCGGCCTTTTTCAGATTGATGCGGGCGCCGTCGGCGGTGTTACGGGTGGCTTCGCCGTCACCCACGGCCAACGCGATCGTCTTCAGCCCCATTTTGTCCTTGTTGGCCTTGATGATATCGAAAAAACCTTCCGAAATCGCCGGCCGCGGATCGGGGCCCACCGGGAGCATCGAAAAGTATCGCGGGTACTTGAACTCCTCGTTGATGTCGAGCGCGAACAGGCTGATGAAATTCATGTTGTGCGCGATGACCACCGGCATCGCCGGCGCCGCGATGTTGGTCGCGTAGCCCGAGACGACGAGGTCGACCTTGTCGACGTCGAGCAGCTTGGTATAGATGCCCGGCACCAGCGATGGATTGCTCTGGTCGTCGTAATAGACCAGCTTGACGGGCCGGCCGAGCAAACCGCCCTTGGCGTTGGTGTCCTCGACCCAGATCTGCATCGCCAGCAACGCACTCTTGCCGTTGACCGCCAGCGATCCGGTCAAGGCCATCGACAAACCGATCCTGATCGGATCGCCGCTCGGCTGCTTTGGCGCCTGCGCCAAGGCAGGCTGCCCCGCGAACAGCAGCAGCACGAGAATAGCCGCAGCGAATCGTGCAATCATGCGCATCCCCCCAAATGCCTCGCGCAAAACGCGAAATTGTTGAGGCGCAGAGTGCGGCCTATGGCGCCATCCCGCAACGACAAGTTTGGGTAAGCGCCTCGCCTTAGAGCGGAGAGCCGCTCCGACGGCGGCGCTTAACCGGCTTGTGGCGCTCGTGCTGGAAATTGCCGGTGATATCGGCGAAGCGCGGCCGCTCAGCCAGCTCATTGAGGGTCATCGACAGGCGCCGGCGCCAGTTCGGATGCTCATCGGAGGTCGCGGGGACGTTGACCGGATCGGCCTCATCGGTCAGATCGTCAATCTGCGGCATCGCGAGAATGCTGGGGGTGCGCGCCAGAAAAGCGTGCGCGGCGCGCACCAGGGTGTGGTTGTCGGGCTCGCCGGTCGCCGCGATCAGCCCCTCGCGACGCAGCGCGGCAACAAGCTGCCGCTTGTCCCTCTGGCGGGTAGCGCGTTGCCGTTGCGCCTCGCCTTCACCTGGAAACAGGCCAAGCTTTTCCTTGAGATCAAGATCGCGTCCTTCCCACCAGCCACGCAGCGTCGGCAGGTCATGGCTGCCGACCACCGCCATGGCGAGCGACGGGTAGTCCGCCGGAGGGAGGAACTCGCCGGTCTTCGCATCCTGTTCGAAGAACAGCACGCGGTATGACAGTATATTCGCCGCCTGCATGCGCTCGCGGAAGCCTTCCGGCACGGTGCCGAGATCCTCCCCGACTACCAGGCACTGATGCCGCTGGCTCTCGAGCGCCAGGATGCCGACAAGATCGTCGAGCGGGTATTGCACATAGGCGCCGGCCGAGGCCGGCTGGCCGTCCGGCACCCAGTAAAGGTGCTGCAGCCCCATCACGTGGTCGATGCGCAGCCCGCCGGCATGCCGCATGTTGGCGCGCACGAGCTGGACAAAGCTGTGATACGCCTCGGCTCGCAATGCGCGCGGATTGAACGGCGGCAAGCCCCAGGCCTGCCCGGCGGGGTTATGGATATCAGGGGGAGCGCCGACTTGCGCACCGGACACAACCGCGTTCGAATTGGCCCAGGTCTCGGCGCCGGCGCGGTCGGCGCCCACCGCCAGATCGCGGTACAGCCCGATCGTCATGCCGCCGCGCTTGGCGGCCGCCGCAGCCTCGCCCAGCTGGGTATCCGCGACCCATTGCAGCCAGCCATGAAAATCGACGCGATGGCGGTGTTCGGCGGCGAAGCGTTCGACATCGGCACCGGCGGCGTCGCGATAGCGCTCCGGCCAGGCGTGCCAATCCACGTGCGCTGGATCGACCTCGGCAAAGTGCTCGCGCAGTGCGAGAAAGCGGCAATTGCGCTCCAGCACCTCACCGCTCTTGCCGCGGAACGCCTCGAATTGCCGCCAGCGCTTCCGGTCGGCGGCGGCCCGGCAGGCATCGAACAGCATTTCCAGCACGGCAAGCTTTAGCGCTGCCACCTCGGCGTAATCGACGAGGTGGCGGTCACGGCACGCTGCCAGGCGTTGCTGGAAGGCGGGGCTCGCGATCAGCCCCTGCGCCGCGGCGCACGCCGCCGCCTCGGGCACCGCGGCAACATCGATATTAAGGATGTTGAGCAGGAGGCGGCTCTCCGGCGAATAGGGGCTGGCATGCTCCGGATCGTCGGGGAACATCGCGTGCAATGGGTTAAGCCCGATCACATCGGCGCCACGCGGCGCCACCAGCCCGACCAACTCGCGCAGGTCGCTGAAATCGCCAATGCCCCAATTGTTCGACGAGCGCAGCAGATAAAGCTGTATCGCAATCCCCCAGCCCCGCCGCTCCGCGCTGAGCGCTGGAGGGAGCCAGCATTGCGCGGGCGTTACGATGAGCGTTGTTGTCGCCGCGCCGGGGGTCAACTCAAGGCGGTGATACCCCTGCGGCAGATCGCCGAGGAGTGGCAGACGCCGGCGTTCAACAACGATCCCGGTAATGTGGCGCTGGCTGACCAGCGAAAGGTCACCGAACGATGCTTTTCCGGAGTCACTCCCGCCGTCTTCCATCGTCAGGCGCCAGCTGACCTCGCCGGTATCAGCGGGCAGCGAAATCACGATCTCCCCGGGCGCCGCCTTGCCGCGCAGGACGTGAACCGGGTCCAGCGGACGCAGCCACTCCTCCCGGTCGAGCGCCTCGAGCGCAACCTGCGCCTCGGCATCGGTGCCCACGGCAATTCCCATCGCGGCAAGCAGGTGCCGCTTGGTCTCGGCCGGGGTGACGATAACATCGCCGCGCGCATCGCGGAATTCGGCTTCTATGCCCATCCGCTCGGCGAGCCGGTCGAGCGCAGTGGCAGTGGGTGGCGGGGCTGGCGGCGCGGTAGGGATCGGCACGGTGCCTCGCTCGGTCAATGGGGCGGTATTGCGAAACAGTATTAAGCCCAACCTGTTCCCCGAAGGCCTGCGTTGACCTCCTCGCTCGGCTTACCAACATGTTCGCCGAGACAGCAGATGATAGCGAGGTTTGCGAGATGGACGCAGCGCCGAATGGCAGCAACCAATACGTAATTCCGGACAAGATGAAGGCGTGGGTGCTGGGGGGCCCCGACGAGCTGACCCTGATCGAAAAGCCAGTGCCGCAGCCCGGTGCCGCCGAGGTCTTGCTGCGCATCGACGCCATCGCCGTGTGCGCCACCGACATCGAGGTGCTAAAGCATGGCACTCCTGCGATGATCGACGGCGAGTTGCCGTTCCACAAAAACTTCACGCCCGGCCATGAATACATGGGCACGGTCGTCAAGCTGGGGCCCGGCGTCGACGAGTTCTCGGTCGGCGACCGCGTCACGGTCGAGGTGCATGCCGGGTGCGGCCACTGCCCGCGCTGTCGCGAGGGCATGTACACCTCGTGCCTGAATTACGGTTTCCGAGCCAAGGGCCACCGCGCCAACGGCTTCACCACCGATGGCGGGTTCGCGCAATACGCGATCAACAACATCAACACGATGGCCCATATTCCCGAGGATATGAGCGACCCCGAGGCGACGCTGGTGGTCACCGCCGGCACCGCGATGTACGGGCTCGACGTGATGGGTGGCCTCATCGCCGGCGAGGCGGTCGTGGTTATCGGCCCCGGTCCGATCGGGCTGATGGGCGTGGCGGTTGCGAAGGCACTCGGCGCATCGCCGGTGATCCTGACCGGGACGCGTGACAGCCGCCTTGAGATGGGACGGCAGCTCGGCGCGGACCACGTCGTAAACCTGCATAACGAAGACCCGGTTGCGGCGGTCAAGCGCATCACCGGCGGCAAGGGCGTCCAGTATGTACTGGAATGCTCGGGCGCGCCTAACGCGCTCAACGAGGCCGGCCAGATGACCAGCCGCGGCGGCCGCATCTGCCTCGCCGCCTTCCCCCACGAGCCGGTGCCGGTCGATATCGCGCACCTGGTGCGCAACAATATCTATGTCTTCGGCATCCGCGGCGAGGGCAAAAGCGCGACGCATCGGGCCGCCGCGCTGATGGCGCAGAAGCGCTTCGACGCCAAGCTGATTCACACCCACACCTTCCCGCTCGCCGAGGTGCCGACCGCGATCAAATACGCCCGCGAGCGCATTGAGGACGCGATCAAGGTGGTCGTGCAAATCCACGAGCATTGATGGCGCCGCTGCCGCACTCGCGAGCGTGGTGATAGGCTCGCGCGCTTCGCACTGTACGGGGGTCCGTCGGAAATCGTAGATTGGGCTCACGCAATAGCCGCCTTGTGAGCTCATGGTCGCCTGCCCCGCTAACCGATGGCCGAGCGGCCGCATCGCCGCGCTATCGATTTTCCTGGCATTGGCAAATGGCGGGGGCGCTCTGGCACAAGAAGGGGCGCCTCCTACCACCCCCTCGCAGGCGCAAAACAATCTGCCGCCAAACGCCGATGTGACCCCGTCTGATTGGAGTGTCCACGGCCAGGTCACTGTCGTCGATCAGGGGCATCTCGGCTTTCGCTCGCCCTATTCGGGGCCGCAGAGCCTCAACCCCGGCAACCGCCAGGACGAGACAATCTCGGCCACCGCCTATATCGGGCGGCGGTTGTGGGATGGCGGCGAGATTTATTTCGACCCCGAGTTCAACCAGGGCGACGGGTTTAATCACACTACCGGCCTCGCGGGTTTCCCCAATGGCGAGGCACAGAAGGCCAGTTCGCACGTGCCGAAATT
The DNA here is from genome assembly GCA_019240125.1 of Alphaproteobacteria bacterium. Lineage (GTDB taxonomy): Bacteria > Pseudomonadota > Alphaproteobacteria > ATCC43930 > CGMCC-115725 > DATARH01. Next base: position 8,536 of record JAFAYW010000295.1, read on the forward strand.
CAACCCGGCACGCGCCTACATCAAACAGGTCTTCGGCCTTGGCGGCGAACAGGAGGATATCACCGACGATCTCAATAGCATCGCCGGGAAGGAGGATGTGTCACGCATCACGGTCTGGGCCGGCAAGCTCGCGGTCAACGATCTGTTCGACACCAACGTCTACGCCCACGACCCGCGCAACGATTTCCTCAACTGGTCGATCTGGGAAGGCGGCGCCTATGATTACGCCGCCGACCCAAAGGGGTACAGCGACGGCGTCGCGATCGAATTGAACCAGAAGCGCTGGGCTTTTCGAGTGGGGGATTTTCTCCTCCCAAGATTCTCGAACAGCCGCGATCTCGACACTCGCATCTTCCAGCATCACGGATTGCAGGCGGAGTTTGAAGAGCGCCATCAACTCTTCGGCCAGGATGGCAAGCTGCGCATCCTCGGCTTTGCCAATACCGGCTACATGGGCAGCTATGCCCAGGCGCTCCTGACCCCGACGATCGACATCACCCAGACGCGCGCCACCCGCACAATGACCGGCCTCGTGCTGAACCTCGAACAGGGACTCACCGACCAGCTCGGCATGTTCGCCCGCTTCAGCCTGAATGACGGACGCCACGAGATCATGTCGTTTACCGACATCTCGCGCTCCGGCCAGCTCGGCTTCAGCCTCAAGGGCAGCGCTTGGGGCCGGCCGCAGGACACAGTGGGGCTGGCAACCGCCATCAATGCGCTGTCGGGTGTGCAGATCGCGTATTTCGCGGCCGGCGGCACCGGCATCCTGATCGGCGACGGCAAGCTTAATTACGCCACCGAGGACGTGCTGGAGCTGTATTATCGCGCCCAGCTGACTGAGTGGGCATCGCTGACAGGGGACTATCAGTTCATCGCCAACCCGGCCTACAACGCCGATCGCGGCCCGGTTTCGATCTTCGCCGCGCGGGTTCATTTGCAATTCTGACCGTTGCGGGGCGCCTTGCTCGACAGCGGCAAGAGACAGCGCAATGCGATGCCTCGTCATCGAGGATGAAGCGGAAACCGCCCGCTATATCTGCAACGGCCTCGCCGAGGCCGGCCATGTCGCGGTATTGAGCCGCAACGGCGCCGACGGGCTCGATCTCGCGACCAACGATCGCTGGGATGTCATCGTGCTTGACCGGATGCTCCCCGGCGGCATCGACGGGCTGGCGATCCTCACCGCCCTGCGCCAGCTTGGCAAAACGACGCCAGTCCTGATCCTCAGCGCTCTCGCCAGTCTCGACGAGAGGGTGCGCGGGCTGCGCGGCGGCGGTGACGACTATCTTACCAAGCCCTTCGCATTTTCTGAACTATTGGCGCGCATCGAGGCGCTGGCACGCCGCTCCGGGGTGGCGAGCGATGCGCAGGAATTGTGGGTCGCCGATCTGAAGCTCGATCTGCGCACCCGCCGGGCCGAGCGGGCCGGGCGGGCGATCCTGTTGCAGCCGCGCGAATTCCGCCTTCTAGAATACCTGGTGCGGCACCAGGGGCAGGTGGTCACCCGCACCATGCTGCTCGAATCGGTATGGGACTATTATTTCGACCCGCAGACTAATGTCGTCGACGTGCAGATCAGCCGATTGCGGCGCAAGGTCGATGCCGGGTTTTCACCCCGCCTGCTGCAGACGCTGCGCGGGGTGGGCTACATGATTTCGGCCGATGAGTAGGGCATTGGGCCAGATCTGGGCCAGCGCGGCGTTCCGCCTCGCTCTCAGTTATGGCGTCCTGGCGGTCGGCTCGTCGTCCGTCGTGTCGGCCGTCTTTTATCTCGCGACCGTGGGCGTGGTGGCACATAGCGCGGACGCCAAACTGGCGCCGCTGTCAGACCGCCTGGCCGCGCATTACGCGGCGCGCGGCCGCGAAAGCGTCCGGCAGGAGATCGACCAATTGCTGGACGATGGGGTCGATCAGGACACCGAGGTGTATCAGCTGGTCGGCCCGGACGGACGCAAGATCGCCGGCAATCTCGCGGGGTGGACCCCCTCGCCGGGGGAAGCCGGGCGGGTCGAAGACCGCGGCGTGATCCGCAACGGCCAGCCCTCTGTCAGTCGCCTGCTGCCGCGGCTCCTGCCTGATGGAGCCATCCTTGTGGTCGGGCACGATCTGCGTGACCAGTTGCGGATCGAACAGATCGTCTGGCGCGCAGTCTTATTAGGGGCGATCTGCGCGACGACCCTGGCAGCCATCGGGGCGCTGCTGTTCCGGCGCCAGCTCGAACGCCGCATCGCGGCGATCCATCGCACCGCGCACGAGATCGAAGCCGGCGATCTCAGCCGCCGCATTCCGGTTGCCGGCGACGACGAGTTCGCCCGCCTCGGCCGCGACATCAACCGGATGCTCGACGAGATCGAGCGTCTGATGAGCGGCGTGCGCCATGTCTCGAACGCAATTGCGCACGATCTGCGCACACCGCTCGGCCGCATCCGCAGTCAGCTTGACGAAGCGCTGCGCTTCGCGGCGTCGCCGGCGCGGCTCGACGACACCGCGCGCAGCGCGATCACGCAGATCGATGAACTCATCCAGGTATTCGACCGCCTGCTGCAGATCGCCGAGGCCGAGGCCGGCACCCGCCGCCAATCCTTCACGCCGGTCTTATTGCAGCCGGTGATTGCCGACGTCGTCGAACTGTACGATGCCAGCGCCGAGGGCGCCGAGATCACGCAGGTGACACAGGTCGATCACCGCGCGGCAACGCTGGGGGATCGCAACCTGCTGGCCGTCGCCGTCGCCAATCTGCTCGACAACGCGCTGAAATATGCCGGGCGCGGCGCTACCGTGCGGGTACGAGCCGAGGTGCGGCCCGACACAGTCGCGATCATCGTCGAGGATGATGGGCCCGGTATCCCCGATGCCGAGCGCGCCCGGGTCGTCGAGCGCTTCTACCGACTGGACAGCAGCCGCAGCCTGCCCGGCAATGGGCTCGGTCTGTCGATCGTCGACAGCATCGCGACGCTGCATTGGGGATCGCTGCGTCTGGAGAATGCGTCGCCTGGGCTGCGGGCCGTCATCACGCTTCCCATGATCGAGCCGGACGCCGTCCCGCATCTCCGGGCCTCGGCTCAGCTCTGCACCCCCGAGAGCGCGGCTTGAACATGGCCAAATGGTAATCCTCCCGACACACCGCTGACATACGCACGCGGCTAGTTTCGTCCGCCGTGGGGGAGCGAAGCGGAGCATTTGGGGATGCCGGACGAGCTGCGACACCGGTCGCAATGGGCAATCGTCGCGGCGGCGGCGCTCCTGGGGAGCGGCATCCTCCTGGTGTTTCGTCCCGGAGTGGTGCTGTCGGCCGATGAGCCTGCCGGCACGCCGGGTCAGGCAGCTCGGGCGGACCCGACCGCCTTCAGGCCGACCAAGGAGGAGTGGGCGACGCTCAAGACCGAAACGGTTGCAAACCGCGTCTTCCACCCGAGTGCCGTCGCGGAAGGCAATATCGCGGTCGATGATGACCTAACGACCCCGGTCTTCTCTCCCTATTCGGGACGCGTCGTAAAGTTGATGGTGAAGCTGGGCGATCCGGTCGAGCAGGGCACGCCGCTCGCCGCCGTCGAGGCCACCGAGATCGTCCAGACCCAGAACGACGTCATCACCGCCGTCGCCAATCTCAAAACCGCTCGCGCGCAACTGACCATGGCGCAGACCACCGAGCAGCGGCAGCACGAGCTTTACAATGCCAAAGGTGGCGCCTTGAAGGACTGGCAGCAGAGCCAGACCGATCGGGCGGCGGCGCAAAACAACGTCCGCTCGGGTGAGGTGGCGCTCGCCGCCGCCCGCAACCGGTTCCGCATTCTCGGCAAGAGCGAGGCCGAGCTGCGCGCCGTCGAAACCGCTCCCAACGGCGCAATCGACCCGGTCGCGATCGTGCGTGCCCCGATTGCCGGCGTGGTGACGCAGCGGCAGGTCGGCTTGGGCCAGAATATCGAATCGGTAACCGCCGGCGCGGCCAACCCGATCTTCACAATCGGCAACCTGTCCACCGTCTGGATGGTGGCGGATCTGCGCGAGGCCGATGTTCCCAGGGTCAAGCTTGGCCAGCCGGTCGAGGTCAGCGTGGACGCATTGCCGGATCGTGTGTTCAACGCGAAATTGTCCTGGATCGGGCCCGGCATCGACGCAAATACGCATCGCTTGGCAGTGCGTGCCGAGGTCGAGAACCCCGATGGCGTGCTGAAGCCGCAGATGTTCGCGCGATTCCGCATTCTGACCGGTGCGGCGACGGCGGCTCCGGCTGTGCCCGACTCGGCGATCGTCTATGACGGCGACGCCGCGCGGGCCTGGGTCGCCGAGCCCGATGGCGGCCTGAAAATGCATGAATTGCGGCTGGGGCAGGTCGCCGGCCATGCGGTCGAGGTGCTGTCGGGCATCGCCGCTGGTGATACAGTGGTAACGGCGGGCGCGCTGTTTATCGACCGGGCCGCAAAAGGCGACTGATCGCAGCGTTCCAATGACCGAGGTTATCGCCTTTGCGCTCCGCCAGCGGGGCCTGATGCTCGTCATGCTGCTCGGGGTACTGGGTATCGGCATTGCGAGCTTCTTCAAGTTGAATATCGAGGCCTACCCTGACCCGGTGCCGCCGCTGGTCGATGTGGTGACACTCAACCCGGGGCAATCCGCCGAGGAGATCGAACGCTACATCACAATCCCGATCGAGGTGCAGATGGCCGGCATCCCGCATGTCACCGCCATCCGCACGATTTCGCTGTTCGGCCTGTCGGATGTGAAACTGCAATTCACCTATGACTTCACCTATGACGAAGCGCAGCAATGGGTGATCAACCGGCTGTCGCAATTGTCACCGCTGCCGAACGGCGCGGTTCCGCAGATTTCGCCGGAAAGCCCGATCGGTGAAATCTTCCGCTATCGCGTCGTCGGGCCACCGGGCTTCAGCCTGACGGACCTCAAGACCATCGAGGACTGGATACTCGAGCGTCGCTTCAAGGCAGTGCCAGGGGTCATCGATGTAACCGGCTGGGGCGGCAAGACCAAGACATACGACGTCTCGGTCGACCTCGCCCGCTTGACCCAGTATGGCGTGACACTGCCCCAGATCGTGCAGGCGGTGAACAACAGCAACATTAATGTCGGTGGACAGACCATCAATTTTGGTGCTCAGGCGGCGATCATCCGCGGCGTGGGACTGATCCATTCGATGGAGCAGATCCGCGACACGATGATCACCAGCAATAACGGCTCGCCGTTGCGGATCAGCGATGTCGCCACGGTGACGGTCGGCTCTCAGCCGCGGCTCGGTATCGCGGGCCAGGACGATGACGACGACATCGTGCAGGGAATCGTGCTGATGCGCCGTGGCGAAGAGAGCATGCCGACCATCAAGCGGATCGAGGCTGAAGTCGAGAAAATCAACGGCTCTGGTATCCTGCCGCCCGGCGTACGCATCCAGAAGATCTATGACCGCAGCGAATTGATCGAGGTCACCACCCACACCGTATTGCACAACATGGTGGTCGGCATCATCCTGATCTTCTTTGTGCAATGGCTGTTTCTCGGAAATCTGCGCAGCGCGCTGATCGTCGCCACCACCATTCCCTTTGCGCTGTTTTTCGCGATCGCGATCCTGGTGACGCTCGGCAAATCGGCAAACCTGCTCTCAGTCGGCGCGATCGATTTCGGCCTGATCGTCGATGCCAGCGTGATCATGGTCGAGAACATCTTCCGTCACCTGACGCATGGTGAGCCCGAGCAGATCAGCGGCCCTAGCGGGATCGCCCGCTCCCATGGCTTCACCACGGCGAAGCTGCGCCTGATCTTCCGGGCGGCGATCGAGGTCAATTACGCGATCTTTTTTTCCGCCGCGATCATCATCGCCGGCTTTGTCCCGCTGTTTTCAATGTCCGGTGTCGAAGGGCATATCTTCGGCCCGATGGCGCAGACCTACGCGTTTGCGATCGCCGGCGGGTTGCTCGCCACCTTCACCGTGTCACCTGCAATGAGCGCGGTGTTATTGCCCGAGAGGGTCAATGAGGTGGAGACCTTTATCGTGCGCGGCCTGCGCCGCATGTACCAGCCGGTCGTTCGCCACGCCTTGCGCAATCGCATCGTGACATTGGGCAGCGCGGCCGTATTGCTGGTCCTGGCCGGGGTGGCGATCCCCTCGCTCGGCCTCGAGTTCCTGCCGCATCTCGAAGAAGGCAATATGTGGATCCGGGCGACCATGCCGCTGTCGATCTCGCTCGAGGCGAGCGATCCGTATGTCAATCGCATGCGCCGGATCATCAAGAGCTTTCCGGAAGTGGTCACGGTCATTTCGCAGCATGGCCGCCCGGATGACGGAACCGACGCCACCGGCTTTTTCAACGCTGAATTCTTTGTGCCGCTGAAGCCGTTCGACACCTGGCCGGCCGGTGTCGATAAGGCGACACTGACACAGCAGGTCTCCGCCGCCCTGACCTCCCAATTTCCCGGCGTCGAGTTCAATTTTTCGCAATATATCGAGGACAATGTTGAGGAGGCGGCCTCCGGCGTTAAAGGCGAGAACTCGGTGAAATTGTCCGGCAATGACCTCGCGACATTGGAAAAGGTCGCCGACCAGATCAAGGACGTCATGGCGACGGTGCCCGGTGTCACCGACCTCGCTACCGAACCATCGCTCGGGCAGCCCACCGTCGTCATCGATATCGACCGACTGAAGGCGGCGCGCTATGGGCTGCTACCGGGCGATGTCAATTCGACCGTGCAGACCGCCTTGGCCGGTCAGGCCGCCGGCAATCTTTATGAAGAGGGCAGCGATCGGAACTTCCCGATCCTGGTGCGGCTCGCGCCCAACTACCGGCAGAGCCTCGACGCGATCGGACGCATCACGATCGGCGCCAGCAATCCCTCGGGTAATGGCACGGTGCCGTTCGCGCTCGCCGACATCGCCGCCATCCGGCTGGTCTCAGGCGCGTCGTTCATCTATCGCGAACAGCAGGAGCGCTATATCCCGATCAAGTTCAGTGTGCGGGGGCGCGATCTCGGGAGCACCGTGTTAGCGGCGCAGCAGAAGGTGGCGGAACAGGTCAAATTGCCCGCGGGATACCGGCTGGAATGGGTCGGCGAGTTCGGTGAATTGCAGGAGGCGATCACCCGTCTCGCCATCGTCGTGCCGATCAGTTTGGGACTGATAGGCATTCTGCTGTTCATCAATTTCGGGTCGCTGATCGATGCCCTGTTGGCGGCCAGCGTGATGCCGATGGCGCTGATCGGCGGCATCTTCGCGTTGGCCATTACCGGGACGCCGTTCAGTGTGTCGGCAGCGATCGGGTTTGTCGCGCTGTTCGGCATATCAGCGATGGATGGAATCCTCGTCCTGTCCTTCTTTAACCGTCTGCTGGCCGAGGGCATGCCGCGCGCCGAGGCAATCGCGCGCGCCTGCGAGGTGCAGATGCGGCCGGTGGTGATGACCTGTATCGCCGCGTGCGTCGGACTGTTGCCGGCGGCGTTGTCGACCGGCATCGGCAGCCAGGTGCAACGTCCGCTGGCGCTGGTGGTGGTCGGCGGCATCCTGCTGGCGCCGGTGCTGATCCTGATCGTCATGCCGGTATTGATCGATCTGTTCTCGCGCCGCAAACCGGCTTCGCGCTCAGCTGAGCCTTTGCTGATCGAGCCGACGCCGCAATGACGGCCCGCCGCATATTCCGCAACCTGAAGGCAGGGGCGACATCGCTACTGCTGACCGTCACCGCGTGCACGGTCGGCCCCGACTTCAAACGCCCTGCGGCGCCGGCCGTGCCGGGCTATACCGGAACGACATTGCCGGCCGAAACCGCTGCCTCTCCCGCGGGTGGAGGCGCGGCGCAGCGCTACGATATCGGTCGCGATATCCCGGCGGCATGGTGGGCGCTGTTCCACTCGCCGGCGCTCAACCGCCTCGTCACCGAGGCGATCCAGAACAACCCGAACCTGCAATCGGCCGAGGCGGCGCTGCGGCAGGCGCACGAGCTGACCCGCGCCGGCCAGGGTGCGCTTTACCCCAGCGTGCAAGCCGGGCTGGCCGCCTCGCGCAACAAGACGGCCGCGACCCTGTCTCCGGCGACCGCCAATGGCAGCCTCTATTACAGCCTCTACACGGCCGACCTGACCGTGAGCTATGTGCCTGACGTGTTTGGCGGCACGCGCCGGCAGATCGAAACACTGGCGGCGCAGGAGGAAGCGCAGCGCTTCGAGGTCGAGGCCACCTATCTCACCCTGACGTCCAACCTCGTGGCCGCGGCGGTCACCGAGGCCGCCCTGCGCGGTCAGCTCGCCGCGACACAGGAGGCGGCGGCGACACAACGCGACGCACTGACGATTCTGCGGCGCCAGGAAGGTCTCGGACAGATCGCAGGGGCCGATGTCGCGATCCAGGAGGCGGCGCTTGCCCAGGCCGAAGCGAGCATCCCACCGCTGCAAAAGCAGCTGGCGCAGCAACGCGACCTGCTGGCGGTACTGCTCGGCCGCTATCCAAGCCAGCAGCCGAGCGAGACCTTCGACCTCGCTGCCTTGACGTTGCCGCAGGACCTGCCGGTCAGCCTGCCGTCGCAGCTGGTCGAGCAGCGCCCCGACATCCGTGCCGCCGAGGCGCAATTGCACGCGGCCAGCGCCCAGATCGGCGTCGCGATTGCCAATCGTCTGCCGCAGATTACCTTGTCCGCCAATCCCGGTGTGACCGCCACCACCCTGTCACAGCTCTTCATTCCCGGTGCCGGGTTCTGGTCGATCGGCGGCTCGGTCGCACAGACCTTGTTCGATGGCGGCACGCTGGGCCACAGACAGCACGCCGCCGAAGCGGCGCTCGACGAGGCCGCGGCGCAATACCGCGCCACGGTGCAGACCGCGTTCCAGAACGTCGCCGACACACTGGCCGCGGTGCACAGCGACGCGGATGCCCTCACCAAGGCCGTCGCGGCGCGGCAGGCGGCGGCAACCTCGCTAGCTATCGCGAAACGCCAGCTTGCGCTGGGCGCGGTCAACAGCCTCGCTCTGCTGACGGCCGAAAACGCCGATGCACAGGCCCGTAATGCGCTGGTGATCGCGCAGGCCGCAAGGTTCTCCGACACCGCGGCCCTGTTCCAGGCGCTTGGTGGCGGCTGGTGGAACCGGCCGACGGCACCCGACACAGCCTCAACGGCCGAGCCGACAGACGCCGGGAAGGCATCGCCGCAACCGCGCGGCTGAACGACGCCGCGTCCAGTATGTTAGCCGACGGATCAAGCGGCAGCGACATGGGCCTCGTCAATTTTCTGCTCGGCCGCAAACTCGCCACCAGCGAGGGCGAGGAGCGCAAGCTCAATACCATCGAGGGCGTTCCGGCGATGGGGCTAGACGGCCTCGGCTCCTCGGCCTATGGCCCCGAGGCCGCGCTGACGATCCTGATCCCGCTGGGCGCCGCGAGCCTGGCCCAGATCGTCCCGATCATGCTGGCGATCCTCATGCTGCTCGGGGTGCTGTATCTGTCTTATTGGCAGACAATCGAGGCCTACCCCAACAACGGCGGAGCCTATGTCGTCGCCAAGGAAAATCTCGGGTCATGGGCTGGGCTCCTGGCGGCGACCGCGCTGATGATCGATTACATCCTCAATGTCGCGGTCGGCATCTCGGCCGGCGTCGGCGCCCTGACCTCCGGCGTCCCATCGCTGCACCCCTTTACGCTGCCGCTGTGCCTGGGTGTGCTGGGGCTGATCACCATCGTCAACCTGCGCGGCACGATGGAGGCGGGCCTCGCTTTCTCGATCCCTACCTACATCTTTGTCGCGAGTTTTTTCGCCATTATCGGCATCGGGATATGGCAGGTGATGACGGCCGGGGGCGCTCCCGCGCCAGTCGTGGCGCCGCCCCACATACCAGCCGCGACCGAGGGGGTGACGCTGTGGCTGCTGTTGCGCGCCTTTGCCAGCGGCTGCACCGCGATGACCGGAGTCGAGGCGGTCAGCAACGGCGTCAGCGCCTTTCGCGATCCAACCGTCACCTATGCCCACCGCACCCTGACGGTGATCGTCGTCGTGCTCGGTATCCTGCTGGCCGGGATCGCCTATCTGGCGCATGTCCATGGCATCGCCGCGATGGACCAGACAAAGCCCGGCTATCAGAGCGTGTTGGCGCAGCTCACCGCCGCGGTGGTTGGCCGCGGCTGGTTCTATTTCGTCGCGATCGGCAGCCTGCTGGCGATCCTCTCGTTATCCGCCAACACCAGCTTTGTCGGCTTTCCGCGCTTGTGCCGGATGGTCGCGGCCGACGGCTATCTGCCGCGCGCCTTCGCGGTTCCGGGACGCCGGCTGGTGTTTTCCGCCGGCATCCTGTGGCTGACCCTGACGGCCGGGCTGTTACTCACCGTATTCGGTGGTATCACTGACCGCCTGATCCCGCTTTTCGCGGTCGGCGCCTTTCTGGCGTTTACGATGTCGCAAGCCGGCATGGCGGTGCATTGGTACCGCCGCCTTACGGAAGAGACAGCACGCCATCGCACCCGCCTGCGCCTCGCGATCAATGGCGGCGGCGCGGTTGCGACAGCCGCGGCGCTGTTGATCATCGTTGCCGCCAAATTCATCGAAGGCGCATGGATCACGGTGATCGCGATCCCGCTGGTCCTTGGCGCGCTGCTGGTGGTGCGGCGCTATTACGACCAGATCGAGCGCCAGCTCGACGACTCGACGCCGGTCGATCTCGGCAGTTTCGAGCCGCCGATCCTGCTCATTCCGATCAAGGGAATCGATCGTCTGACGTTGAAGGCAATCGAGTACGCCTTACGGATCTCGCCGGACATCATCGTTATCCATGTTCGTACGACCACCGATCCGGAGGAGCACCAGAACGCGGCGGAGTTGCGCGAAAGCTGGCGCATCCGTATTGAAGCCCCGGCACGGGAGGCCGGGTTTCGGCCGCCGCGCCTTGTCCAGTTGCCCTCCGAATACCGCAGCGTCGCCGGGCCGCTACTCAAATACATCGCGGATGTACGCCGAGACTCCCCCAGCCGGTCAATCGCCGTTGTCTTACCGGAATTGGTCAAGGCGCATGCGTGGGACTATCTGCTGCACACCGGCAGGGCCATGCGCCTGCGGCGAATCCTGTTGCAGCATGGTGGCCTCAACCTCGGCGTCATCACGGTGCCCTGGACGCTCGAGGCGCCACAACCTGGTAAGATAATCGCCGAGGAAGAGCCGGAAATCGCGCCTGCGGCAGGAAGCCGCGCCAAAGATCAACCTGTGATGCGCTAGACCCCTGCCGCGACACGCGAACGAGAACACAGGAACCAGCTGGCTCCGGCGTGCATTTATCATACGCCGGGTATGCAGCGGGAGGGTAAGGCGATGCGGGCGATGGTACTGAGTGCGGCGGTCATCCTCGGAACGATGGCCTATCTCGCCCTGGGTGTTGCCCTGGCCGGTGTCGGCTAAGCCGACACCGGCATCATCGCGACAAGCCGGCGAGCAACGCTCAGCCGGTATGGGCGCGGATGAACTGCTTCATCCGCTCGAGTGCGGGACGGGCATAGGGAGCGTTGGGCTTGCCGGTCATGAAGCCGTGATTGGCGCCCTTGTAGAGTTCGAGTTCCACCTTACCGCCGCCTTTCTTCCAGCCGTCGACTGTCCGCCGCATGGTCTCGAGCGGCACCCACTCGTCGACATCGCCGCCGAAGACCAGCGCCGGCGGCAGAAACACCTTTTCACCGCGATCAAGAATAGCGGGAATGCTGCCCTCGCTCATCGTCGCCTCGTCGCCCCAGAAGGCATGATGATGTTCAAGCAGCTCGTCGTTGCCGGCCTTTTTGGCGAGGTGGTAGCGCAGCAGCGGATCGAGCACGCCCCAGCCTGAGATGACAAACGCCACCCGGGCATCGGTCTGCGGCCCCTCGGCCTGTGACAGCACGGTGTATCGGGGGTTCTCCGGCCGCATCGCCGCCAGTAATACCTGATGACCGCCACTCGACGTTCCCATCAAGCCGACCCAATCGGGGCGGCTGCCATAGGTGCGGGCACGCGCCTTCAGCCAGCGAATGCCGAGATTGATATCGGCGAGCGAGGCCGGATAGGGCGCCTCCGGCGGCATGCGGAAATCAAGCGAGGCAACGAGGATGCCGCTTTCAGCCAGCGCCATCGCCATGAAGTCGTTGTCGGTACGATCTTTATGAACCCAGGCGCCGCCATGCACCTGAATGACCGCGGGAAACGGGCCGGTGCCAACCGGGCGGTACAACCGCGCCAGCAGGACCCGGTCGCCCTGCCGCTGGTATTCGACATCCTCGACGCGTACTTGCGCACGCGCATCGGCTCGGGTTTCGTTATCGAGCATCGTCGCCATCATTCCCTCCTTTATCCGGATGCCGGACCTTAGCAGCGCCGGCCGCCGTCGTCTGCGGCCATCGCGGCACGACAGCGAGTTGAAGAACAGCCGGGCGAGCGACTACTGTGCGCGCCAATCAAAAGAGGAACGCCGCCTTGAGGACCCGATTGGCACGCCGCGCCACGACAACCCGTCGCGCCGACGAAGGCGCGTCGGCGAGCGATGGCTCGTTCGCGCGTTCGGCAATGCGGCTCGTCGCGCTGCTGGAGGCGCTTGCAAAATCCGAGGAAGGCGTCAGCCTCGCCGAACTGAGCGGCTCGATCGGCGCGCCGAAAAGCAGCCTGCTCGGGATCCTGCGCTCGATGGTGGCGAGCGGCTATATGGAGCACGGCCACGGTCTCTACCGGCTGGGACCGAAATCCTTTCGTCTGGCCGCTGACATCCTGGCGATCCGCCGCTTTCCCAATCTGGTGCGGCCGATCCTGCAGGACCTCGCCACCAAAAGCGGCGAGACCGTATTTCTTGTCGTGCTCGACTATCTGGCGCAGCGCTGCAGCTATGCCGATGTGATCGATAGCCCGAACCCGGTGCGCTACACGGTACCTACCGGCACCAGCCGTCCGCTTTATGCCTCGGCCGGCGGGCTGATGCTGCTGGCCTATCAGGAGCCGAGTTTTATCGATGCGTACATCCGCGCGACGCGGCTCGAACCGCTGACGGCGCACACCGTGACCGATCCCGTGCAACTGCGCGAAAAGCTCGCCACGATTCACCGCGAAGGCTTCTCGATCAGCCGGGGAGAGACAATCCCCGGCGCCGCCGGGATCGCCGCGCCAATCTTCAACGCCGATGGCAGCGTCAGCGCCGGCCTGCTGGTCGGCACGCCTCTCCACCGGTTCGAGGAGCGGCTGCCCGAACTCCGCCGCCTGTTGCAGGAAGCGACCAATCGCGTCGCCGGCATCCCACAAAGCATCGCCGAGGGGAATGCCACGACGCACATCCAGAGTTGATATCGGACGCGGTAGGTCCCCCGGTCGAACTCACCGTGCGATTTGATTGGTATGGGGACGTGCTAACACCGGCGTGGAATAACCGGGAGCCCGATCGCGGTGCGACGGGCGGACTGCCATCCCCCGCGGGAACGAGGCCCGGGGGGATGATGACAAGGTTCAGTGTGCTGCCGGTTTGGGCAGCGGTACAAAGGCGGGCGTTAGGGGACGAGGACCCAGTGAGATTCCCACTTGCCGCCGTGCTCATAGCCCTGCTGCAACACGTAATGCGGCGCTTCGACCGGCGCGGGGGCGACGACCGGCGCAACCGCCGGAGCGTATGGCACAGCCGATGGTACCGCGGCGACCTGGTTCATCCCCGCCCAGTTGTTTTCAGATGAGGCGCGCGGACCGGTCTCGGCGGCCGAAGCTGCGGAAATCTGCGCACCCGTCGCGAGCACCGCGAGACCGGCAGCAATCAACAACGTTTTCATAATCATACCTGCCTGACTGATCTAAAATGTTGCACTGCAATGATGCAACGACAGGCACAATTGGTAACGTTATCAGCTATCGCAACAGCATGGCAGCCGCGCGTGCTGCGCCGCAGCATTAAAAGATCAGCATCAGCAGTCGCTTAGCCCGCGTGCTGCGGCGCGCCGCCGCATCGGCGGCTCAGCCTATCGTGCGATGCGCGCGTCGCCACTCGATGTAATGATCGAAGGCACGCGCGAGATCGTATTGCGGCACAAAGCTGAGTTCGTCGCGCACGGCGGCGGCCCTGAACGGCGCACGGATCGAGGACGCCGACAGGACGCTGAGGGTCGCCTCCTTCTGTGTCGCGGCGACACGATAGGAGAAGCCCGGGAAGGCAATGCGCAGGCGCTCGCACCAGGCGGAGAGCGGCCAGGTCTGGCCGGTGCCGAGATTGTAGACACGCCGCAGCGGCGTCTCCGCGTCGAGCAGCGCGATGACCGACGCCGCGAGATCGGGTGCGTAAATCCAATCTTCCGGCCCCTGCGCCGCGATCGCAACGGCCTCGCCGCGTTCGGCGGCGCGCGTCGCCTGCAAGACGAGGCTCATGCCGTCGCGATAGCCGGTCTCGCGCTCCCAGCAGCCGAAGACGACGGCCGGCCGTCCGACCCGCAGATCGAGCCCCCATAGCTCGGCGAGCCGAAGACTGCTGCGTTCGGCCGCGTATTTGCTGATGCCGTAGAGGTTGTTCGGCACCGGCCGCTGCACCGCCTCGTCGAGCACGCCCTCTTCCGCCTGGCCGGCCTCGCCGTAGACCGACCCGGTGCTCAACACGACGACGCGCGACACACCGGCGCCATGAGCAGCCGTCAGCGCCCGGATCGTGCCAAGCAGGTTGACCTCGGCGATGATCGCCGGGTCGCTGCCTTCGCGTTCGCTGCCAGCGGTCACCGCGGCGGCGTGGATCAATGCATCGATCGGCGCGGCGGCGAAGGCGCGTTCGAACGACGCCGGATCGCGCACATCACCCGCGACATGGCACAGCCGGCCCGGGAGCGCGGCAAATTCGGCCTCCGCCGCCGGCGGAACCGGCCCGGTATCGAGCACGACCACGTCGCGGCCGGCGCGCAACAGTGCTTCGACAATGTTGAGGCCAACGAACCCGGTCCCGCCCGTCAACAAGATTGCCATCGTTCTCGCCCTCCCATCCTCGCCGAATGCCGTTCAAATTCGGTGCCGTGTCTAGACCCGACCGGCGATAAATGCGTAATCTGCGGCGGACAAGTTCGTCGGGAGTTCATTGGGAACCCGGGTTTGGGGCGTCTCGCCCACAAAGAGGAGGAAACATGGCTGAGATCAAGGGCGCCGACTTGCTGGCGAAGAGCCTCAAGGAACAGGGCGTTGAATACATGTTCGGAGTCGTCGGGTTCCCCGTCGGGCCGATCGCGGAGGCCGCCCAGCAGGCGGGCCTTCCCTACATCGGCATGCGCAACGAGCAGGCGGCGTCTTATGCCGCGGGTGCCGTCGGCTTTCTGACCGGACGTCCCGGCTCGTGTATCACGGTGACCGGCCCCGGCGTTATTCACGGTCTCGCCGGGCTCGCCAACGCACAGCAGAATTGCTGGCCGATGATCCTGATCGGCGGCGCGTCGGAGACTTATCGCAACGGCATGGGCTCGTTCCAGGAAGAGCGCCAGGTGCTGTGCGCCACCCCGGTCTCGAAGTGGGCGCATGCGATCGAGCACATCAACCGCATCCCGTTCTACGTCGAAATGGCGGTGCGTCAGTCGATCTACGGCCGCCCCGGTTCAACCTATCTCGACTTTGCCGACGACCTGATTACCGGCTCGTGCGATGAGAAGGACGTGGTCGAGGTCGAGCGCTGCCCCGATCCGCCGCGCACCCAGGCCCTGCCGCAGGACATCGAAAAGGCGCTCGACGTACTGCAATCGGCGCAGCGCCCGATGGTCATCATCGGCCAGGGCATGGCGTCCTCGCGTGCCGAGGAGGAGGTTCGCGCCTTCCTCGAGAAGACCCAGCTGCCGTTCCTGCGCACGCCGAAGGGTAAGGGCGTGATGCCGGACGACCACCCGCTCTCAGCCGGCGCCGCGCGCAGCCTCGCGCTGCTGGAAGCCGACGTGGTGTTCCTGATGGGCGCGCGTCTCAACTGGATCCTGCATTTCGGCCTGCCGCCACGCTACAACAAGAACGTTCGGTTCATCCAGCTCGACATCAACCCGGAGTCGATGCACCAGAACAAGCAGGCGGAAGTGCCGCTGCTCGGCGATGGCAAGGCGATCATGCAGCAACTCAACGCCGCGCTCGCAGGCCGCCAGTGGTTCTATCCGAAGGGCACGCCGTGGCGCGACGCGCTGATGAAGAAGGCCGCCGACAACTCCGAGATGATCCGGCCGCAGGTCGAGGACAACTCGTCGCCGGGCGGTTACTATCGCCTGTTCAAGGACATCCGCGATTGGATGCCCAAGAACGCGATCCTGTGCTCGGAAGGCGCCACCACGATGGATATCGGCGGCACCCAGTTGCCGCTGGACAATCCGCGCGCCTACATGAACGCGGGCAGCTATGGCACGATGGGCGTCGGGCTCGGTATCGTCATCGCGGCGTGCTGCGTCCACCCGGATCGCCCGGTCGTGCACGTGTCGGGTGACTCGGCGATCGGCTTCTCCGGTATGGAGATGGAGACGCTGTGCCGCTATGGCATGCCGGCCAAGATCGTCATCCTCAACAATGGCGGCATTGGCCCCGGAATGCCGGAAATTCCGAGCAACCCGATGCTCGAGATGCGCCCGAACACGCTGATCTATGGCGCCCGCTACGACCAGATGATGCAGGCCTTCGGCGGCTTCGGCGCCTATGTCGAGGACGTGAAGGACGTGCGCGACGCGCTCGACCAGCTGATGAAGTTCGACGGCCCCGGCGTCGTCAACATCAAGCTGAGCCAGGGCTCCTCGCGCAAGCCGCAGCAATTCCGCTGGCACTCATAATCACGCAAACGTAAGCCGGGCTTCGGCCCGGCCATCTGAGAACCGGGGCCGCTCCGCAGGGAGCGGCCCTTTTTCTATTTGACGTCCGAGCTGCCTCGAAGGCCGTTACTGCTGTTGGCAGCCTGGACGGCCCATTTTATCTACGCTAACGCGCATCATGGCAGTTAGGTGTCGGGATCGCTGCCCTGATGGTTGATCGAAAACTACCGGCCGATACCGATGCCCGGCTTTTCGATCTGGCGGATGTGGGGGTTGAACAGATCGGCGAGGGTGATGTCGCCGCGGTCCTTCGGTGCCGGCATCCCGGCATCAGCGGCGGCGCGGCATGCCTCCTCGTGGGTCAGCGGGCGTGCACGCAGCGCGTCGAACGAACGGCCGGGCCGCACCAGCGCCGGGTCGATCGAGCGGAAATCGTTCTGGTTGGTGGTGAAGATGATCTTCTTGCCGGCCATCCGGATCAGCCCGTCCGACACGTTGAGGAACCGCGCCATCAGGCTGTTGCCACCGATTTCGCGCGCCCCCAGCAGTGACTCCGCATCCTCGATGACCAGCACGGCATCGCCATCCTGCGCCAGGAAATCGACAAACATCTCGTCTGAATTGATTAGTTTCTCTTCGTAGGTAATGAGCGCCTGCAATTGGTGCTCGTAAATAAAATGGCGGATCAATGACGTCTTGCCGGTGCCGGGCTCGCCCATCAGGAACAAGACCGATGCCGAGCTTTCGAGATAGCGGTTGAGGTAGTCGTTCACCGGTTGTTCGATCCAGGGATAGAACGAGTCGTGGATCGGCTCGGGCGGCTCCATCGTGATCGAGCGATAATCGGGTCCGTGCTCGGCCTTGTACCACCACATGATACGCGCCAGGCGCGACCGGCCGAACCGCTCCCGCAGGTCGATATCGACGGTGCGGACCTGCTCGTGTCCGCCCCACAGGGTGACGCTGAAATGCAGGCGCCGCTCGGCGAAGATCTGCTTGTTTTCATCGAAACCGATCATCGCGAGAAACACGATATCGCTCTCGCCGGTAACACGCACCAGCACATCGTAATTGCCTGGCTCGACCGAACGCACCTGTATCTCGTACGTCTCCGTCGGAAAGAAGCGGCGGATCGTGTCTGCGGTCGTCGTGACAAAATCATGCGCTGAGATCAGCAGCGCAAAATCGCTGTGCAGGCTGCTGCTGTCCTGGCGGGACGGAAAGGTCGTCGCGTAACGCGCCAGGGCCGAACCAGACCGGACACGACTGTCAAAGCTGAAATTAAGAGGCATCTGGCCTGTCGGTTTTCTGCGCCTGAAGCGCAACGATAAATTGCGAATTGGCTCGCCAGCCGAGTGTTGCTCGCGTCGGCCAAAACACTGATCTAGGCGCCGCGCCAATCACCACGGACCCCGCGCCTCGGCGGACGCTCCGCAAAGACAGATGCACATTGCAGCTGGTATTTAAAGAGCAGGCCCAGACGCGACGCGTGGGCGCGCCTTTTAGGAGGTGTCGAACGCAATTGCAATCGCCGAATATAGCCCAGACCCGGGGCTCGGTGATGGGTCCCTCCGGCAACCCATCACCGCTGGAGTGGCGGCCGCTACTCGGCGGCGATCGGTTGGCGCAGCCGCTCGACCTTGGCCATCGCGGCGGCGTTGGGCCAATCTTCGAGCAGCCATTGCGGGAGCGGCTCGCCCCGCGCGGAGAGCGGCAGGCGCTCATCGTCGTCACCGCGGCCGTTCGGGAACAATGCAAGCGCGTTCGGCATCTCGTAATAAATCTCGAGGCCGTTGCCGTCGGGATCGGTGAAGTAGAAGCTGCGCTGGCAGACATGATCGACGGCGCGCTGGATAGCGACGTCCTTCTCGACGAGATGGGCATAGGCGTCGCGCAACGCCGCGTACGTCGCGACCTTGAAGGCGATGTGCACCAGCCCAAGCTGACCCGGCAGCGGCTGCGCCGCCTCGCGCGGGATCGCGGGTTGCATGATGTCGAGCGTGTGGAAACCGTTGCCGAGAGTCATGAACACGCCGCCATGATCCGGGTCCTGCTCGGCGACAGCAAAGCCAAGCACGTCCTGGTAAAAGCGCTTCGAGGCTTCCTCATCGGCCACCCGCAACAGCACGTGCCCGATACCCGCCAGATTGATCATCGCATCCTCCCTAACCGCCTGTTGATTTCGCGGCCATGTTAGCGTGGCCGGGCACTTGCCGGTATAAGCTTGGTGTATGGCCTACCAGACCTTTCGCGTAGAGACCACACGCGACGAAACCCGCGACGACGGACCGGTCACGATCGAGATCACCGCTTACCTCGACCGTATGCCGGAGCACGACAATTACACGCGCGAGATGCTGACGCGGGCACCGCGCGGCATCTGGAACAGCCGCCTGCAGTTCGCCGGCGACTTCGCGGAGTTCGCCGACGCGCTGGCCGCAATCGAGGCCGCCTACCCCGCGGCACAGCGCATCCGCTGCTATGAATACACGGTCGACGACGAGTACGCGCGCGAGGTCGCTCCGCTGGTCCGGGTGCAGAACGGATGGCAACCTGAAAGCCGGTGATTCGCTGTCGTGACGCAGCGAAGTGCCAGAAGCGCCTTCAATGTTGTTGCAAGAACAACACAGGTGTCACACAACTAAAGGGTCAGCGTGATGATCGGCGCTTAACTTACGCGTGAGCACGAACCTATCGTGCCGGGTGCAGGGGACGGGTCGGCCGCGCCGATTACCCCGAAATGTCTGGACAATCAGGCGGATTCGGTAAACATTTCGGGGCAGAAGGCGACATTTTGGGATGTCGCGCTTCACACAATCGGGGGTCTTTTCGCTCTTGCGCCCTTGAGCCGGCGTCACACCGCATTTGCGAAGCCAGGTGGCTTGCATTTTTTTCGGGCAGAGCGGTGTATCATGCGATTCAGGGAATAAAACCATTCTGGCCCGGCTCTTGCTCGCCAGGGAATGGTTGGAAGATGCAAGGCGGCAGGTGTTCGGATTGGGGGATTTCAGGGTATGTTGTCGCTGGCGCGTCAAAGCCTGCTGATGCCGTTCTGGGCGGCGCAGGTTTTTTCGCAGGACAAGTTTTTTGCGCGTAACCCGGTTCTCGGCAATCGTTGGCTGAACGAGCGGGGGCTGCACACCCGCCGCGTGACGTGGTCTTTTCAGATGGCCGAGCGGCGGCGGCGGCGGCTCGCCAAGTTGATCCCGGCAGATGACCGCGCCGCCTTCGATCGTGACGGCTTTATCGTAAAGCGCGACTTCCTGCCCCACGACATCTTCCTCGCGCTGGTCGATCAGGTTCGTTCGCTGCGGGCGCCGGCACGCGAGATGGTCGAGGGCGATACGATCACGCGCCATATCGCGCTCGAACCAGCGGTATTGCAGCGCGTCCCCGCGGCCCGGCAGGTGGTGCAGTCGCCCGCCTTCCGCAATTTGATCACCTATGGCGGCTCCTCGGCGGCCGCGCCGATGGTGTACATCCAGACGGTCATCAGCGGCGCTGTGCCGGGGCTCGCCGATCCGCAAACCGAGCTGCACACCGACACCTTTCATCCCACGGTCAAGGCCTGGTTGTTCCTCGAGGACGTCGCGGCGGACGCGATGCCGTTCGTCTACGTCAGAGGCTCGCACCGCCTGACGCCGAGGAGGCTGGAGTGGGAATACCGCATGAGCCTGCGAGCCAGCCGGCAGCCGAAACAGCCGCATGCGCAGCAGGAGCATCGGCTGGTGCGCGCGATCTCGACCGACGAGGTGAACGAGCTCGGGCTACCGGCGCCGGAAGCGATCGCGGTGCCGGCGAACACGCTGGTCGTCGCCGATACGTTTGGATTTCACGCGCGTGGTCCAAGCCGGCTCCCGGCCAGCCGGGTCGAGATCTGGGCCATGGGGCGTCGCAATCCGTTCCTGCCGTGGACCGGGCTCGACCCCTGGACTATAGCCGCGCTCGGTCTGCGCAAGCCGGTCTTTTATTGGAAGTCGCTCGACGCACTGGAGCAACTTGGCCTTGGCCGGCAGCGCTGGCGCGATCGCGGTGTGCTATCCGCATTCGATCCGGCCTTGTGAACGGGCGCGTCGTGGACGGTTCAGCAAATTTCAGCCTTGATGCGATCAGACCGGCGCGGGAAACGCCTCGGACCTCGCTGGCGCCGCATTCCTTTCTGTTTCTGCAAGGCCCGATCTCGACGTTCTTCGATCGCCTCGGACGCGCCCTCATCGAGAGCGGGCATCGCGTGCAACGCATCAACCTGCACGGCGGCGACCGTCTGTTCTGGCATTTGCCGGCGATCAACTATCGCGGCGATTTCGCCGAGTGGCGGGAATTCGTGGCCGGCGTGCTGGAGCGGGAGCAGGTTACGCATCTGCTGTTGCATGGCGACCGCCGGCCTTACCACCTGGTCGCCGCCGAGGAAGCCCGTGCCCGCGGCATTGCCGTGATCGCCACCGATCTCGGTTATTTGCGGCCGGATTGGCTGACCCTCGAATATGACGGCATGACATCCTATTCGCGGTTTCCCCGCGATCCGGATGCGGTGCGCCGTCTGGCCCGGGAGTTTGACAAGCCCGACCTGCAGCAGCGCTTCAGCACGCCGTTTCGGGTGATCGCCTCCCTCGACGTCGCCTATAACCTGGGACTGGTTTTCGGGAAGCCGCTCTACCCGCATTACCGCTATCACAGCATCTGCCACCCCTTCACCGAATATGCGGGCTGGTTGTGGTCGCGCGGCAAGGGACGGCTGAACGCCCGCGCGATGGCGGGGGCCAAGGAGCGGCTCAAGGAAAAGCCGGGGACGTATTTTCTCGTCCCGCTGCAACTGGCGACCGATTACCAGATCCGCGCGCATTCGCCCTACGACGACATTCGCACCGCGGTGCGAACCATCGTCCGCTCGTTCGCCGCGAGCCGCAGCGAACGTGATCTTGTCTTCAGCGCTCACCCGCTCGACAATGGCCTCATCGACTGGCCAAGCTTTTTGGCCGAAATTGCACAGGAAGCGGGGATTGCCGGCCGTGTATCGGTGTTGGCCGGCGGCACGCCCAACGAAATCCTGTTCAATGCCGCCGGGGTGGTGACGATCAACAGCACGATTGGCATCACCGCGCTGCATAACGGCGTGCCGGTCAAGGTGCTGGGCAATGCGGTGTTCGATATCGCCGGGCTCACATGCCAGCAGCCGCTCGATCAGTTCTGGCATCATCCCGAGCCACCCGACCCTACATTGATGACGGCGTTCGTCACGGCCTTGGCCGGCACGACCCAGGTCAAGGGCGGCTATTATTTCGGCGAGTCGCAAAAGCGGGCGGTCATCGGCTTTGTCGAGAGACTGGAGCAAGGCCTCTATCCGCTATCGCCGGCGGCGACTGGTGAGTGGCTGCCACCGCGTGACGCGACGCGCGGCATCGTCGTGACCGGCGCCGAGAGCGGCGTCGGCCAGGCTCTCGCGCGGGGCTATGCCGCGCCGGGCGTAAGACTGTGCCTGGTTGCGGCCGACACCGCCCGGCTGCACGAAGTTGCCGCCGACTGCCGGCAGCGCGGCGCGCTGGTGGAACTGGTCACCTACGACAGCGTCGATGACAGCATCGCGGCGATCGATCAGCTTACCGCAATCGAGAAACTTGTGTTGTGCGCGGATATTCCGCTCGATCCGACCCTCGAGCAGCTGACAGACCGCGACCTGCTGCGATCAGCCCGGGTGATCCGTAGCGTTGCCGCCGCAATGCGGAGCCGCGCCGCCGGACAGATCATCCTGGTCAGCAGCCTCTCCGGTCGCGCCGGCCCTTCCGATACGGTAGCCGCCTGCCGCGCGCACAGGGCCTGGGCGGTGTTCGCCCGCGACCTGCGGCGCCAATTGGCGCGGGACGGCATCTCGCTCACAACCTCGTCGCCGGGACGTATCGCGCTGGATTGCGCCGCCTGGTTCGGCCACCCGAAGATGATCACGGTATCGCCCGAGCGCGCCGCCGCGGCGGTGATGCGCGGCGCGACGCGCGACGCCCGGACCATCCGGACATTGGGCCACGGTCGCCTGACGCTGCGGGCATTGCGGCTGTTGCCGCGCAGGCTCGCCGAAATCGCCCGTGATACGCTGCTCTATGGCGAGGATGGTTTTATCGAGACACCGGCCGACCGCACCCTTGCGAGCAAAACGGGAAGTGCCGACTAGGCTCGGCGTGATATCGTCGGTCGGATGAGCGTGTTTCCCAATTGGCGTGAGAAATCGGGATGCTGGCGCAGTTAGGCCGGGCCGCGATGCTGCCACTGTGGAGCGCGCAGCTGCTGAGCGGCGTCAAATCGTTTGAGCGTAACGACATCATCGGCAGTCGCTGGCTCAATGAGCACGGATTGCATACGACGCGCGTATCACTGGCGCACGCGCTGGCGAATGCGCGGCGGCGACGCCTCGCCCACCTGGTCTCGCCGGCGGATCGCGAGAGTTTCGAGCGCGACGGCTTTGTCGTTCGGCGCGATTTCCTGCCGTCCGCGCAGTTCGCCATGCTGCGCGACCAGATCAAGAACTACCGCGGGCCTCTGCGGGAGATCACCGAGGGCGACACGGTCATGCGCAAGATCGCGCTCGATCCGGCGACGTTGGCGCAATTGCCCAGCCTTGACGAGGTCCTGCGGTCACCCGTCTGGCGCGGTCTCATCCGCTACATCGGCAGCCGCGATGCCGAACCGGTGGTGTGGATCCAGAGCATCCTGCAGCACGCTGCCGTTGGACCCAGCGACCCGCAGACCGCGATGCATGCCGATACGTTTCATCCCACGGTCAAGGCCTGGCTGTTCCTCACCGATGTCGCCGAGGATAGCGGCCCCTTTACCTATGTGCCGGGTTCGCACCGGCTGACCCCGCAGCGCCTCGAATGGGAAAGGCGCATGAGCGTGTCGGCGCGGCGATCGCCGAACGCCGAAAACCGACAAGGCTCGTTCCGCATCGAACCGCGCGAATTGCGGGCGCTGGGCCTGCCCGACCCGATCAGCCTCGCGGTACCCGCCAATACCCTGGTGGTGGCCGACACCTTCGGCTTTCATGCCCGCGGCACCAGCACCCGCCAATCCTTACGGGTCGAGGTCTGGGCCTATGGGCGGCGCAGCCCGTTCATCCCATGGACGGCTTTCGACTTCTGGACAGGCGCGGCGCTCGCTCGACGCAGCCTGCTTGGATTCCAGTTAGGGGATCTCTCCGAGCGCTTGGGTTTGAAGCCGCATCGCTGGCGCGCCCGTCGCGGGGTCTCCGCTTTCGACCCGGCCTGAGGCAATCAACGAAAGACACCGATATATGCCCTGGGATCCAGCTCAGTACCTGAAGTTCGCCGGCCCGCGCCTGCGCCCGGCGCTCGATCTGTTGCAGCACATCGACGCCGAGGCGCCGTCGATCGTCTATGACCTCGGCGCCGGTGCGGGCAACGTCACGCGCCTGATCGCGGCGCGCTGGCCGTCTGCCGCCATAACCGGCGTCGACTCCTCAGCCGAGATGCTGGCGAAAGCCAAGAAGGAATTGCCGGACATCGAATGGCAATTGGCTGATCTCGGCGCGTGGCAGCCGCCGCGGCCGGCGGATGTGATCTATTCCAACGCGGCGCTGCATTGGCTCGACGATCACGACATGCTGTTTCCCCGGCTGCTCGCCGGCCTTGCGCCGCATGGTGTGTTGGCGGTGCAGATCCCGCGCAATTTCGCGGCGCGGTCGCACACATTGATCAGCGAGGCGGCACTCGACGGACCCTGGCGGACGACGCTCGAACCGCTGCTGCGGCCGGCGCCGGTCGCGGAACCGGAGTTCTATTACGATCTGCTGGCGCCGCGCGCCGCCAGGCTCGATATGTGGGAAACCGAGTACCTGCAGGTTCTCGATGGCGACAATCCGGTCAAGGAATGGACCAAGGGAACCTGGCTGTCGCCCCTGCTCAATGCGCTGGAGGAGCCGCAGCGCAGCCGCTTTGAGGCCGCCTATGCCGAGCGCGTCGCCGCGGCTTACCCGCAACGTCGCGATGGCAAGACCCTGTTCCCGTTCCGCCGCCTTTTCATGGTCGCGACGGCCGCGTAGTCCCTGCGACGGGACAGGCGCTGCCGTGTAAACGGAACAGGCCGGCCACTTGCGCGGCCGGCCTGTTTGACGCAATCAGCTCGCGATTTAGTTAGGGCGCGGGCCGGCGACGCTGCTGTAGGGATGCGCCGCGATATTCTGATCGTAATCGGCGGTCTTGCCATAACGCGGCGGCACGATGCCATTGCCTGCCCCGGGCGCCGGGCCGACATACCCCGGCGACGGCGCGACAGCCATGGTCTGCTGGCCAACGCCACCCCAGGAAGCACCAGGATTCGGGCCGGGATACGCGCCGTAGGTTGAGGGGGTGGCTGCGGCTGGTGCGCTCGGCGGCAGCGCGGCCATGTTGTTCATCTGAGCCTGAGCAGTAACGGCGGCGCCGGCCACCAGGGCAAGGCCCATCAGGGCGGATTTAAAAGCGGACATGAGTTATTCTCCGGAGGAGCGGAACGATCAACGATCGACACGCCCAAAATGTGAGGCAAAATGCCCTATGACGCAAATGAACTTTTGCAACGCAACAAATGAACGAACCTCATTAACGTAGAAGCGGGTTCGATATGGGAGGCAAGCGCCGGCGCTACGAGCCCGTGCCCCGGTTGGCAACGGGCTCGCTTGAGGATGCTCTCCGGCCGCTCTTAATTTGGGCGCGGGCTGAGTCCGTTTTGATACGGATGCATCATGACGTTCTCGTCGTAGCCGGGCGGCTTTTGATACAAGCCCGGCATCTGCCCGTTTCCGGCCCCTGGCGCGGGCCCGGGATAATTACCGGTCTGCGTAATGGGCATCTGGGTGTCCCCCCGAATATTGCCCAACGAGCTCGCCCGTGGCCCGAGCGGCGGCAGATCGGCGACACTTTGCCCGGGGACAACGGGGCTGGTGGCGACTGTCTGCGCTTGAGCCGCGCCGCCCAGCATCGCCACGAACCCGAGGCTCAACGCCATCGGCTTAAACAACATCGACATGGTTTCTCCGCACTCAACCTTGACTGCGGTGCAGTAGCTGCACCGCGATAATGAAACCAATGAAAAAAGCGCTCCCCTAGTATGCAAAGTCTTCATTTCGATAATATCGACTTGAACCTGCTGAGGGTTTTCGAAGCGCTCATCGAAGAGCGCAGTGCCACCCGCGCCGGGGCTCGATTGGGGTTGACGCAGTCCGCGATCAGTCACGCGCTCAACCGGCTTCGCTACGTCTTGCAGGACGACCTGTTCGTGCGCGGCCCGGAAGGAATGCAGCCGACCGACCGCGCGGCGGAGATTGCGCCGCGCCTGCGACAGGGGTTGTTGCAACTGCAACTGGCGCTGACCCCGAGCGAGTTCGACCCCGTCAGCACCGACCGACGTTTCACGCTGACCTGCACCGAATACGCCGGCGCCGTGTTGCTGCCGGCGCTGATTCCGCGGCTACGGATCGAGGCGCCGCACGCCTCGATCACAGTATTGCCCGCTAATCTTGGCGTCGCCGAAAGCCTGCGCAGCGGACGCGCCGACCTGGCGATCGGCAGCTTCCGGCGGGCCCCCGACTGGTTTGCCAGCGAGCACCTGTTCCACGAGACGCGGGTCTGGGTTATGAGTGCCGATCACCCCGCGGCGCGCGATGAGCTGACGCTTGAGCGGCTCGCCGAACTGCCGCATCTGGCGATTACCGCGACCGGCGAGGACGAGCACGCGATCGACGGGTACGTTATCGATCATGGGCTGGAGCGGCTGGTCATCCGCAGCGATGCCGGGCAGCTGCAAGGCGCGCTCGCCGCCCGCGGCCTGCGCCGCACGGTCGCCGCGACGACGCCGCATTTCCTGGCGGCGCTCATTACGGTGAGCGAGTCGGACATCGCCGCGCTGTTGCCGCGCCGCCTCGCAACCGCCTTCATGGGGCGCTACCGCCTGGCGTTGTTCGAGCCGCCCTACCCGTCACCCGCCTTCGACGTGATGTCGCTGTGGCACCGCGAGCACGGAGAACAGCCGGCGCTGACCTGGCTGCGCCGGCTGGTACGCGAGGTCGCCGCAGACCTCTGACGCCCGCTTGCTTACAGCGAATCCCAGAAGCGACGGATTTGCTCACGCTGCCGGGCGTCCGGTAATCGGCCCATGCCGCCTTTCAGATCATCCGCCATGTGTTCCGGGCTGGCCGTCGCCGGGATGAGGGTCGTCACCGCCGGCTCGCCGACGACGTATTTCAGGAACAGCTGCGCCCAGCTGCTGCAGTCGAACTCGGCCGTCCAATCAGGCAGGGCGCGCCCGCGCGCCTTGCGGAACATACCGCCTGTTTCGAATGGCCGGTTGACGATGACCGCGACGCCGCGCGACGCCGCCACCGGGAACAGCCTGGTCTCGGCATCTCGCGTTTGCAGCGAGTAGGCGCACTGTACGAAATCAATGCCGGGCTCGCTGTCGAGAATGCGCGCCAGCTCAGGCAACGAGCCGGTCGTGTAATGCGTGACGCCGATATAACGCACCTGACCGGCCGCCTTCATGGCGCGCAAGGTGGCGAGATGGGTCCGCCAATCGAGCAGATTGTGGATCTGGATCAGGTCAAGCACACCGGCCCGCATCAATTCGGTCGAGCGCCTGATCTGCGCGATGCCCTGGTCGCGCCCACTGGTCCACACCTTGGTTGCGAGGAACACCCCGGGCCGGATCTGCAACTCAGAGACGAGATCACCGGTTACGGCCTCGGCGCGCCCATACATCGGCGAGCTGTCGATCATGCGCGCCCCGGCACCGATGAATTCTCGCAGGACGGCACGCAGCGGCTGCCGTGCCTGGTCGCCACCGCCGACATCGAACACCTGCCAGGTGCCAAGCCCGATCACGGGCAAGGCCTCGCCGGTCGAAGGGATAGCGCGGGTGATCATCGCAGGTTCGGCCATCGCCGTAATACTCCCTTGCATCGTGTCGCCACCGCCGCGCCGGTGCGCCACCTAACCCGGTGCGGCAGGTGAACAGCATAGCCGGACCGGGTAGCGCGGGGATCGAGTCCACCCTGACCTGGTTGTTGTCATTGCCAGCGTGGCGACGCAAGCTCGACAGGCAGGAGGGCCACGACACCGAGGGTGGGTCGCCGCTCCCGACCTGATAACGACAGCAACCGGGCAGGTTTCATGTCCTTTCCGAATATTCTCACGGCATTCGCGGCGGCGGTGTGCGCCAACGATGGCACCGCGCTCGGGGCGCTCTTCACGCCCGAGGGGACCTATGCCGACGAGTTTTTCGGCTGCTACACCGGCCGACCGGCCATCGCCGAGATGCTGCAGCGCTTTCACGACACTGGGCGCGATTATCGCTGGGACTTTATCGACCCGGTACGCGACGGCGATCTCGCCTATGCCCGATTCCGCTTCAGCTTTGCGTCACGTGTCGCGGGTTGCGAGGGAAAGCCCGTGATGTTTGAGGGCATCAGTCAGTTTCGCTTGGTCGGCAACTTGATCGAACGCTACAGCGAGGCATTCGACCGCGGCGTGGCGCTGGCCCAGCTTGATTTTCCTGCCGAGCGCATCAAACGCGTCGTTGAAAAAGCCGCCATCGCTCAAAACGCCAGCCCAGCGGCGCGGGCGCATCTCGACCGGTTCGCCACACCGGGTTAAGCATCAGGGTCACGCGGAGGAGACGATCATTGCGAAGCGTTTATTTTGTCCTGACGGCGGCCTGGCTCGCCGCCGTCCCGGTTGCTCAGGCTCAGTCGATAGAGGAAATCCAGCGCCGCGACGCCGCGGTCTACGAGGCCTGGGAGAAGACGCCACTCACCATCCGGCGCGCCGTGTTTGTCTCGGAACATCCCAACGGCTTTGGCGAGTACGCCGAGCGCGGCTCGAATGTCTTCAAGCCCGGTGAGAAGCTCGTTGCTTATGTCGAGCCGGTCGGATACGGCTGGAAGGAACAGGGCGACAACAGCTACGAGTTCGGCTTTGCTGTCGATTTCTTGATCAAGTCAGCGGACGGCAAGATCCTGGCGGGTCAGGAGAATTTCGCGAAACTGAATCAGCAAAGCCACGCCCGAAACCGCGAATTCATGGTGACGCTGACTCTCGATGTCGATGGCGCCCCGCCCGGCGATTACAAGCTCGAATACAAGCTACGCGACATCACGGGCGAGAAGAACACCACCGTTACCTTGCCCTTCACAATCGCCAAATAGGACACCTCGGCCGGTGACGCTCAGCTACCAGGCTTCGCGGCCGCGCGCCGGCCGCGCGGTCATAGCCGCGTTTTGTTCGGATTCGTGCTTGTCGAACATGGCTTTGGCGGCAGCATTGCGCTTGGCGCTAAACTCCGTGCGGTTGTCGCCGCACCATTGGAAGGACGCTTCGCGCGCCAGATTCAGCTTGCTGAAATGCGGCATGACATAGCGCGCGTACAATTCATATGAACGCTTGGTTTCCTCGAAATCGGCCCAGTTATGCGCCTGATGCAGGAAGGCGCCAAACTCGCCCTGCTTGGCCTGCAGCCGTTCGATCAGGGCGATCGCGTCATCGGGCGTGCCGCACACGCCGAACTTGTTCTCGATGAACCATTCGAGCTTGTCCTGCCCGGCCGGCACATTGAAACGCGGCTGGTTGTTGTTGAGATAGCCGAGATAGCGGTCGAAGCCCCATTTGGCATTTTTCATAGCCTGCTCGCGGGTCTCGGCGATGTGCATCGGGCCAACGAGACGTAGCCGGTTGGGGTCCATCTTGCGGCCGTGCTCGGCGGCGATGCCGTTGGCGATCTCCCAGTTCGAGGCCAGCGCGTCATAGCCGAACGGGTTGGTCGCCGCGACGCAGATCATGCTGAGGTCATATTTGCCCGCCAGTCGTCCACCTGACGGGGTGATCGAGCTGACCACCGCCATCTCGGGATGCGGCTGGGTGTAGGGCAGCAGGTGCAGCCGCGCCTCGTTCATCGTGTACCAATCGGTCTTCTCGGTGACGATCTCGCCATTGAACAGGCGGATGATCACGTCGATCGCCTCGGCCATGCGGTCGCGCTGGGTCATCGGGTCGATACCCATCATAATCGCGTCCGATGCTAGGAGGCCGGGGCCGCAGCCAAACATCACGCGGCCGCGCGTCATGTGGTCGAGTTGCACGATGCGGTCGGCCGTCATCATCGGGTGGTGGTAGGGCAACGAGATGACGCCGGTGCCGAGCTTGATGTGCTTGGTGCGCTCGGCGGCAAAGGCGATGAAGATTTCCGGCGAACTGATGATCTCGTACCCGGCCGAATGATGCTCGCCGATCCACGCCTCGTGAAAGCCGAGCTTGTCGAGGTGCTGGATCAGTTCGAGATCGCGCTCGAGGCATTGCGTCGGGTTTTCCTCGTTCGGGTGGAACGGGGGCAGGAAAATCCCGTGGCGGAGGTTGACCTGGCTCATCGCGGCCTCGCGCTTTTGAATGTCGTTCAGCAAACCCCAGCGTAGCCGAGCAACGCGGCCGCGCAAAGCCCGCGCTGTGCATGGCCCCCGGCGAAATGGATGTACCGCATGCTCAGGGCTTTCGTGCTAAAGCCACAATAGAGCCGAGCCAGGAGCCTGTACCGCCATGAGCCTGTCCCCCGAAGAATACCGCGAGCATCTTGAGAGCACCTCAGTGCGCGCCGGCTTCAGCTTTGGCGCGGCCATCGTTTTGCCGGAAAGTCACGAGGTGCATGTCGGCCGGATGCGCTTTCATTATCTCGACTGGGGCAACAAGCAATTGCCGCCGATCGTGTTCCTGCATGGCGGCGCGCTCAATGCCCACACCTGGGACCTGGTTTGCCTCGCGCTGCGCGACCAGTACCATTGCATCGCGCTCGATCAGCGTGGCCACGGCGATAGCGACTGGTCCGAGGAGGGCGACTACTCGATGAACGCCCAGCTCGGTGACACCAAGGGGTTTGTCGACAAACTCGGCCTCGATAAATTCATCCTGGTTGGCATGTCATTGGGCGCGATCAACTCGTTGGCTTTCGCGGTCAATCATCCCGAGCGGCTCGAAGCGCTCGTGATCATCGATGCCGGACCAGAAATGCGGCGCCCGGGCTCGAGCCGCATCCGCGATTTTGTCAACGGCGTCGCGGAAACCGTGACGATCGAGGCGATCATCGAAAAGGCACTCGAATTCAACCCGCGGCGCGACCCGAAAATCCTGCGCCGCAGCCTGATGCACGCATTGCGGCAGCAGCCGGACGGCACTTGGCGCTGGAAATACGACCGCCGCCGCTTCCGGGTGCTCGACCAGGAAAAGCACCGCAGCGAACGCGCCGCGCTGGCCGACGGCCTCGACAATATTAAATGCCCGACCCTGATCGTGCGCGGCGGCGAAAGCGATGTGTTTCATGAGGAAGACGGCATCAAGCTGGCCGCTCGCCTCCCCAACGGCAAATTCGTCACGGTCCCCCGCGCCGGGCATACCGTGCAGGGCGACAATCCGAAGGACCTCGTCGCCGAATTGCAGCGGTTTCTGCGCAAGGATAACTAGAGGCGAGGATACCCCACCAGATTGCTTCGCTTCGCCCGCAATGACAGCGACCGTTGTCATTGCGAGGAGCGCAGCGACGAAGCAATCTTGTGTAATGCGGATCGGCGATAGTTGATCGGTAGGGCGGGATCGCGATCCCGCCCTACCGTGGCGTCGCGACCGTAAGCAATCGTGGTGATATTGACCGAGTCGAGCAAGGCTCCGGCGCCGCGTTTCATCTCACGCCCGAACAGTTGCCCGGGCTCTCGCCCGCAGTCGCAAGAAGGGGATAGGATGATGGCGCCACAGGCTGTGTTTATTGGCATTGACGTCTCCAAGGATCGCTTGGACGTGCATATCCGCCCGCTGGGGACTGGCTTTTGCGTCGGCAATGACGCCACCGGGCATGCCGCGCTGATCGCCCGGCTGCGGCCGCTGCGCTGCAAGCGCATCGTGCTGGAGGCGACCGGC
>JAFAYW010000342.1 GCA_019240125.1 Alphaproteobacteria bacterium
GGGCAACACGATCTGGCGCGCGCACTCGCCGCCGAGCGCCTGGCTGCGAAGCCGGATAGCCCGCTCGCCAATCTGTTTGCCCGCCGCGCCGCCGCTGGGCTGGCGCAGGAAGGAAGACCGGTATGACGACCAGGTCCGAGGGCCCGCAACGCCATCGCATCGCGCGGCGCACCCTGCTGCTGGCGGGCGCCGCCGCGTTGGCGAGCCGGGTGAGCGTGGCGGCAGACCCGGTGGTGTTGCGGCTGGGCGATCAAAAAGGCGGGGTGGAGGCGTTGCTGAACGCCGCCGGGGTTTTGCACGATCTCCCGTACAAGCTGGAGATTTCGCAATTCGCCGCGGCCGCGCCACTCCTTGAGGCATTGAATGCCGGTGCGGTCGATGTCGCCTGGGCCGGCGATGCGCCAACCAATTTCGCCCTCGCCAACGGCACGCCGGCACACATCATCTCGGCGCATCGCTCGAGCGGCGCCGGCACCGCACTATTGGTCAAGCAGGACGCGCCGATCCACGCCGTCGCCGACCTGGCCGGCAAGCAGATCGGCACCGGGGGGGTTCGATCGGTCACGCGCTGGTATTGGCGGCGCTCAAGGCGAATGGGTTGGCGCTCAACGCCGTACAGATGAATTTCCTATTGCCGGCGGACGCCAAGAGCGCGCTCGAAGCCGGTTCGATAGACGCCTGGTCAGCCTGGGGCATCTATGTCGCACAGGGGCGGCTGGCCGACCATTATCGGGTCGTCGTCGACGGCTCAAAAGGCCTGCTTGGCGGGCTCGGCTATCTGACGGCGCTCGATACCGCCATTGCCGGAAAGCGGGCGGCACTGCACGACCTTGTGACACGGGCGGCGCAGGCCAGTCGCTGGGCGGTCGAGCATGTCGACGACTATGCCCGCTACTGGTCCGGCCTGCTCGGCGTGAGCTTCGATGTCGCACGGCTGTCGTTTACGACCGCCCCGACGACAGCCGTGCCGATCGACGCCGGTGTCATCGCCGCCCAGCAGCGCACCGCCGACCTTTACGTCGAGGCCAAGCTCGCGCCGAAGAAGGTCGATGTCGCCAGCTTTTTCGACGCCTCATTCAACGACGCCTTGGCCAGCTGACGTCTCGTTCGCAGCTTCAGGGGGCGACACGGCCACTGCCACGCAAGGCTCCCCGGATCCAGGCGCCGCAAGCCGATGCCTCGTTTGTCGCCGCCGGCCGCAAGCTGCCGCTGCTGGACTGACCTTCGGCCGACAGCAGACGCCACGCTCTTAGTCTCCGGCGCGACCTCCTCTTCCGTGGGGCGCGCCCCTCGCAAGCGGCTGGTCGTTGGCTGCACGAGGAAGTGCTACGAACACCAACTTAGTCAGTAATATATCACTCTTTTAAATCGGTAAAGAAAAATAGCCCCGCAGATTGAGGTGCATTAAGGTCGCCATCGCCAACTACACCGCGCACAACCATGCCGCGGGACATCGTGAGGCGGCGGAGGTTTTGATGGCTGTTGTAATGGGGCGGCGCAGTCTGTTCAGGGCTGGAGCAATGGTGATCGGCGGTTCGCTGCTCGCATCGGTGAAGCGGCAGGCCCTGAGCGGAGGCCTTATCGCCACGGGGGTTTTTGGTGCCGGACAACGCGCCAATGCTTCCGGTTCAGAAAAGCCGGTCTACTTCACCTGGTCGGAAGAGCCGCTCGGAATGTCGCTGGTGAGGTTTGCCGATGAACTCGGTTTCTGGGCCAATGCCGGCATTCGCCCCAAATTCGTCGGTGGCATCAATTCGGGCCAGCTTCCCGCGCTGGTCGGATCTGGCGACGTTACCTTCGCGAGTTTCATGGCGAACCGGGCACTGGCAGCGGTCGCGCATGGGGTCGATCTCAAGGTGATCGCGGCGCAGAGCTACACCACCGAGGACGAACCGCATATGACGTACTTTACGCGGGCCGACTCGACCATCACGGTGCACAATCTGAAGGAGCTTGAGGGGAAGACCGTTGGCCTCGCCAGTCTCGGCGGTTGCGCGGAGTTCATCCTCAAGGATCTGCTGACCAAAAACGGCGTCGATCTCAAGCAGGTCAAGCTCCTGACGCAGGCGGAGACTCTGCTGCGGCAATCGCTCGAATACGGCACGATCGCATTGGCGGTGATCCACCCCCCGTACAATGGTGTACTTCGCGCCGATACGGCACTGAAAGCGGCGTTTTCCGACTATGACAACTCGCAGGAGGAGGGCGGCTCGGCGCCCCTCAGCGCCAATGGCGAGTTCATTCGCAAATACCCCGAACAGACCAAAGAGTTCGTGGGAATCCTGGCGAAGACCGCCAACTGGGTTAATGCGAACCCGGCCAAGGCGGCGGAGATCACCGCTCGAAAGACCAAACTTCCCGAGCATTACGTCACAAAACACTATTTTGTGAACAATCTGATTCTGGACGAGAAGCAACTTCAATTCTGGTGGGATCTGTACGACCGGATCGGAATCCTGACACCGGACTTGGCGAAGCTCAAGCCATCGGATATCGCGACCAACGAGTACAATCCGTTCGCCCCGTCGGCGGCATTGATCGCGTCTCAAAAGGACAACCAGAAAGTGCTTACGTCCACGGACATATGACGCACGGAAAACTCTCGGCCGCATCCCTCGGTCTTGGCCGCATTTTAACGAGCCTGGAGTACAGATGACACAAGCCGCGGTTGGCGTGTCCCCGACAAGGAGTGCCGCCGGAAACGGGTACAAGCTCCTCGCACAAGACCTGAGCAAATCATTCCGAAATGTCGGCCACGGCGCCAGGACTGGTGTCACCGAGGTTTTGAGGGGGTTCGATCTTACCATCCAGGATGGAGAATTCGTCGCGCTGCTCGGCCCAAGTGGATGCGGCAAGTCAACGTTTCTCAATATCATCGCCGGCCTCGAAGATTTCGACGAGGGCAACCTGCTGCTTGACGGCGCGGTCGTGCGCGGGGTCAGCAAAAAGGTCGGCGTCGTTTTCCAGAACTACGCACTCTTTCCCTGGCTTTCGGTTCAGAAGAATGTGGAGGTTGGCCTGAGGATCCGCGGCGTACCAGGCCGCGAACGGCACGAAATCGCCTCGCGCGTCCTGCGAACCGTCGGTCTTGCGGAGTTCACCCAACATCTCCCGCACCGTCTGTCGGGCGGCATGCGCCAGCGCGTGGCGATCGCGCGGGCACTGGCCTACGATCCTGAGGTTCTTGTGCTGGACGAGCCGTTCGCCGCGTTGGACGCCCAGACGCGTGAGTTTCTCCAGAACGAGCTGCTGCGGATCTGGGAGACGGGGGAGCAGAAGAAAACCATTCTGTTCGTCACCCATTCGATCGACGAAGCCATCTTCCTGGCCGACCGGATCGCGGTGATGACCAAGCGGCCGGGCAAGGTAAAATCGCTGATCGATGTCAACCTTCCGCGGCCTCGGGACGACAACTCCCGTGCCACTGCGGAATACGGGCGGATCCGCGCCGAAGTGGCCGCGATCCTGCAAGAGGAAGTGTCACTTGGCCGATGAACTGCAGCTTCACGCCGGAACCGTGATCGCCGACATACGGGTCGGCGACGCTGGCTTCACGCCAAGATTTGCCATGGCGCGGCAGTGGTCTGCGAAGTACGACCGCTATCTATACGGGTTTCTTGGCCTCGCCTTCTTCGTGTTCCTATGGTGGTTCGCAAACAGCACCCGATTGCTCAACCCGAAATTCCTCTCGCCGCCGCAGACGGTCCTGACAACACTGGCTCTCGGCGTACTCCCAAATGGTGACATCTGGCCGGAGATCTGGCCGAGTCTGCGCCGAGGGCTGGAGGGATTGGTTATCGCCCTGGCATTGGGCATATCCGGGGGGATTGTCGTCGGCTCTTTCACCTTTCTGGAAAAAATTCTCGCGCCAATTCTTTTGTTCTTCCGAAATTTGTCGATCCTGGCGCTTTTCCCTGTTTTCCTCTTGTTCTTTGGGATCGGCGAGGAGTCGAAGATTGCGATTGTCGCCTGGGCGTCGTTCTGGCCAATCTTCATAAACACCACCAGCGCCGTCAAAGGCGTCGAGCGCATCCTCATCAATGCCGCACGCACGCTAGGCGCTGGAAAGCTCTACATATTTGCAAATGTGGTGCTCCCCGCCGCGTTCCCGAACATCTTTCCCGGCATTCGGCTCGCGGCGGCCTACGCATTTACAGCGTTGGTCGCAGCCGAATACCTGGGCGCCACCGAAGGTCTCGGCATCTACATCCGCGCGAGCCAGGAGCGCTTCGAAATACCAAGCATGTACGCGGGCATCGTCGTGCTCGGACTGATCGGCGTGGCCATCAACCTGGTGCTGACCGGCGTGGAGCACAGGTTCACACGGTGGCAACTCGGTATCACGAGCCGGTGACACAGCCGAGGACAGGTGTCAGGAGGCGGCGGATGAGCACCCGGCTCAGCGTACGATGAGCTGCGCTCTCCCGCAGCCTCAAAGTGGCGTACGTCTCTCGCGCCGCCACGTCCTGAGAGGTCTTGCCGGTGCAACCGTATGTGCCGCGGTGGCCGGCTTCAGCTTGCTGCGCTCTTCCGTCACTGACGCGTCCGTCACACCTCAAGCTGACGCAACGGACACCGCGCCGATCGATGGGCAGCGTACCCTGGTCGTCACCGCTCGTGACAGCACCACGGTAGCGCTGATCGCCGTCGATGACGATCGGTTGATCGGCCATTTTGATCTCGGCATCGTGCCGCGTGAATTGCGGGTATCGGACGGTGGTCTGCTGGCGGCGGCCGATGGAAATTCCCGCCAGGTGGCGTTTGCTGATGTCGCGACGCAGACTGTCCGGCATGCCGACCTCCCCGTTCGGCCGACGCGGCTTGTGGCCAGCCCGGACGGCGCTTCCCTGGCCGCCATCGACGAGGCCAGCGGTGACATCGCGATCATCGAATTCCGCTCGGGGCGCGTAACGCTGCGGCTCCAGGGGCCGACGCACGTCCGCGCCGCCATCTTCTCCACCGACGCGGCCCTGCTGTTT
>JAFAYW010000031.1 GCA_019240125.1 Alphaproteobacteria bacterium
TGAAGACTTTTGTACAAATGTCCTTCGACGCTTCGTATTATCATTGGGAGAAGGCCACCCAAGCGAGATCGTTGAGCACGAGCTCAAGCTGTGGCGATCCCGAGTGAGCGCACCGGCCAAGAAAAAGAGCGAGAACCGTGGCGGAGCGTCCCCTCCTTCGAATACCTAAGGCCACTCGTAACGAGCGCGGGAAGCGAGCGCCCGTTCCCATCGATCCGAACGCCAAGATCGCGAAGCCGGGTTACGCGAGGCAGTCGCAGCGGCTCGGGCCACGGTTCGACAGACTTCGTGACGTAGCTGCGCAGTCTACAACGCGGGCGGCAATGACGCTTCGCGCTGATCCTGATGGGATTGCGCCTGAGCGTGCGCTCGTGTTCGAAGTGGCCGGTTCACTGGGCGACTTCTACAGTCAGGTTGGCCGGATCGAGGGGCTGGAGTTCCTCCTTGAGGACGACATTGACATCGAACCGACCGATGATTTCTACGAGTTTCAACAAAGAAGGGGCGAGCAGGTACGAAGCGACAACCCCGTGGGCGGTCGTCTGTACATGGCGATGCCTGACATGCGAGCGCTCCGCGAGATACTTAGGCTCTGGGACATATATCGACGGGGTCAAGCTATGCCATACGGCTTTGCGCCCTGGCGGACGCTATTTGAAATGCTGAACGACCTGCGAGCGTGGGGGCCGCAGGATCGCGTCCTACCCGAGACGCTGGCTTATTGGAGAGAGCGCATCGGTGATCAGCCAAATGATCCGGTCCGCTTCGAAATCGAAATGTGGTTCCACGAGCAAAGGGAGCGTCGTGCTCGAGCCCTCGCCGGGGTCGAACGCCAACTCGCGGAATTAGGTGGTCAGGTCGTGACGTCGGCAGTAATCGAGCCGATCCGCTATCACGGCATCCTGATCGACCTACCGCCCGAACGGGTGCAGGAACTCATCGACCACCCGGACGTGACGCTCGCCCGGCTCGACGACATCATGTACCTCCGGCCGCAATCGGTCGCAGCAATCCCGCAGCCTGTCGAGGAGGGCGAGGCCGCGCCAGCCGGCGCTCCGGCCACTCCTGCCGGAGACCCCATCGCGGCGCTGCTCGATGGCGTTCCGATCGCGAACCATCAACTCCTAACTGACCGATTGATCCTGGACGACGCGGATGATTATGGCGCGCGGACACCGGCGGCGAAACGATCGCACGGGACCAGCATGGCCTCGCTGATCCTGCATGGTGATCTGGACAAAGCCGAGCCCGCACTCTCCCGGCCGCTATACGTTCGCCCAGTCATGTTGTTTGATTCGGCTAGCAACACTGAAACGATGTCCCCGGACCGGCTGCCGCTCGATGTAGTCTACCTCGCCGTGCGCCGTCTCTTCGAGGGTGAAGGCGGAGAGCCTGCGTCGGCCCCCGGCGTCGCTGTCATTAATCTATCGATCGGCGATCTTAACCGCCCCTTCTCCGGACGGATTAGTCCCTGGGCGCGGCTGATGGATTGGCTGTCCTTCCGGTACCGCGTGCTGTTCCTGATCAGTGCGGGCAACATCCGCCGTTGGCTCCCAATCCGAGACTTCGAAACGACTGCTGATTGGGCAGCGGCGACACCCGAAGCGCGGGAGGCGGCCGTCATCAGCGCCCTTAATTCCGAAAAGGCGGCGAGAACACTCCTATCGCCGGCGGAAGGGCTTAACGCCATCGCGGTCGGCGCATGGCATGCGGACGAGTTTGCCGCTGCAGACGACCCGTTCTACCTCGTCGATCCGTTTCCGAACGGCGGCCTGCCGAACGTGAGTTCGGCCGTCGGCCTTGGTTTCCGCCAAACTGTGAAGCCAGATCTCCTTTTCGATGGAGGCCGCGAATTAGTTAGGGCATCGGAAGACGAAGGGCACGTCTGGGTTACGGGCGACGGCGGAGGCTCATATGCAGGTCAGATGTCAGCAGCCCCTGACGGCGGTGCGACAGGTCGGCTGGACTTGCAACGCCGGACAGTCGGGACAAGCAATGCTACCGCGCTGCTAACTCGCTCGGCGGTTCGCATTTACGACTCGCTATTGGACGCTGGCTACGATGTCCCGCGCAGCCACGCGGCCGTCCTGCTCAAGGCTTTGCTCGTGCACGGGGCGGCATGGGGTGATGCGGGGACTAAGCTGGACGATGCGCTCGGTCCGGGTGGCAGGGCGTGGCAACGGCATCGCGATAACATCGCCCGCTTTCTGGGGTACGGTCGGCCGGAGATTGAACGGGTTCTGGACTGCGCCGCCGAGCGGGCGACACTGTTCACATACGGTGACATTCGACAGGATCGTCAGGACGAGTTCGACATTCCACTTCCGCCATCGATCGAGGGCACGACTGAGCCTCGGAGGCTTACGATGACGCTGGCGTGGCTGACGCCAGTGAATGCCCGGCATCAGCAATACCGTTCAGCGACGTTAGAGCTGTTGCCGGCGGGCGACGGCGCCTACTCTCTGGCGGTTGAGCGCCGACGGCACCAGCCGACCCATATTGCGATCAATCGAGGAACGCTGTCGCACTGCATTTTTGAAGGCGAGAGCGCTGTGGCGTTCCTGGACGGCGGCATGCTCAAGCTGCGCGTGGAATGTCGTGCTCAGGCGGGGGCGCTTGACGACAGCGTTCCCTTCGCGGTGGCAATCAGCATCGAAACCGGCGTTGGGTCGGGAATAGCGGTGTATGACGAAGTGCGGGCGGCCGTGCAGCCAGGTGTTCGGGCGATAACGGGCTCGCCCTCGAGCTGAGATTCGCTCGCGACCGACATGATGCTACTTGACGCACCACCGCCGCGTGACAGCCGATTCGGATCACCACTGCAATTGTCGCGAGTGCACTGGTTGCGGCCCGAGCTCGTCGCTGAGATCACGTTCCTGACGTGGACCGACGACGGCTTCCTGCGGCAGATTGTCTATCAGGGCTTACGGGAGGATAAGCCGGCCCGTGAGGTTGAGCGCCCATGCCCTAACGGCCACTACCCAGTGTGTCTCCGGGGTCGCTGCTGATCACCAATGATTCGTGGCGTGCGCCTGATACGTGATGCCGGGCTGCGGAAGCGCAGGTATTGCGCAGCGTAGAACTCCGCCATTCCATCGAGCGGGTCTAAGTTTCCATCAGCGCGACGCGCCAATTCACGAAGCGCCGCCAAATTGACGCAAGGTCGGACAGACCGAGTATCGATAGTATCGGCGTCGGGGTGAACCTGGTCTTCGTGCGCATGCCTTGCCACCCAAGCAGCGAAACGAGCAAACGTCTCGCTTTCCGGGTGACGCAAGCTATCGGCCGTAGCGCCGGCAAGTATGTCCGCGATTTGAAGGCTGGGATGGATCGCGGAAGAGCCAAATTCGATCGGCTCATCCAGATTTGCCTGGACCTCACCGCCAAGAGGCATGGCAAAGCCATCCTTTCGGCCGATCCAGTTGTCGAATAAAGAAGCAATCGCTTTGAGCGGCTTCGACTCGTCGCAGAGCACGTGAATCCTATGGTGACGCCGCCCCCAACCTCGGAGTATGAGGCTGAACAAGGCCGTGCCCGTAAGATCGAGCGCCCATTTGCCAATCCCCGCGTCGTCCGCACGCAGGTGAGCGGTCCGCTGCGCAATTCGCAAATTGTAGCCCCTCGCGAACCGCAGTAGACAATCAACAATGATCGATTTCTCACCCCGACGACCGCGTTGAGCGAAGATCGACGGCGCGGTTGCCGGATCAAACGATCGCATGAATCGCTGCAACTCGTCCGCCAGCTGCTTAAGATCAGCTTTGCTGTCTAAGATGACACGGTACAGAGCATTCATCACAAAGCGCTGCAAATCGTTCGCGTAGAAGATAAAATTGTTATCTTCTAGGACCGGCTCGAAGACGTACTCGAACGCTTTTCCAGCCAAGGCAAGTCGTTTATTGAAAGAAATCACCAGGGCGCGCCCCTCGGTCGCTGTGGCGACTTCACCAGAAATTTGAGGCCAGTCATTTCTTTTACGCAGCACTTTGGACTTTAGTTCGGGTGCCTGCACGCGATGCTCTGCACGCGTCCGGTCTACAATAGCCTTTGCCTCCGCCGAGGAGAGATCGACAGCAGCGTAGACAAAGTAGGGTTGATCCTCATTAAGGAGCTCGGGACCGGTGAAGCCTGCTTCGTCGCAGGAGATCAAGCGGGCAGGTCTCGACATAATTATGGCCTTGGACGGAGGGGCGCTGCATGTGCACGCTATAAGCGCAAAATGCAAGGATAAATGGTCAACATATGCATGATAATGGCTCCCGAGTAACGGTGGGTAGGCGAGACAATTGGTATTATCATGCATCGAGGGTGAGCTTCCGCTACGGCCTGACGTTGTAGTGAATTCAGCAGCTTACGCGTCACAAGCGGACAGCGACGAGACCCTTCTCCGACTT
This sequence comes from Alphaproteobacteria bacterium, assembly GCA_019240125.1. Classification (GTDB taxonomy): domain Bacteria; phylum Pseudomonadota; class Alphaproteobacteria; order ATCC43930; family CGMCC-115725; genus DATARH01. The sequence continues at coordinate 4,395 of JAFAYW010000031.1, forward strand.
TGGCTCGATGGACGTTCGGAGCACACGCGCCGGGCGTATGCTGCCGATATTGAAAGCCTGCGCCGGCGGGTCAGCAAACCCTTCGCCCGGTGGCCCTGGGCGATCTCCAAAACTGGGTGGCTTCGCTCGCCGAGCTGGCGCCGGCAAGCCGCGCGCGCAAGATCGCGGTCGCGAAGTCCCTCCTTAGCTTCGGTCAGCGGATCGGATACCTGCCGTTCAACATCGGCGCGGCTCTCCGGGCGCCGCCGATCCGCGAAGCCCTAGCCGAGCGGATCCTCGACGAGCCGATGTGATCCGGCTCATCGCGCTTGAGCCGGCGCCGCGCAATCATGCGCTGCTGCGGCTGGCCTATCTCGCCGGGCTCCGCATATCCGAGATCTGCGGCCTGCGCTGGCGTGACACGAAGCGGCGCGCGACCGGTGGACAAATTACCGTCTTCGGCAAGGGCGGCAAAACGCGGGCGGTGCTGTTGCGGGCCTCGATGTGGCGCGAACTTGACACGCTCCGCGGTGCGGCCGTCGACGACGATCCGGTGTTCCGGTCGGCAAAGGGCGGAGCGCTTGACCCATCCCAGGTTCACCGCGTCGTGAAGCGGGCTGCCGCTCGGGCCGGGCTGCCGAATACTGTGTCAGCGCATTATCTGCGCCACGCCCATGTCAGCACGCGCTCGACCGCGGCGCGCCGGCGCACCTGGTGCAGGCCACGGTCGGGCATAGCGATCTGCGCACGACGTCGCGCTACGCGCATGCCAAGCCGGGCGAGAGCTCGGCAACGTACCTGCGGGGCTGATTGGGCTGCCGATCGCCCGAGGCGCTTGTCCCGCTCGGATTGGTCTGGGAATACGAAAATGCGGCCGATCTGATGGTGGCGATCACCGAGGAGTTTCAGGCGGCGACAATCTCGATTTACGGCACTACGCCGGCTGGCACTCACGAGCTGATCCGGTTTCCGCTCCTCTTCGAGATTGACTGGCTTGGCAGCAAGGCCGGCGTGCTCAGCGAACATGACCCCCAGGCCAACCGGCGCGGGCGGTTGGCTCTGCGGCAAGGGCCGGAGTGGTAACGACAGCCTGACCGTGCCAGCCGCTGACTGGCGCCGGGTACTCGAGCGCACACGGCCAGGGCCAGCCGAGATCGATCAGCATTCCGCCAGCTCCGAGCCGTCCATCGCGAAGGCAACTGATCGAGGGTGAATGTCGGCGGCGATCCGCCATCGGGGAGCGGCATGCGGGACCGGGCCGGTGAAAGCCCGGCTGAATGGGGCGAGGTTCTTATGACGTGGCTGCGGAGTCCCATCCCGAGGCGCCAAGGGTCACCATCAGAACCGTCCGAAAATCGGCTGAGCCCGCTTGGACGGGCTATCGTCTGGAGAGAACGGCGCCTCTTCGGCGTCTAAAGTAGATGACTAGTAGATGATGGCAAATAGCTAAATGAGCCTGGGGTTTTCGGAACGGTACGCGCGCGTGAGAAATTTCCGGAGTTTTCCGACAAATACGCGCACGCGCGCGAGGCTGCTGCTCATCGGAGACCGCTAGAGAATCCTTGTTTACGGATCAAAATCGACGCTTCGTACCGGTGCAAATGTCTGCTGCGATGCGCTCAGCGGCAGTTCGTGTTCATAGCGTTGGCGGTCGGCTGTGCGCCGAAACCGGACATGACCGGTCACCGAGGGAACAATTGTGCCGATCCAGGTCCTGTCGCCGGACAGATCGGTGATTGAGCGATCTCAAAGTGGCTGCCCAAAGGGTCGGTTATTGTCGGCGGACGGTGATCCGAACGCGCAGCCGGTGGACGGCGTCATTCATCACCACTAGTCCTTTCAGTTTACGTCGACATTCGCGCGGGTTCATCCGATGATTGCTAGTTGCTGCGGAGTGATTTTCCATGCGTGATGGCAAATTGGGTACCGGCAGCGTATACGGTAACTCCTTCGGTTTTTCGCTTTACGCTCGTTCAGTCATCGAGCAATCACGCTATTCCGTCGACCCAATTGCAGGTGTGCGCGTGAGAAGGCGGACCGGCGGCGTGGAGTAAAGTAGCCATGGAAAGATGGAAGGGATTGGTGCCGCAACGGAGGTTGCACTATATCAACGAACAACTCCGAATCTTAGCTGCCTGGTCGCGCAGGGCGAGCAGCTCTACTGTCAACGATTTCGCCGAACTCGACAGATTATTCGCGGGGCTGGCCCGAGAGCTCGGGGCCGCGCATCGCCACGATACCGAGGCCCGCCACAAGAACACAAATTTTGACGGATATACGTCGCTCGTTGAGAGCGATTATAAAAGCATGATCAACTTTATCGGGCAGATTGCCGCATTGCGGTTTTCGCGAACACGCGAGGGTGATGCCCTTTTATTTGACGGCTCTCTCCGCTGTAATTTTGATGACACTCTGGATTTCGACGCGTATGTCGAACAGGTGAGAGCGGCACACTATCCTGACGCATACCGCGTGCATCTGTCTAAAGGTCTGTGCTTTTCACTCGACGATTTCTTTGCGAGATGCTTCTGCAATGGCGATTTCTTCGCAACGCCGCTTTCCATTGTTGGAGAGTCGTTGTGGCCCGGCTGCGAATGTTGGATTGATGCTGGCCGTAATCAAGGAAACGACCCGCTCTGGAATCGTCCAGTTGCGCGGTATCTCAACTACGCGCCGGAAAAACCCTCCTTGATCAGCATCGGCACCGAGGAAGGCTGCACGATCTCATTGTTCCATAGCATGTTCTTTTCCACATACCCGATCGGCTCCGACGACCGTGTCGCGTTGATTTCGCTGGCGGTGCTGATTGCGTTGACATGGATCATTCATCACGAAGCCGCGCACGTGCGCAACGGCCATTTTCGCCTCTTACGTCCATCCGGAACGGAGGCGACTAGAGCGGGATTGTTTCGCGTCGGCGAGTTTCAAAGTGACCAGAACTCGCAGGTTGCATCATCGGTTCCGCAGAGTGTGCTTGAGCTGCAAGCCGACATTCTCGCAACGAAGCAGACGATACGGTGGTTCTTCGCGGCGGAGTGGGCCGCGGATTTGCCAGGCTATGCCTGCCGCTCGCCCGCATGGCTAGCGCGCCTGATTGCGACATCGATCGGTATTGTCACGCTGATCTTCGAAAAAAGGCGTCAGCTCGACGGCGTGTTCGGCGACTATCCGACACCGATGTCGCGCCTGGGCGCCGTATTATGCACGTCACTTCAACTCATGCCGGAGCTTCTCGCTGACCGGGCCAGTTGGGTCTTTAAGTCACCCGAAATGGTCGAGGCAGCAGGAAACCAAGTCATTTCAATGGTCGCGGGTGGCTCTATGTGTGATCTCGCCGCTGCATCGAGTTTCCTCGATGAGGGTTTAGAGACATTCGATGGTCCGATCCCCAAGTCATTAAAAGATAAATTTGGCGACGACTATAAGAAGCTGCAATCTCTTCCAAGTCGAGAGCTGGACTATCCATTCCCTACTAACATCATTGACGGTGCAGAGATGATTCCCTACGCGCAAGACGTCTGCATTCTGTCAGACGTCATTGCACCAGGCTTGGTTACTCCCTACGAGCGTAATGTGGCGCCAACGATACCGAGCAACCTCATTCGCGTTCACCGACCGGCTTTCCAAACCAGCAAAGTGCAAGACTGGCTCGGGGAATTGTATCGCCTCATAAACATAAATGCTCAAAAGTGGCCCGAATTTCGGCCTGTCCATCCAGCGTAATTGGGAACGATCTTCAGAATTCCACGTTCCATCCTTCGTCGGAGTGCCGCAAGGCGCCCTTGTTCTCTAGACTCCTAAATAAAACCTCCATCGCCCGTATGTCTGCGCCGCATCTTTTACCGACCATAAGCGTGCATTGTAACGGCACGAATGGACAACCATTGCCGGAAAGCAGGTCGACCAGCATTTGGGGATCCGGGGCGGCGCCAGTCGCATCAAGTTTTGTGCAGTGGATCAGACAGCAGTATTCGCCGGATCGCGGATCAACCTTTGTAATTGCCTGTTTAGATAGACCCATGAGCGCTACGAAGGCCGATGCCAGCCCGCCTGTCGCCATGGCATCCAAAACGGCGGCGCCGAGCACCAGCGCCGACCGCTTGACGTTGACGTTGTAGTAGGTATTCGGAACGACAACACCGAAGCTGCGCGACGCAGCACGGGTGCTTCCCTGATCGACCTCGATCAGATCTCCATCATCTCCGATCAGATCGATCAACTTGGCGAGCTGCGGCAATGAAGCAATCCGGATGCCTATGCCGGCTTCTCGGAGGATATCCACTACCTCCCGCGCCGTAGCGCCGACAAGCTGAATTCGTTCTGTGGAGGTCATGGTCTGATCTCATCCACGTGCAGTTGTTTCAGCAGCAGAATGGTTGTACCGCCTGGAACGCAACAGCGTCCATTCTGAACTTCTTCAGCGTCAAGAGAACTGCGTGCGCAAGTTCCACCAGTCGAGACTCAGCATCCTCCGAGCGTGAACCGGAGGTGATCATCATATTCCCGGCCTGCACCGAGCCGGCAAAGACTACTCACCTGAGCCGATCCACACCGTCGACTGATGGCGGAAAAGGGGCAGTTTCGGTAGGTCATGATTTCTCAAATAGGAAGGCAGGTTCCCTAGCCGGAGTGGCCGTTGCAAACTCGCGCCGCGGCTCGCTACTGGGCGGCGCTGCGGCGGGAGCGGTCGGGATCAAGGAGCGAACCATGCGCACCATGAACCCATCACTGGTCGGCTTCGCTAAAGCACCTTGGAACAAAGGACGTCTCATCGGTCAGAAGCGTCCGCTCAAGCCGAAGGACGTCTGGGCGATCCGGGTGCGGCTGCAGCTGGAACAGCGTCGCCGCGATCTCGCGCTGTTCAATCTCGCCATCGACAGCAAGCTACGCGGTTGCGATCTCGTGCGGCTGCGGGTCAATGATGTGTGCGTTGGCGGGTATGTTCGCGACCGCGCCACCGTGATCCAGCAAAAGACCAGCCGGGCAGTGCAGTTCGAGATTACGGAGCAGACCCGGACGGCGATCCGCGGCTGGATGGCCGGCGCGCAGCTTAGGTCGAGTGAACATCTGTTTCCGAGCCGCGTCAAAGCCCAGAAGTGTATCTCCAGCCGGCAATACGCGCGCATCGTCCACCGGTGGATTGAACGCGCCGGACTCGATAGTACCGCCTATGGGACGCACTCCATGCGGCGAACGAAGGCGGCCCAGATTTACAAGAAGAGAGGAATCTGAGAGCCGTTCAGCTGCTGCTCGGCCATACGAAGCTGGAAAGCACGGTTTGATATCTCGGCATTGAGGTCGACGACGCCTTGAGCATCTCTGAGCAGGTAGAACTCTAACCGCCGCCAACGGCCCTCCTGTAACGGCAGGGCCGCTGTCGATCATTCAGCGGACCTTTGGTCAGCGGCTGAAGGGCGCCGATAGCCGACAATGAAGCCGCGAAGTAATTCCCTCTGTGTGAGCATCATCTTGGATGCCTCCTTCGAGGCGGTGCATGAGTCGCGATCGTGCAGGATATTACTAAGGTTACATCGAGACTGGTAGGCTGCCACGGTTGAGAGTCAACGAAACACGTTCGCAATCACTGCGTTCGCTGATAAAGGCGCTGACGGAAGCGGTGATCATTGTCTGTGGATCCGCCAGCGCCAATCATGCCGCGACCGCGCATCCGCTCGATCCTCTAAGTCGGACGGAGCTTATCTCGGTACGGGACTTGCTGACACGGACGGGGTTAGCCGACGCCACGACCCGGTTCCCGCTTATCCGGCTGGACGAACCGGAAAAGGCAGCGGTGCTCGGTTGGCGCCCAGGCGAGTCGGCTGACCGCAAGGCGGTCGTCATCGCGCGGCGGGCGGGCACGACCTATCAGGGTCTCATTGATCTGGCGAGCGGACGGGTCGAGCATTGGGATCCCTCACCGGCCGCCGAAGCTTCGGTCTTCGGGACGGACTGGAGTGAGGCTCGACGCATCGTCATGGCCGATAAGGGCTGGAGAAACGCGATGGCCCGACGCGGGTACGTCACTTACGAGCATGTGTTTTGTGCAGTGCTCCCGTTTGGCGGCGATACGGATGCCGGCCCGGCCAGCCCACGCCTTGCGCGGGTGACGTGCTTTGATCGGCAAGGCACCCGAAACATTCGCGCTCGACCGATCGAGGGACTCGTCGCAACCGTCGATCTTGATCAAGGCAGAGTACTGGACCTCCTCGACACCGGAGTGGTGCCGCTCAGTCCGGAATCGGGCGATTTCGGGCAAACGCCGATGCCTCAGCGGCGCGGACACATCAAACAACCCAAATTTTCCGTGTTGGGTCACCTAGTGCGTTGGCGGGATTGGTCGTTCCGGTATCGCATGGACCCGCGAGCCGGTTTGATTTTGTCATTGGTGCAAATCCGCGATCAGGAGCAAGAGCGCCAGGTGCTGTACCGCGGCTCGATCGCCGAAATGTTTGTGCCATATATGGACCCGGACCCTAACTGGTCATTTCGTGCTGCGCTTGACGTTGCGGATTTTGGGTTCGGGAACTCGGCGTCACCACTGGTGCCGGGTGTCGACTGTCCAACCGACGCCACGATGTTGGATGCGATCATGGCAGACGATCGCGGGCACCCGGTCACGGCGCGCTCGATCATCTGTTTGTTTGAGCGAGACACCAGCGCGCCCCTTTGGCGGCATGCCGAAGCCATCACGGGCTCGTATGCCGGCCGACCCGCCCACGAGCTGGTGATGCGGACGATTCCGAGTGTTGGGACCTACGACTACATCATTGACTGGGTTCTGACCGAAAGCGGCGGGATCCGCGTTGATGTTGGTGCCACAGGCATCGACGCCGCTAAGGGAGTAGCCACCAACCGGATGACCGATGCGTCCATGGCCCGAGACACCGCGCACGGGACGCTGGTCGCGCCCAATCTCGTCGCCGTCTTTCATGATCACTTTTTGTTGCTGCGCCTCGATTTCGATATCGATGGTCAGCGCAATACGCTGGTGCGGCAACGGTTCGTCGCTCTGCCTGCGCCCGAGGGGAGAGGTGCGCGCGCCATGTGGAGCCTCGAGGAGGAAAACATATCCGACGAAGGCCCGGTACGCTCCTCGGTACACGAAGACGCTGAGGAAAGCTGGCGAATGATCAATCCGAACCGGGCCAATCGGTTGGGTCAGAACCCGGGCTACGAATTGCACACGGGCCACTCAGCTCTGACCGTTCTGCCAAAAGATAGACCGGCTCCATTGGCCGGCGCCTTCAGTACGGCACCGCTGTGGCTCACAGCATACGACCGCGGCGAGCTTTACGCGATGGACAGCTTGGCAAGCCAAACCCAGGATGAAAACAGCCGATCGATCCTCGTAGGGCGCGGCCGGCCGGTGGAGAACGCCGACATCGTGCTGTGGTACACAATGGGCTTTCATCACCTGACTCGACCCGAGGATTGGCCCGTACTCCCGACTGTCTGGCATAGCGTCGAATTCGTGCCATCCGGCTTCTTCGACCGAAATCCGAGCCTGCCGCGCGCTCCATAGGTGCGGTTCGGCACTGCCGCTTAAATCCGTGCCGTAAAAAATAGCTGCTGAAACGGGTTGTGAAACCGTCCATAATTTAACGCAAAAGTTTCGAGGGCGATAACATTCGATGCTGCGGGGACCCCATTTTATCGTAGCCGGCATCATCACGATGCTGGTTACCGCCTGTGTCCCCACCTATTCACCCGCACCGCCGGCGCCGGCGCCGGCCCCGGCGTCACCTCCCCCATTTGCCCACGCCGCTGCCGACATCCCTTGCTCGGACGGCAGTTCTATTACAAGTAAAGTGGTCGAACTTGCTGCTGCTTACGACCCCGCCAACAATGGCACTTCCCCTCCTCAAGCGGGAGGGCTTTCGACTTATGGGGCTTTGGTCCAGAGTGCCTTTAATCTGGCTCCCCAGGATCTAAGAAACCGCCTCTGTGCGCTGGATCACATATACATAGATCAATTCGATACTGATCACTCGGCCTGGGGAATTCGCGACCGCAAGAGCCTGAAGCGGCATATCGGGATATCAAAGAAACTGCTCGACAGCATCAGCTCATCAACTATCACCTACGCCGATTATGAGACTGAAATTCTGCACCGCCTGCTTTGGAAGGCGCATACCCCCGAGCCAACTTGGCTGCAAGGGCTTACTTACACGGTGGTTACGCCAGATACATCCGCCGTTGCGACGCTTGCTATTTTGGCGCACGAGATCGGACATACGCTGTGGTGGAACAAGGGCATCCCGAACCTCAAGTGCTCCGGGACGACTTTTCATGAAATCACATGGAAAGAGCCAGTTTCCATCCCGCGTGGATATCATAAATTCCGAGAACGGCAAAGCAATGAGCCCAGCGAGGATTTCGACATCGACGACATGATCGCGCTGCTCCAAGGTGGAACGCCCGCTCAACTCAATCAATTGAGCGCGGATCTGCAGACGGTATATCAGGATGCGAATTGGGTGGGGTTGTTTTCGTTCGTCGCACCAGACGAGGATTTCATCGAGACATACAAATACTGGATATTGCAACAGGCCGGCTTCAAGACAATGGATATGAAGATACCAGGACAGGAGAGCGTCATTCATGTGATGGACAATTTTAACAACGCAAGCGCCGGATCAGGCGTCGGTAAAAAGAAAGCCTGGATAGGGTTGTGGCTCAGTGATTTAGGATACTGCACGGAGCCAGGCGGCGGGCACGCCCATCCTTGAGTATTCAGCGAACGCCGGCACATAATTTTGCGCTGAAACCCAAGCAGGCGTTTCGGCGAGCCGCCAGGAGACTTGCAGTGGCGGCGCATTGTCCGCAAGGTGCGAGTAGATCACCTGAAGCAATGCCTCGGCGTCGTGCAGCTTCTGCGCGATACGGCCTTCTGGCAGCCAGTTTGCGACGGCTTGCACTGCCGCGGCCGGCAGACCCGCGCCTATGGCGGCTTTGAGGACCGCCGGGTACGCTCGTTCCTTGTAGAATAAGTCCTTCGCGACCCTGATGATGGACGCGCCCAACTCCGCGTCGACAATGCTCTCTAGCACTGCCGCCTGCAGCGTCGCGCGGATATCAACCATCGCGTCGGTTATTGCCTGATAGCCCAGCTCCTCCGGTCCGTGCAATACCGCGACCTCGTCGTCGTCTTGAAGCACACCGTCGCGAAACCATTCATAGACCTTGCCGACACCGCGCATGCCGAAGCCATCGAGTTCCGCAGCGCGCAGCGCGCCGATGCTGGCAGCGCCAAATACAGCGATGCCCTGGGTGAGAGCCCAAAGTATTTCCTTATGCCAAACCGTCGGCACGACCTCGAAATAGCCGTCGATCACGCCGATCGCCGCGGGACGCGAAAGCGCAGCCCGGTAAAGGTCACCTTGCGCCACCGGCGGCCGCCACTCGAAGATCGGATCCGCGGGGTGGGCGGACGGTGGCAATGTCGGTCCGGCGAAGATGATTGCGGCTTTCGTCATGCAATGGCGGCTCGCTGCGCTCGCGGTCCGGGCAGGTAGAGCGGGTGGCGCGGATCGCCTTCCAACGCAGGGATAACCACCCGAAATACCGGAATGTCGATGTCGGGCTGGGTCAGGGCGACGGCGATCAGTCGCTTCAAGTCGCACGCGCGCACCTGCCCGATCAGCCAGCGCAAATCTGCTGCCAGATCGCCACTCGCAAACTGTGGGCAGTCCGAGAACCGCACGGGGTCGGACTCGCTAGAAACGGCGTCGATCAGCGCATCGGCGATCGCTGCATCCTGTGGCTCTTTGTATTTCGCGGGCAGAAGGTCATCGCGGATCCCGGCAATATAGGTCAGCCGGGTCTGAGCCGCCTCCGTTAGGGCTCGCGCGAGCGCGATGCCGCGGTCCGGGTGGCAGCCTGCGCCCTGAAACCGCCGCAACCAGCGCGGGTCGCCGGGTGACGCATCCCGGATTTGGCACAGAAAGGCAGCGACGCCGAGATCGCCGGCAAGATCCCACACCCGCACTGCAATACGGGCACGATCGTAGAGGGCCAGCAGCACCTGGCAATCCGGGTCATCAACCGAGCTGAGGTCGAGCCGTTGTCTTGCTTGCCGGACGACGCCCTTCGCGTACCACATCGCGATGCCGTCGCGCTCGATCAGTTCGCAGATTGCCGCGGTCAGGGCCTCGACCGGCTCGTTGCCCGAAGCCAGCCCGTTCGATCCGGCCAAAAAAAAACCATCGAACCGTCGAGTATAGTCGCAGTGCACGATTTCCGCCGGGAGACAGCAGGGTGCACCCCGCAGCAGGTCATACCCGTCAATCCAGTCAATAGAGGCTTCGGGATCGAATGCCTTTCCGGTGCTGCATAAGCTATCCGGCTCGACGACTGCGACATGCCGAACCAATTCGGCATAGCTGGCTTTGCGGGAGGGTACGACTTCCTCTGCGTGGAAGCCTTCGACCGCCTCCATAGCCGCCGAGGCCAGCGCGTGCGAGAGTGTCAGGCCCTTGCCTTGTGAAACCGAGATCGAGCGCGAATTCGGCCGTACCGCGACCGCCACGGGAATGCCGATCCGGTCGAGGCCTGTAATATTCCCAATGCGGGTGATACCCATACGCGCGATATGCGGGCGCACGCGGGCCAGCGTCTCTTCCGGATCAATGCTTCGGTGAGTGCCGCGACAGAAGCGCTTCGGCAAAGGTTTACCGAGGAGCCCGGCAATCGGCGAGCCCGTCATATGCCCGCCTTTCGGGGCGGTAGTCAGCTGCCGCTCAGCTCCCTGCGCCGCGCTTCGCGGTGCGGTCCGGCTGGGTAGGCTCCGGCTGCCGCGCGGATTCTCCCTGCGTCCCCATTCTGTTTTTGCGAGAGTTCGATCGTGCATCTGGGGCCCAATGAAAACCGGCGCCGCCATCTCCGGCCATTATTGTCGGTCGCACCGACAACGCCGTCGTCCCCGACGGTCCGCTCTGAAGCAGATCCAACAAGTGCCGCGTTTCCGGCGTGTCCGGGAGAACGACCCCCGGTCCGGTAAGGGCTCCCTCGTGCAGATAGACCCGTCCCGCTTCCACTCGGATCATGACATCGCCAGCCGCAGAACCCGTCGTGGCCGTGTTGATCGCGCCATGAGCCGCTGTCAACTCTGGAACCGCGGCCGCCGTCGCCAGACCCCCCAGACCGGCAAGCAGTGCTAAGGAGCGTCGGCCCCGTGCCTTCTTTGGTGCTGCAGATTGCGCCATCTGGTCTCCCTCGCGACAATCTCCTGATAATTGACACGCTTCTACGCCGTTCTCCGTGCCTGGGCAACGACGGCACCGGCTTCAAACCTTGCTCTTCAACCATTCCGATATACTCTTGGCCGCGGCACCGCTCTCATCCGGGTTTTGGTGAATGGCTTCAACGCGCCGTCTTGTTGCGATTCTCGCCGCCGATGCGGTCGGTTACTCGCGGCTGATGCGGGCCGACGAAGAGGGCACGCACGAGCGGTTCAAACTTCATCGGCGCGAGTTGCTGGACCCGAAGTTTCAGGAACATCGAGGCCGGATCGTCAAGTATACCGGCGACGGGATGCTGGTGGAGTTCGCCAGCGTCGTCGATGCTGTGCGCTGCGCCGCCGAGATACAACGCAGTATGCTCGACCGGAACAAGGGTGCGATCGAGCGCGAGCAAATTGAGTTCCGCATGGGCATCAATCTTGGCGACGTCATCGTCGAGAGCGAAGATATTTACGGCGACGGTGTGAACCTTGCCGCTCGCTTGGAAGCGCTCGCAGAGGCTAGCGGAATTTGCGTGTCGCAGGTCGTGTACGAGCAGGTTCGCGACAAGCTGCCCTACGGGTTCCGCGATATCGGCCACGTCAGCGTCAAGAACATCTCGCGGCCCTTACACGCCTTTGCGCTCTTGCCGGACGCGATCGCCGAGCTTCCGCCGCCGCAGATTACCCCGGCAATCGGCCACAATATTCCAATCGCCACGAGGGCTCCGCGCCTCTCAATCGTGGTACTGCCGTTCGCCAACCTCAATGCGAATCCCGATCAGCAGTACTTGGCCGACGCCATTACCGATGATTTGACCACCGATCTTTCGCGCCTGTCCGAAATGACAGTGATCTCGCGCAGCACCGCCTTCGCATACGTCGGCAAGCCGATCGATACCCGACAGATCGGGCAGGAGCTCAAGATCCGGTACGTGCTGCAGGGAAGCGTGCGCGCATCGGGATCGCGGATCCGGATCAATGCACAGCTCATCGACGCCGAAACCGACACGCATGTCTGGGCCGACCGGTTTGATTATGATGCCAATGATCTTTTCGCATTGCAGGATGAGGTCACGGCACGCATTTCTGTTGCCCTCGACATTGAATTGGTCGGTGCCGAAGCGGCTCGACCAGCCGAGAATCCTGATGCGCTCGATTACATCCTGCGCGGACGCGCCTCGGTTATCCGCGGAGAAACGCGCGAGTGCTGGATAGAGGCGGTCATGCTGTTCGAAAAGGCCTTGCGGTGCGACCCTGCGTCTGCCGATGCGCAAGCTATGCTGGCGGCGGCATTGATAGACCGTACGCTGGAACAGATGACCGATACCGGCCCAGCCGACATCGACCGTGCTACGGAACTGATCAATCAAGTACTGAAGGTTGTGCCGCGTCACCCACTCGCACATTACGCCAGGGCACAGGTGTTAAGAGCGCAACGGCGCCATCTGGAAGCGATCCCAGAGTACGAGACCGCGATATCACACAATCGCAACTGGGTGGTCGCGATAGCGGCACTCGGCATGTGCCGCTTTCTGGCGGGCTCAATCGAGCAAGCGATCCCGGCTCAGGAACTCGCCATCCGCCTCAGCCCGCGAGATTCCCGTCTGCCGAACTGGTACTGGCGGATCGGGATGGTTCACTTATTGGAGGGCCGCAGCGACGAAGCGGTGATGTGGCTGGAGCGCGCCCGCGCGGCCAATCCTCAAATGCCAGGCCCGCACGCATGGCTCGCGTCCGCCTACGGTCTGCAAGGCAGCCCGGAGCGTTCCAGCCTCAGCTTAGCCGAAGCGCGCTTCCTGAGCGGCGATGGCCGCTATTCGAGCATCGCGCGGTTCAAGGGTGGTGAGTTCTGGTCACCGCGAGTGCGCGACTTGGCCGAAAAGACGTTCTTGGCCGGATTGCGCATGGCTGGCGTTCCTGAAAGTTGAGATTTCTTCGGTGGTATCATTGATGGTCGACGGGCTGCTTTGGGGCACGACCCGCCGGGCGGTGCGACGATGGGCAGGTCTGCAGCGCGGCGGTTAGCAGACGTTCGCATCGGCCTGGCGATCAATATGGTTGCGCTGCACTCCAATCTCGTCGAAAGGGTTGTGACGAGGACGTAAGGCTGCCGCCTGAGGTTCACCTGCAGCCCGGGGAAGGAAACTTAGAAACGTGAGATCAGCACCGGACCAGCGCCCGCGACGCTTCAACCAAAATCACCAACCAAACCGCCGTCCGTCGGAGCAGAATCAGGGGCTCACCAGTCGTGGCCCGGAAACCAGGGTCAGCGGCAACGCCATCAGAGGGGAGCAAGCACCGGCCGAAACGATGCTGAAGGACGGGTCCGCAAAGGCCGGCTGGAGTGATGACCGACCAGGCTTCATTTGAAGCCGTGCAGCCAAAAACAACGAGAAACTTCGAGCCTGTTTTGTGCCGGCACTAGGTCCGGACTGGCCGCTTTGGAGGTAATGATCACAGGTGGCCGCCGATGCAGAAGAGAGGTAAATCACCGTCTGCGAAGACCCTCAGGGTCTCGCCGCACGGGGCACAAAACGCGGAACTGCAGCCGATCGGTGGTTCCAGCAATGATGCGTTCAACAACATCGTCTTGAACCAGGCGCTTCGGGCAGTTTGGGTAAGCTCCGACTCCGACCAGCGCGATCAGCAGTATCAAGCCGCTCTCGCAGGTATGATCGGCCTGAAGCCTCGGGACGAGCTTGAAGGGATGATGGCGGCTCAGCTAGTCGCCCTGCACAACGCCGCGATGGAATGCTTTCGCCGTGCGATGATTCCAGAACAGACATTCGAAGGGCGGGAGAGCAGCCTCAAACATGCCACCAAGCTGTCTCGGGCATATGCCGAATTACTCCTTGCTTTAGACAAGCACCGGGGAAAGGGACAGCAGCGAGTTACCGTTGAACACGTTCACGTCCATCAGGGCGGTCAAGCAATTGTCGGCGCCGTGAATGCCGGGGGCAGGGTGCCGCCGGGAAACGAGGGTCAACCCCATGCACCTGGCCGTATTACGCATGAACCAGGCTCCGAGGTGCCTTGCACGGACGAGGCGCGGGACCCCGTGCCAGTCACCGCGGGTTAGAGATCGCCGTCGCTGCAGGATGCATGGAGGCGCGACCGGGACTGGCGCACCTGCCGGAAATCGAAACGCTCTTCGCAGCGGCCGCTATGCGGCTCGGACAAAGTCGATGCACGCCGAAATTCGAGCTCTGCTCCGCAAAGCTCGAGAGCTCATGGAAACGGTCTGAGAGGAGCAACCTGATCCGCAGCCTCGTTTCGTTCCGAAGGCACAGCATCAGAGCTCGACCATGCCGCGGAACATGAGTGCGCAGCCGCCGCCCACCCGCGCGCGCACCCCGCCGGGGCTCCGCCAAGCGGAGGCGTGCAACAGGCTTGGCCGGCCCATTTCCACGCCCTGGCTTACGGTGAAACTGCCGTCCTCAGCGCCGCTTAACGATACACCAGAAGCGCGGCCAGCTTGGCGTTGGCGCTGCCCGTGGCAGGATCCTCCCATGTACCGGAGAGAGGTGCGAAAATGCGGGCGCGGATACGATTTTCATCGCGAGCATAGAGGTGCAGTGACAGCCGGTTGCCCGCTGGTCTCTGAGCGGCGGCCTTGCGGAACGCGGCCAGATCGGGCATGCGCGGCCTAGCGCCTCGCCTTTCACTTCGACCAAGACGAAATTTACCCCGACGCTGGCCTCGATAGGCGGATGATTTGAGATCAGGATGTCCGCGGCTTCCAGGTTGGCGCAGGCAGCCGCGACGTCGGTCGCCAGCTCGGGCCCGAGGGCGAGCGGCCTGGGCGCGGTGATCACGCCTCCGGTTGGCGTACTTGCCGCATCGCGCGTAATCTCCACTGCCACTAGGCCGGCGGGGACTTGGAGTGTCAGGGCACCTGCGGCATCGCGCGTCGTGGCCGCGAGGACGAAACCCGTTCCGACGCTGGGGTGTCCGGCGAAGGGCATCTCGGCAGTTCGATTAAAGATCCGCACCCCGCGGTGTGTGCCGCATCCTCTGGGGGCAGGACAAAGGTTGTCTCACTGAGGTTCATCTCCGCCACCAAGCTCTGCATCTGGGCGTCCGAAAGACCGCGTGCGTCGGTGAACACGGCCAACGGGTTGCCATCGAACGGGTGATCGGTGAAGACGTCTAGGGTGACAAACGGGAAGACAGGCACGGGCGGCTCCTAACGCGGCTTTAACTCCTCCAGCTTCCGAACATGATCGACTTCATGATGACGGTTTTCGGAACCGAGATTGTCTGTAAGCGTCAGCTGATTACCGCAGTTTGGTTTTAGCGGATGCTTTTGGGCGGCGGTTTGCGATGCGGGCGAGGCGGTCTTTGATAGGCTGTGCGTCGAAGTGGTTGGGATCGAAGTCGCCGAACCATTCCTTTGCGTCGTCGTGATCGGGATGGTTGGGGTCGGCCAGCGCTTCGATCTGGGCATAGAAGCCCGGAATGCCACCGCAGTCTTCGGGCGGCGCCGGGTTCTCGCCGCTGATGTAGCGCGGATAGGTCAAGGCGGGGTCGGCGGCGCGGGGCTTGGTCAGGGTAAGCTGGTGTTCCCAGCAATCGCCCATATCGTAGGTGTAGAGGAGCCGGGTGACGCGCGGCCGCAACAGGTCTTGCAGGGTCAGTTTGGTGGCGCGGCTGCTGCCGATCGGCTCGCGGCCGATGGTGAACTCCCACAGATGCGCGTCCTCCCACTCCATCGCGGCCTGGACGATCGTGTGGAGCTGTCTGAGGGTAATCGCTGTCGGCACCTCGACCTCGCGCCAGATCGGCGGATCGCTGTCGATGAGATCGATGCGCAGCGTGACGATTGTTTCGGGAGAGAGGTTGTCCTCGGTGCTCACGCCGCCATTCTGGCAGGCTGTCGCTGCCAGTTCCACGGCAGCAGCTCATGAAGGCGGTCGATCGGGTGACCTTGGGCCAGGCAGGCGATTACATGGGCGAGGAATCCCTCCGGATCGAGCCCGTTAAGCCTGGCGCTTTCCAGCACGGTGTAGAGGATCGCGGCGCGTTCGCCGCCGGCCTCAGAACCGAGGAACAGGAAGTTCTTGCGGGTGACGGCGATGGTCCGCAGCGCGCGCTCGGCGGCATTGTTGTCGATCGCCAGCCTACCGTCGCCGGCATAGCGCATCAGCGCCTCCCAACGGGCGAGCGCGTACTGGATCGCGCGAGCCAGGGCGTTCTTCGCCGATAGCCGGCGGCGCTGGGCGCCGAGCCAGTCGTGCAGCCTATTGAGGAGCGGTACGGCGCTGGCCTGCCGCGTAGTCAGCCGCCGGTCGACCGGCTGGCCGGTGATCTCGGCCTCGATTGCGTAAAGCTCGCCGATCCGCCGCAGCGCCTCCTCGGCAATTGGCGACCCGGTAGACTCGAACACGTCGTAAAACTTGCGCCTGGCATGCGCCCAGCACGCCGCGTGGGTCACTGCCGGCGGTCCCCGGCTGCCCTGCTTCGCCGCCCGCACCAGAGCCTCGTAGCCGCTGAAGGCGTCGGCCTGGATCACGCCGCGAAAGAGGGCGAGATGATCGCGCGGCCGCTCGCCGCGGCGATCCGGGCTGAAGCGGTAATAGGCCGCCGGCGCGCGCTGTCCCTGCCAGGGGCGTTCGTCCACCACATAGGTCCATAATCGGCCGGTGCGCGTCTTGCCGTTGCCCGGCGCTAGCACCGCGATCGGCGTGTCGTCGGTGTGAAGGACCGGCGCCGCCATCACTTGGCCGCCGATCAGCTCGGCCAGCGGCGCCACCCACCAGGCGGCATGGCCCACCCAGTCCGCCAGCGTGGCGCGTTCGATCTCAACCCCTTCGCGCCGGAAGATCGCCGATTGGCGGTAGAGCGGCAGCCCATCGAGATACTTACCGACCACCACGCTGGCGACCAAGCCGGGACCGGGCCGGCCCTTCTCGATCGGCAGCGCCGGCGCGGGCGCCTGGATAATCCGCTCGCAGGCCCGGCAGCTCAGCTTCGGCCGGATATGGCGGATCACCTTCAAGCGAGCGGGGATCTTCTCCAGCACCTCGGTGACGTCCTCGCCAACCCGCGAGAAGCGGGTGCCGCCGCAGTCGGGGCAGACCGAACCCGGATCATGCACGACCTCCTCGCGCGGCAGATGCTTGGGCAATGGGCGACGCACCGGCTGGCGCCGTGCGCCGCGCGACTGAATGGGCGCGCGACGCGCCATCGCTTCGCCTTCTTCGAGGTCTTCCAGAAGCAGCTCGAGTTGTTCAATCTGATGGTCGAGCTTCTCCCCCAATCGTTCAGACGAGCGGCCAAACTGCATCCGCCGCAGCACGGCGAGCTGAGCCCGGTATTGCTCGATCTGCAACCGGGCGCCGATCAACTCGGCCCGTGCCGCCGCCAGCTCGGCCTCGCGCTCGGCCAACAAGACGCGAAGCTCGGCGATCTCTGGCACGGGGTCGGCAGCAATCGGCATCAACCGAAAGTGTACCCCCACTCACCCCGCCAAGGCGGCCCCCCGTACCGTCCCGAGTCACTATGCCGCGCCGCTCAGCCGGCTGCTTCCGGCGACCAAGTTCGGCGCGGCGCCCGCCAATCGATCCCCTCCAGCAGCATCGACAGCTGCGCCGGCGTCAGCACCACCGAGCCGGCCTTCGCCTGCGGCCACAGGAACCGGCCGCGCTCCAACCGCTTGGCGAACAGGCATAGGCCCTGGCCATCCCACCACAGCACCTTCAACAGGTCGCCGCGCCGACCGCGAAAGACGAACAGCGCGCCGCCATGCGGGTCGAGCTGGAGCACCGTCTGCACCCGTGCGGCTAACCCATCAAAGCCCTTGCGCATATCAGTGACGCCGCACGCCAGATAGACGCGCACATTGCCCGGAACGCCGATCATGACAGCGCCGACAACACCTGCCGCAACTGCCCCGCGTCGACCGCACCGGTGAGCCGCAGCTTGATCCCGGACGGCAGTTCCACCTCAATCACGCCGCCCGCTGGCCGGTCGACTTCGCCACCCGACCGCACCGGTTCAATCGGCGCCGTGGCGGCCGGCAGATCGTCAACCGCAGGCGCCATCAACACCGGCGCAAACCCCGTCAACTCGCCGGTGCGAAACTGACGCCGCCAGGTGTAAAGCTGACCGCTGCTGATCCCGTGCAGCCGGCACGCCAGCGAAGCCGATGACCCGGGCGCCACGCTTTGCGCCAATATCCGCAGCTTCTCCTCGACGCTCCAGCGCCGACGCCGCTCCGGCCCCGCCAGCACCTCGCCTCGAACCTCCCGAGCCCTCATACGAGTGCTCCCGAGATCCTCTCCAGTAATCAGTGCCTCGTCATCCATTGCCCACCGCCCAAACCAAGACGGCAGAATCCCCCTCACCAAGCCGACCGCAAGACGCCCCTCAGCTGACGCTTAC
>JAFAYW010000095.1 GCA_019240125.1 Alphaproteobacteria bacterium
CGGCTTTCTGCCCTTTGACGTGCATGCCGAGCGGATCGAGGTTAGCGACGCCAAGGGTGTCTGGCTCGGTATCGATCATGCGCGGATCGACCTCTCGGCACGCGCGCTGATCAGCCGCCGCGCCGAGATCGGCACGATGGGCGCGGAAACCATCGAGCTGATGCGGCTGCCGGAAGCGAGCGGCCCGCCCTCGGCTCCCAAGCCGCTGTCCGAAACGCTGCAAATGCCGCACCTGCCAATGGCGGTGACCGTCACGCGGGTGGCAGTGGGCCGATTGCTGCTCGACGCGCCGATTGCGGGGGAGAGCATTGAGGCGGCGCTCGACGGGCACGTGACGCAGAACGGCAACGATACCGATGTCGCCCTTAAATTGCACCGTACCGACGCCAAGCCCGGCAACCTCGATCTGCAAGTGCGGGAGAGCGGCGCCGACCCGGTGCTGTCGCTCAATCTCGTTGCGTCCGAACCGACCGGTGTCCTGCTCAACCGGGCTTTGACCCGGACCGACAACCTGCCGCTGACTGCGTCCCTAAAGGGCGAGGGGCGATTGGCGCAGTGGCGCGGCCGGCTCGATGTGGCGGCCGGACAGGTTGCGCATCTCGGCGCTGATCTGGGGATTGCGGCGACGCACGACACAGTGGTGTCGCTCGACGGCACCGCGGCGGTAACGGCGTTGCTCCCGCCCGAATTGGCGGCGGGCATTGGCGATGCCGTGCCGATCGCAGGCACGATGACGCTGAAGGAGGATGGCGTCATCGCGCTCGAGGGCGTGTCGCTGCGCGCCGTCGCCGGCTCGCTCACCGCCGACGCCAAGACAGGCGGCGCCGACCAGGCGCTGGCGGGGCATCTCCATCTGACCCTGCCGCAGCTCTCGGCGGCTGGCGGGACATTTGGACAGCCGCTGCAGGGCGCGGCTGAATTGAACATCATCGTCTCCGGCAGCCAGGATCAGCTACGCCTGCAGCTCGATGGTGTCGCGACCGGACTCAAGACTGCGCAATCCGGCGCCGACAAGGTCGAGGCCCACCTGACAGTGCAGTGGCCAGAACATCCGTCCGACCCGGCGGCACGGATCGCGATCACCTCGCAGGGAGCAATCGACGGCATCGCCTTGCCCGATGCGGCGCAGAATTTGGGGCGCGATCTCACCTGGTCGATCGAGGGCCAGGCAGCATCCGACGGCCGCACCGCCGAGTTGACACAGCTCTCGGCGCATGGTGCGGGTGTCGATATCGATGGTGCGGGCCGAATGGCTGAGATGGGGCGGGTGCTAAGCGGCCAGCTGCACGCCAAGATCGCCGATCTGCGGCCGCTGACCAGCATGGCGGGCCACCCGATGGCAGGCGAACTGAACCTTACTGCAACCGCCAACCAGCAATCGCCCGATCTGATGACCACCAAGATCGAGGGCTCGCTCGACAAGTTGCAGGCCGGGGTCCCGGCGGCGGATGCGCTGGTGGGCGGCACGCTGGCCATCGTCGGGTCGGCGCGGCGCGGCGCTGACGGCGCCGTGGTGCTGGAAGCGTTGTCCCTCAAGGGCGCCGACGCCGATATTGCGGCGACCGGCCGGTTCGACCCGGCGACCAAGCAACTCACGGCGACGCTCGATGCGGTGATCGCCAGCCTGCAGCCGGTGGGCAGGGCACTCGGCAGCGCACTCGCCGGGCGGGTGGTGGCGCATGTGACGGCAGACGGCGCGCTCGACCAGCCGCGGGTGGCGGCGCATATCGACGGCAGCAATCTCGCCTCGGGCACCGCGACGCTGGAGCAGCTGCGGCTCGATGCCAAGATCGCCAACCCGACGCTGCCGCGGTTGGCGGTCACCGGCGATTTCCGCGCCAGTGGCCTTGACGGGACCCTGGGCGTTGAAGCCCAGCTTGGCGATCACTCCGATCTCGCGGTCCATAATCTTAGCGTCAAGGCGGCCGGCGGCGCGATCGATGGCGATCTTACGGTCGATCTCGCGAACCTCCTTACCAACGGCACATTGAATGTGCGCTTTCCCGATCTGGCACCGTGGTCACGCCTCGCCGGCATGCCGCTTGCCGGCAATATCGTGGCGCAGGCACGGCTCGCGGCGCA
>JAFAYW010000265.1 GCA_019240125.1 Alphaproteobacteria bacterium
GTTCGGGATCACCGCCGAGACGTGGACGGTCGCCGCTAATCCAACCAGCACACTGTTGTAATTGTGCGGCGACATTACGACCGCGTTCGGCTGGGCCATCGCCGCGATGTCGAGCAGTGCCGAGATTCCGCCGATCGCGCAGATGTCAGGGTTGAGGATGTCGGCGGCACGGTGCGCCAGGCAATTCCAGAACTGCTCCTTCGTATAGAGCGCCTCGCCGGTGACGATCGGTATGCCGACGGCGGTGCGCACTTCGGCCAACAACTCGATATTGTCGGCGAGACAGGGTTCTTCGTACCAGTCGATGCCAAGTTCGGCGAGGCGGCGGCCGATGCGGATCGCGTGCTGCGGCGCAAAGCGGCGATGCGCCTCTACCAGGATCTCGAAATCGGGCCCCAGCGCCTCGCGCATCGCCCGCACATAGTCGATCGCAAAATCCTCGTCCTTGCGGTCGACATAGCTGCGCCACGGGCCGGGGAATGGGTCGAACTTGGCGGCGGTAAAACCTGATGCCTTTATCTGACGGCCGCGCTCGACGCCTTCCTCGATCGTGCTGCGGCCGGCCCAGCCATTGGCATAGACGCGCACTCGCTCGCGCGAGGCGCCGCCCAGCATGTTGTAGACCGGCAACCCGGCGATCTTGCCGATGATGTCCCACGAGGCGATCTCGATCGCGCTCCACGCCGACAGCAACTCCATCGAGCCACGCCGGATCGCGAAATCCTCGAACATGATCTGCGCGGTGTGACGGATATTGAACACGCCGCGGCCGATCACGTGAGGCGCCATCGCTTTCACGCATTCGGCGATCACCGTCTCCTTGCCGGCGGTTACGTAGGCCTCGCCCCAGCCATAGGTGCCGTCCTCGGTCTCGACCCGGCAGAACAGCAGGTCTTTCGAGCTTTTGGTGCCGAGGATAAAGCTCTCGATGCGTGCAATCTTCACGTCTCTCTCCCGTCGCTAGGGCTGGCTTGTGCCGGGCCGGTACCTCTGCCTAGGGTAGCGGCATGGACCCCAAAGTGCGGCAGGAAATACGGGAATTTCAAACCGACGATGGCGCGGATGACGATGCCGGCATCTTCACCCAGATCGCCCGCCTGTCGACCCCAATGCTCGTCGCTCTCGATGTCGTCGCATGCATCGCATTGGTCGCGATGGCGTTCATCGCACCCAGCGATCCGGCCGCGAAGGGCCTTGGCGTACCGCTCGCCGGGCTGATTGGCGGCCTGTTTGTGCTGACGACGATCCCCGCGCTGGTGTTGGTTGTCCTGCGCCGATCGCCGCGCCTCGCGATGCTCCTGACGATCGCCTTCCCGCTCTTGTTTATCGCGGCCTACGTCACGCTCGGGATCGCCTTTCCCGGTTAGCACCGCTTCGCCCTTCGACATCGGATCGCCGCGGAACTGATCCCGCGGATGGCTGGCGCTGTCATCGGTGAGGCGATAGGCTCCGCACAGCCAAGACGCAGCCGCGTCAAATAAGGGAGCACGCCGATGCAGGTCATGGATGCGATTACCGAAATCCTGAAGCGCGAAGGCATGACGACGATGTTCTGCTTTCCGACGACGCCGATCATCGAGGCGGCGGTGGCGGGCGGATTGCGGCCGGTGATCTGCCGGCAGGAGCGTGTCGGCGTGCACATGGCCGATGGTTTTGCCCGCGTCACCAACGGCAGGCCGGCCGGCGTCTTTGCGATGCAGTACGGGCCGGGCGCCGAAAACGCCTTTGCCGGCATCGCCTCGGCCTATTCGGATTCGACGCCGCTCTTGCTGTTGCCGCTCGGCCATCCACGCGACACGGCGCAGATGTTTCCGCTGTTCAACTCGACCCGCACTTATGCGTCGGTCACCAAGCATGTCGAGCCGGTGCATATGCCGGAGCACGCGGTGCCGGCGATGCGCCGCGCCTTTAACGCGCTGAAGAACGGCCGCCCCGGTCCGGTGATGCTTGAAATCCCGACCGATGTCATGACCGCCGAGTTTGAGGGTAATCAGGTCGATTACACGGTGGTGAAACAGGTGCGCTCGGCCGCCGATGAGGACGATATCGACGCCGCCGCCAAATTGCTGATCGCCGCCAAGGCGCCTGTTCTGATCGCCGGGCAGGGCGTGCTCTATGCCGAGGCCAGCCCTGAACTAATGCAGCTGGCCGAGTTGCTCGAACTGCCGGTGATGACCACGACAGACGGCAAAAGCGCCTTCCCCGAGGATCACGATCTGGCGCTCGGCTCGGGCGGCGTCGTCTATACCGGGCACGGCCGCAGCCTGCTGTTCGACAGCGATGTGATCTTCGCGATCGGCACCAGCCTGACGCGGCACAACATCTCGACGCCGATCATCCCCGAGGGCAAGCGGATCATCCACGCCACCAACGACACGCGCGACCTCTACAAGGCCAACGACACCGAAATCCCGATCCTCGGCGACGCCAAGCTGGTGCTGGCGCAGCTGGTCGAGGCAGTGAAGGACCGGCTCGGTAAGAAAACGCACGCGACTGGCGCGAAAAAGAAGATCGCCGGGCTCAAGGCCGAATGGCTGGGCCGCTGGGAAGCGAAACTGCGGTCGACCGAGCGGCCGATCTGCCCCTATTTCGTGATGTCGGAATTCCAGCGCGTCATCCCGTCGGAAGACGCGATCGTGACGCACGATTCCGGCAGCCCGCGCGATCAGCTGCTGCCGTTTTATGTCGCGAAAAAGCCGCGCGGCTATATGGGATGGGGCAAGTCGCACCAGCTCGGCACCGGGCTGGGCCTGGCGATCGGCGCCAAGGTCGGCGCGCCCGACAAGATGTGCGTCAACTTCATGGGCGATGCGGCGTTCGGCATGACCGGGCTGGATTTCGAGACCGCGGTGCGCTGCGGCGTGCCGATCTGCACCGTTGTGCTGAACAACGCGAGCATGGCGATCGAGATCCCGCATATGAAGCTGTCGCACGAGAAGCACCGGGCGCGCGATCTGGGCGGCAGCTACGCTGCTTTGGCGCGCGATCTCGGTGGCTGGAGTGAACGGGTCGATGATCCGTCGCAGATCGGCGAAGCGATCCTGCGAGCCCGGCGGCAGACCGAGGAGGGCAGGGCGTGTCTCTTGGAATTCATCACCAGCCAGGAGACGGCATTCTCGCGACGCGAGGCGTGATGGAGGAGGCCGACGAACTGGAGCGCGCAGCCGAGTGGCGGATGCGCAAGGTGGACGCCGACCCGGCGGATGCGGCAAGCCGTGATGCCGCGGCGTTGCTGGCGCGACTGGCCGAGGATGTGCGACGGCTACCCGGGACAGCGGTGTTCCGCGAGTATGTCGCGATCTGCAACTGGCTGAGCGAGTCAGGCGAGATTGTCGATTTCAGCGACGTGGCGAACGACTACAGGGCACGCATGGGCGTGGATTGCGCGCCCCCGGATGGCGAGGCGTATCTGCGTGCGCTGATCGATCTGGCCAGGCGGACGTTCGGGGCCTGACAGCCGGAATCACTGATCCTAAATTCGGCAGTTGTCCTTGGATCGCCTGGCAGATTTGCGGACGTTCGCAACCATTACGCGCAGCTCAGGCGGGTGCGAGGCGCGGTGGTGGGTCGAGTTGGCGGCCCTTCAGATAGCGTTTGAGCGCTTCGCTCAGGATGCAATACCAGCGTTGCACCGGGTCCAACTGCTCCGCAGTTTGTCGCAGTTGCGCCAGGAAGCCGGCGATCCGCTGATAGGCACGGCGAGCCTTGTGTTGCTCGCCGTGCGTGCTGCTGATTGTCAGCGTTACCTGCCCAGCATGTCGGGTCTGCCGGGTGAT
>JAFAYW010000314.1 GCA_019240125.1 Alphaproteobacteria bacterium
ATGGCTGCCATGTCGCCGAGGTCGAGGTCGATCCGGAGACCGGCGTGGTGGCGGTGGTGAAGTACACGATGGTCAATGATTTCGGAGTGATCGTGAACCCGCTGCTGGTCGAGGGTCAGGCGCATGGCGGTGTCGCGGAGGGCATCGGCCAGGCGCTGATGGAGCGGGTCGTTTACGATGCGGACGGCCAGATCCTGACCGGCTCGTTCACCGATTACGCCTTGCCGCGCGCCTCCGACCTGCCGTCCTTCCAGATCAACAGCCACCCGGTACCGGCCAAGACCAACCCGCTCGGCGCCAAAGGCTGCGGCGAAGCCGGCTGTGCCGGATCATTGCCGGCGGTGATGAACGCGTTGGTCGATGCGCTGTCGGTGTACGGCATCCGCCACATCGACATGCCGGCGACACCATTCAAGGTGTGGCAAGCGATCCGTGACGCGCAAAGCGCCGCTACCGAGTAAGCGCGTAAGCCGGCGGACGTTGAGGCGGTGCCGGGTATTGCTTTCGAGCAGTGCATGCTCGCATCCCCGGCGAAAAGTCGGGGTCCACCCTGCCGCGAGAGAGTTGTTGCCCGGTGGGCGCCTCCTTCCGCAGGGGATGCGATTTCAGTTGGCGGCGCGATCTCATACCTTTGCCGAGCTTCTGAAATCGTTGAGGCGCGATAGAGAGGATCAGCCGCCTGTGCTGGGGGTCTGGTAGCCGAAGCGGCGGAAGATCGCGGTGGCGTCGGGCGATTTAAGGCGAGAAAGCGGGGCGCATCAGGGTTCTGGCTGCGGGCGATGATCGCGACCGGGTAAACGATTTTCGGGTAGGAGCTTTCCGGCAATGTCTCCACCCCGCGCACGCCGTCATCGGTTTGCGCGTCGGTGGCGAACACGATCGCGGCGGGAACGTCGCCATGCGCCACCATCTTGACCGCCAATAGCGGTTTTCGGCTCGCACCACCTTGGTTTGCGTCTTTGCCCAGAGGCCGAGAGCGGTGAGGCTCGCCTTGGCACAGCGGCCGAGCGGGTGGCTGTCGGGGTCGCACATCGCCAATTGCGTGTCGCCGAGCACCGGGTTGGCGGCGCTGTCTTTGCGGGCGATCAGCACAAGCCGCGTGCCGACCAGACCGGTGACGCTGCCGGCGCGCAGCAGGTTTTTCCCGGCAAGCTCGTCCATCCACATCGGATCGGCGGAGAAGAACAGATCGGCCGGCGCGTCATTCTCGATCTGCTGCGCCAGTGACGGTGTGGGACCGTAGACCAGGGTCACCTCGCCGCCGCCTTGCCGGTATTGCTGCGCCGCCGCATCGAGCGCGGGCTTCAGGGTGAACGCGGCAAGCACACGCAATTCCGCGGCGATGCAGGGCATCGCCGCGGTTAACAACAGCAAGACGGCGAGCCCGAGGGCTCGCAATCTTCCGATCACAGAACTTATTCGGCCGCCATCCGCTGCGGCTCCGGCTCGCCCTCATCCAGCGCAGCCAACACCTTCGGTGGCGACATTGGCAGGTCGCGCAGGCGGCGGCCGGTGGCGGCGGCGATGGCATTGGCGACGGCGGCCATCGGCGGCACGATCGGCACCTCGCCGACCCCGCGCACACCAAACGGATGCCGCGGGTTCGGCACCTCGACGATCACCGCGTCGAGCATCGGCATGTCGGAGGCGACCGGGCAGCGATAATCCAAGAAGCCCGGGTTATCCATGCGGCCCTTCTTGTCGTAGATGTATTCCTCGCTGAGCGCCCAACCGATCCCCTGCGTGACACCGCCCTGGATCTGCCCTTCGACATAGCTCGGATGAATCGCGCGGCCGCAATCCTGCGCCGCCGTGTAGCGCAATACCTTGACGTGGCCGGTCTCGGGATCGACCTCGACATCGCACATATGCGTCGCGAAAGCCGGGCCGGCGCCCTGCGCGTTGACCGACACCTCGGCGCCGATCGGACCGCCGGTGCGCGCCGCCTTGATCGCGATTTCGACCAGTGAGAGCGGCTCGAACGAGCCGGCATTGGGACCGGCTGGGTAGGCCTTGCCATCACGCCAGTCGATCGCGTCGGGAGTGATGTCCCAGATCATCGCGGCACGGCCCTTGAGCTGCTCGATGACCTTTTCGGCGGCCTGCACCGTCGCCATGCCGGTCGCGAAGGTGACGCGGCTGCCGCCGGTGACGTGGGTAAAGCCGATCGAGGCGGTGTCGGCGACGATCGGTTTCACCTTTTCCAGCGGCAGCCCGAGCGTTTCCGCCGCCATCATCGCCATCGAGGCGCGCGAGCCGCCGATATCGGGGCTGCCCGAGGCGACGCTGACCGAGCCGTCCTCGTTGACATGCACCGAGGCGCTCGATTCACCGCCGATGTTGAACCAGAAGCCGCAGGCATAGCCGCGCCCCTGATTGGGACCGAGCGGGATCTGGTAGTTCGGGTGGCGCTTGATCGCTTCGACCGTGTCAAGATAGCCGATATTGGTCCAGGTCGGGCCATGCGCCGCCTTTGTGCCTTCATGCGCCGCGTTCTTCTCGCGCAACACGATCGGGTCGATGCCGAGTTCGAGCGCCAACTCGTCGATGCAGCTTTCGACACCATACGACGAGATCGGCGCGCCCGGCGCGCGATAGGCCGCCACCTTGGGGCGGTTCGACACGACGTCATAGCCGGTGATCATCACATGCGGCAGGTCGTACATCGCAAAGGCGCACATGCAGCCGGGCCCGACCGGCGAGCCGGCAAAGGCGCCGGCCTGGTATTTCAGCACCAGTTCGGCCGCCACAATCGTGCCGTCGCGCTTGGCGCCGAGCTTCACCTCGATGACGCCGCCCGAGGTCGGGCCGGTGGCACGGAACACCTCCTCGCGGCTCATCACGATCTTGACCGGCCGCCCCGATTTCTTCGACAGCGCCAACGCCACCGGCTCCAGGTAGACGACCGTCTTGCCGCCAAACCCGCCGCCGATCTCGGCCGGCATGACACGAATCTGCGCCATCTCGACACCGAGCAGTTTCGCGCAGTAGGCGCGGATCATGAACTGACCCTGGCTGGAGGCCCAGATGCTGACACTGCCGTCGGCCGCCACCGAGACGACGCAGGCATGCGGCTCGATATAGGCCTGATGCACCGGCTGGGTCGAATAGCGCCGCTCGATGATGATCTCAGCCTCGCGGAAGCCGGCGGCGGCATCGCCTTTCTTGAAGGTCAGGACCTTGGCGATGTTCGAGGCCGTCGCCGGCTTCGGCTCGACGCCTTGCGTAAACATGTCGGCATGCAATACCGGCGCGCCCGGCGCCATCGCGTCCTCGACATCGATGACAAACGGCAATTCCTCGTATTCAACCTCGATCAGATCGACGGCCTCGGCGGCGATCATCGCCGAGGTCGCGGCGACCGCGGCGACGGCATGGCCTTCGTACAAGGCCTTGTCGCGCGCCATGACGTTGCGCGACAGATCGCGGAAATTCATCGGCCCTTCACCGACAAAAGCTTCCTCCGACGCGATCTCGGGGAAGTCGGCGGCGGTGACAATTGCGCGCACGCCGGGCAGCGCCAGCGCCTTCTCGGTATTGATCTTGACGATGCGGGCATGCGCGTAGGGGCTGCGCAACACCTTGCCGTACAGCATGCCGGCCATCTTCATATCGGCGCCGAAATTGGCCCGGCCGGTCACCTTGTCGACGCCATCCGGCCGGATCGGCCGGGTGCCGACAATCTTAAGAGCGCGATCGCTCATGATGTCATTCATCGTGGTCTCCGCTGCGACGCTGAATCTGCTACGCCCAGCTTACCGACGATATATCGAAACGTATATAACCAATCACGACGGCCGCGCGGCTTCCCGCCGTCGACCGGCAGGCTCAGAGAAAGTTGCTGCCGCCGTTCAATTGCACTGTCTGACCGGTCATGTATTCGTTGCCGATCACCATCAGCACCGCCTGGGCTACCTCCTCGGGGTGGCCCATGCGACCGAGCGGGATGCGCGGCACGACCTCGTCGCGGCGGTCGCGCATCATGTCCGTCTCGATCAAGGACGGCGCGACGGCATTGACGGTGATCCCCTCCTTGACGAGGCGTGCCGCGTAGCCGCGGGTGAGCCCCTCCATGCCGGCTTTCGACGCGTTGTAATGCGCGCCGATGCCGCCGGCGCCGCGCGCCGCGCCCGACGAGATATTGACGATGCGGCCCCATCCGCGCTGCCGCATCGCCGGCAATACGGCCTGCGTGCACAGAAAGACCGATTTCAGGTTCACCGCGATCGTGCGATCGAAATCCTCTTCGGTCAAATCGTCGATGCCGCGCACCAGCCCGATCCCGGCATTGTTGACCAGCACGTCGATCGGACCCAATTCGCCATCGACCCGCGCCACCATCGCCGCGACGTCGGCGGCCTGCGAGACATCGGCGGCGACCGTCATCGCCCGGCCGGCGCCGTCGCGAATCGTGGCGGCGACCTGCTCGGCGGCATCGGCCCGCTCGCGGTAGTTGATCGCGACGGCGGCGCCCGCCTCGGCCAGCATCGTGGCGATCGCGACACCGATGCCGCGCGAACCGCCGGTCACCAGCGCCACCCGGTCACGCAGGTCGGGAACAATACTCATGAGCCGAGACGCTCCTTTCGGGCCGCTCGCGGCGCGATCAATCGATCGGCGGCGGTGTGCCGGTGTCTTGCCGGTGCAGGTCGAGCCAGCGCCCCTCAACATCGCGGCTCATCATGTAGATGCGGCGATTTTCCGGGTCGCCGTAACGCGCGCACAATTCAGCGAGGGCGGGGATCGCGTTATAGCTCTCCTGATACTGCCGCTCGCGCTCCGCGACAATGTCGTCGCACGGTGTGCGCTCGAGATATCCGATGTTGGTTTCATCGACATCGAGCTTGAGCTGCAATTTGCGCGGCTGGTCGGCGGTCTCGAGCATCACCGGGATCCATTCCCGCTCCGACAGCCAATTGTCGAACTTGCCGGATCGCAACCGGGTAATCCGCGCCGGCAGCGTGTCGCGCATGTCCTCGGTCAGCCGCTCCTCCTCATAGCGGGTCGCGAGACCGGCATAGAAGAACGGGCTGGCGTTGCGCCCGGCGAGTTCACCGGGCAGCGCGTCGAGCGTGTCGAGCAGGCGATCGAACAGCGGCAGCGTGTTCTGCGTCAGAAACAGCTTTTCGCGCCGCGCCATGCCCCGCTCCCCAGCCAGTCGCAGGATCGACATCTGATACGCGAAATCGCCGGCGCGCCCGTTCCACCGGTCATGCACCTCGCCATGGCCGGCGAGCGATGTATGAAATCCAGTGACTCCGGCGGCTTGCCGCTCGTCGATCCAGGCGGCGAGTACCTCGCCGTCGCGAATGCGCAGTCCGCCGAGATTGACCGTCTGAAAGGACAATCCGCGCCGCGCGTACAGCCGCATGACGCCTTGCAGGATGTTGATGTCGTAATCGAACGAGGGGCCGACAAAGATGCCGATCTGGAAATTGTCGCGCCCGGTCGCTTCCTTCCAGTCGTGGAAGCGCATGACCAGCCGCTCGAACCCCTCCCACGGCAGTGCCGTGCCCTTGCGGGATTCCGAGATCAGGCAATAGCGGCAGATATGCGCGCAGGGAGCATGGCGCAGCGAAAACCGCAGCCCCTTTCCGACAATCGTTCTCGGCATCACCACCGCCCGTCCGGGATCGAGCAACTGTGACCTGCCGCGATGGCCGTCGCAATGACGAGATCGCGGCGGGGCGGCGGGCGCATCCGCCCTACCAGTTGATGCGCAACACAGCGGTGCCGGCAAAGACCTGGCTGCGGCCTGAAAAAGCGCCGTCGAATTTCGCGCCGAGCGCCATCGTCCTGCTGAGCCGCATTTCCGCTCCCGCCGACAGCAAGGCGGCATCGGAGGCCTCCGGCGCGCCGGCGACGGTGAACGTCGCGCCCGGCAGGTTCTGAAAGTTCGCCAGCGCGGTGCGGCTCGGCGAGAAATCGTGCGACCAGGCCGCGCGGCCGTGCAGGATCACCTGCGTCTCGCCGAACGGGCCGATCACCGGATAGGCTTGGCTGTCGAATTTGGCGCCCAGTTCGCTCGTGGTGTCGGTCGTGGTATTGCCGGCATAGTTCAGCGCAAACGCGGTCAGGCCGGAGCGGTCGGTTTCGGCATAGCCCGGCGTGCTGAGGCTCCGCACCTGCACGGCGGCATAGGGGGTGACACCAAAATCCGGCATCCACTGAAAGCGCTCACCGGTTTCGGCGCGACCGGCGACATGATCGGCGCCGACATTGCCGGTCAGCCGATCCGACACGGCGCCGACCAGCACGGTGCGGTTGGTGCTGAGATCGTGATGGCCATAGGCAAAGGCGCCCGAGACATAGGCATTGCCAAACCGGCTCGTGCCGTAAATGCCGCCCTCGACATCATCGCTGTGGCCGGCGCCGCCGCTGTTGAGGCTCCAATCGGTGCCGCCGCCGCCCACCGCCATGCCGACGAGCGTGGTGGGCGAGAGGCGGTAATCGATGCCGCCGGCGCCGCCGACATTGTTGGTGTTGAGGCTGCTGCTGCCCGTACCGCGCATCCCGTCGACCGAGCCGCTGGCGCCATAGACCGTGCCCCAGCTCGCCCAGTTCTGCCCGAGCGCGAACGGCGTGCCGGCATCGATGGCCGCCATTCCCTGGGCCATTCCCGGCGCTACGACCGCCTGGGCATAACGCGGCCCGCCGCCCTCGACCCGCCCGCTTGGCGCGATATCGCCGAGGCGCCTGTCGAGAAACGGATCGAGTATTTGGCCGAGGAACTGCCCCATCGTGCGGAACGTAGCGGTCGGGGCGCCCGTCGCGATCTCGCCCGAAAGACGCGTTAGCGCCGGCGGCACTGTGCCCGCGGCCGCGCCGTACAGCCCGGAGAACGCCGCATTCACCCCATTGCCGGTGCTAAAGCCGGTGTCGATCGCGCGCGCCACAGCGCTCTGGTTACCGTTGAGACCGGTGGTCTGGCTCAACACGGAGTTCAGGTTGAGGTCAACCGCGGTCGGCGTATAGCTCAGCGTCGCAGCGAGTCCAGTCGGCACACCGGTGCTGGCCAGCGCCCCGAACGAGCCGTTGATTGCGCCGGCTGTCATGATCGCATAACTGCGCGGCAGGTAGGTGCCGGTCTGGAATTGCGCCTGTACGGTGCTGCCGCCGACGCGCACGCGGCTGCGTCCTCGCCGGGGTGACGCGCCAATCGTTTTACCGACCGTAGGAGCCGTACACGCTGCTACAGGTGCACTCTGTAGTTCGGCACCGTGAGGCGACCGGACCGCAAAGCCTGCTCTGCCCAACCGCGCGCGGCTGTGTGAAACGCGTTACGATGCTAGGCGGAACAAAACCGGCGCGGCGCTCCGGCGCTGCGCCCGCTCAGCAGCCTTGGCGCGCGCATCGGCGAGCGACACGTAAGGGAATGGCCCAAGGCCCATGTCCGGGCGCTTACCGTCGAGTGGGAATCGAAACACCCAGGATTTTGAGCCAGTGGAGAAACCCGCAGGTACAGGCCGCCGCCGTCGTACAAGACGGCTGGACCTTTTGCCTTCAGTACTCGAACGCTGTCAGCTTGTTGGTGCCGGCCACGCTAGCGCCCGCGAAATGGGAAGGCTCCGGCCTTTCCCCCTCCATTCCCCCATCGCACATGAGATTGTAGGCGACGACGGGATACAGCCGAAGACGTAAAGCCGAGCAACTCCGGGCAGACGAGGTCAGTCTTGAGATCACCTGAGACAGACAGAAACGGGAGACTGGCGGAGGGAGCGGGATTCGAACCCGCGATGGAGTTTCCCCCATACACACTTTCCAGGCGTGCGCCTTCAACCGCTCGGCCACCCCTCCGCGCTCCCGGCCTGCGAGAGGACGGGGAGACTAGCGAAGCCCCGACGCTCGCGCAAACCCGAGCTACTGCCGCGTTATGCCGCGCCCTCGGCAGCCCTGAGGCGACGCGGCAGCCTGGCTGGAGACATACTAAATCGCGCTGGCTCCGTTCTCCTCCATCAATTACGCTCATCGGCAAAACATAAAGATGAACGACAAAGGGGGAGGCCGTGGAGAACGTTGAGAAGTCGTGCCTGCGCAAAATCTATATCAGACTGCTGCCGTTTGCGGTCCTGACTTACTTCCTTGCCTATATCGATCGCATCAATGTCAGCTTTGCGGCATTGACGATGCGCGGCGATCTTAAGATTACGGCGGCCGAATACGGTTTCGCACTCGGTACGTTTTATTGGGGCTACTTCATTTTCGAGGTCCCGAGCAATGTCGTCCTCGAAAAGGTCGGGGCGCGGCTCTGGATCGCTCGCATCATGATAACTTGGGGTATTCTGGCCGGGTTGACAGCCTTGGTGACCGGAGCGACCAGCTTTGGCGTCGTGCGCTTTCTGCTGGGCGTGGCTGAGGCCGGTTTTTTCCCGGGGGTGGTGCTGTACTTCACCTACTGGTTTCCTTCGCACCATCATGCCCGAATCGTCTCTGGATTTCTGATCGGTCTCCCGATCGCGGTCGCGGGTGGCGCGCCGATTTCGACGGCGCTGCTCGGGCTCGACGGGATGTGGGGGCTGCGCGGTTGGCAGATCATGTATATCGCCGAGGGCGTTCCGACGGTGCTGATCGGGATCGTGACCCTCTTCGTGCTGGTCGATCGCCCCAGCGAGGCGAAATATCTCACGACCGCGGAGAAGGACTGGCTGCTGGGCACACTCGCCGCCGAGCGCCAGGCGAAGGAAGCGGTACGCAAGTTCAGCATGATGGACGGGCTCATCAACCCGAAGGTGCTGCTACTGTCGCTCAACTATTTCGGCATCGTCGTCGCCAGTCTCGGGATTTTGTTTTTCGTGCCGCAGATTATTAAGTCGATCGGCGTCCAGGACAACATGACGGTCGGCTGGCTGACCATGATCCCTTATATCAGTGGCGGCATCGGGCTGGTCACCTGGGGACGGATTTCCGATCGCCTCAACGAACGCCGCTGGAACCTGCTCGGCGCGTGTGTCGTCTCGACCATCGGCCTGGTGATCGCTGGCCTTACTATCGGGTCCTGGTGGGCAATGGTCGGATTGTCGATCGCCACGTTTGGCTTCTACGGATCAAAGGGGCCGTTCTGGGCGATGCCGCCGATGTTCATGACCGGCAGCGCGATTGCCGCATCGCTTGCCTGGATCAACTCGATCGGCAATCTCGGTGGCTTTTTCGGACCGTGGTATGTCGGGGTCATCAAGGACTGGACGGACAGCTATGCCGGCGGTCTCTATGGCCTGGCTTTCCTCTGCGTGATCTCGGCCGTCGTCTGCGCCATCTTTTTGGACATACCGGACCCGGCGCGTGCCGTCCGCGCCACCGAGCCGGAGGTTGCGCCCGCCGAATAGACGCCGCAACGACGCGGTAACGACGAGCGCCCGTGCCTTATCAGGCTCGGGCGTTCAATCGCGTGAAGGCGAAGCCCAGCCGGCGAATGTCGTTGCCGATTCCAAGCGAGGATGGGGAAGCTGCGTTCGGCATCACAAATGACAGACGGTTGCCGCGCACAGCGAGTTGCTCCCGCGTGACGTCGAATGCTATTTCCGCAGACCATCGCAGCTTGCAATACTGCAGGAACAGGCCGTTCAGGTATATCCAGCATTCCTGCGTAGGAAGGCCGGCACTTTCGACGATATATGGATGAACATGAACCGAAAAATGCAAATCAAACCGTAGCGGAGGAAGACGAAAAGTAAGCTCTGCCCTGACAGATTCGCTCCACGTACTGGTTTCTTCTGGGACTGGACTAAACCCGGTAGGGCTGAATTCTTTAAGATTACCGACAGACCCAAAATCAATGCCGGTGGCGAGGTCGAGCAGCTGCACGATCTTTTCCTGAGCGCGAGGTTGTAACTGGAAGCGTTCACAGAACCTACACTTGTTCTGTTCCGAAGCAAGCTCACCTCAGGGGTGAGAAGCGGGGAAAGCTATCCCGTCCCGGTTTTATGATGGTTAATTTTCGTTACTGTTAGCCTTCGCCCGTCAGAACCGGCCGCAGAATGCTCCATTGCTTCAGCTTCTCTGTAAGCGGCAACCTTGCATGCGCTGGGCTGGTGGATGGCAGCGCGAAGTAAGTGAGTGTCTCCACCCTTTGAAAGTGCCGGTCGTAAAGCCGCCGCGCCGTGCTGCCATTAAAGGCGATCACGCGGATGGTGGGATAGGTATTGAGCAGGGTGTCTATCGAATTTGGTATTTCGGCACTGATGGTGGCGTCGGCGCTGGCGACCCGCGAGCCGACCGCCACCACGTCCCACAGTGCGATACCGCGGCGCTGCACAAAATCCAGTCGGCCCGGGTAATCGGGGGGCGGGATCTCGTCGAACAGGCCGAATACAATCGGCCAGAACAGGTTGCGCGGGTGCGCGTAATATTGCTGGCGGCGCAACGACTCTTCGCCGGGCAGGGTGCCGAGCACGAGAATGCGGGACTTCGCGCCGACGACCGGCGGAAAGCTGCGTTTGCGCGGGTTGGTATCGGACGGGTCGATCAGTCGACGAAGCGCCCGAGCCGCACCGCCGTCTGGCCACGCACAAGTCGGCGCGACGGCATGATCAGAATGCAGTTGTCATACGGGGTTCGTACATCGCGGCCATCATCGCGCCCGATCAGCGTGCCCTTTTTCGCCAGCACCTCAAGGCCTCGGTAATCTTCGACAAAGTCGAAATGATTGCCGGAGATCGTCACTGCCTCGGTGACTTCGATCACGCGCTGCTGGGGATGCGCATCAAAATCGACGCCGCCGAGCGCGGCGACGTCATCGCGGGTCACCACGTCGAGCGCCATCAGGAAGCGCAGTGTCACGTCAGTCGAGACTTCCTCGGCGCGCTTTTCCCAATGCTGCCCGCACTCGATCAGCAGCGCGGTCTTGGTCGAGGCAGGGTCGCCGAACGCGCCATAGTCGCGCATCCGCGGCCCGGCCGCGTGACCCGCGTCGCACATGATCAGCTCCGGTATGCCGACCCGCCTGGCCAACTCTCGCGAGCGTGGCAGCAACCCGGCCAGCATCAGGGGGGCAGTGGCGTATTGCATCGAGTGCAGGTCGAGCAGGAAATCGGCTGTCTCGACCAGCGGGCGCAAGCCGCGGGCACGCTTCAGTTCGGTCGATTTGCGCGCGCCATCCAGCGTTGCGGGGCTCCACAGTCGATTGAAGTCTTCATCGACATAGCGCGAGGCGATCGGGTAGCGGGGATCGAATTCGCTGTAGGCGGCGACATTGTCAAAGGCGAGCGTGAGCTTGCCGCGACGCGGCCGAATATTGGCACGGAACAGCTTGTCGAGCGTGATGGCGCCGCAGATCTCATTGCCGTGCGTCAGCGCGGTCACCATCACATGCGGGCCCGGTTCGGCGGCCTCGAAGGTGGTGACGTACTCGATCCCGGTATTGCCCTCCCGATACGGCTCGATATCGGGCGCGGTCAGTTCGACGGTGAAGGCGATATCGGACACGGCGCTCCCCACGGTGCAGGCGACGCGATATCTTGCACCGCTTGGCGGGCCGCGTCATCCGGCGCGGTTATGTTGCGGGAGAGGATGATGGATCGCGACTTTGTCGGGTATGGCGCAATGCCACCGCATGCGCAGTGGCCGGGTGACGCGCGCATTGCGGTTAATTTCGTGATCAATTTCGAGGAAGGCTCGGAGCTGTCATATCCGGCGGGCGACGGTGTGTCGGAAACCGGCTTGATCGAAACCGCCAGCACCGAGGCCGGTGACCGGCGTGACTTGGCCGCCGAGAGCATGTTCGAATATGGCGCGCGGGTCGGCTGGTGGCGCCTGCACCGCATTTTCACCCGCTTCGACGTGCCGGTGACCTTGTTCGCCTGCGCCCGCGCCCTGGCGGCGAACCCGCCCGCCGCCGCGGCGATCGCCGCCTCGAATTGGGACATCTGTGCCCACGGCTATCGCTGGATCAAGCATTACGAACTCGACGAAGCCGCCGAGCGCGACCAGATCGCCCGCGCCGTCGAACTGATCCGAGAGACCACCGGCAAGCCGGCGCTCGGTTGGTATTGCCGCTACGCGCCGTCGGAAAACACCCGTCGCCTTGTCGCCGAGCATGGCGGTTTTTTGTACGACAGCGACGCGTACAACGATGAACTGCCCTATTGGACAACGGCTGCCGGCAAGCCGCATCTGGTTGTGCCTTATTCACTGACGACCAACGACGTGAAATTTGGCCGCGGCATGTTCGGGCCGGGCGAGGATTTCTTCTCCTATCTGCGCGACAGCTTCGACGTGCTCTATGAAGAGGGGGCCGACCGGCCGCGCATGATGTCGATCGGCTTGCACATGCGGTTGTGCGGCCATCCGGGCCGGGCCCGGGCGCTGGTTCGCTTTATCGAATACATCCAGAAACACGAGCGCGTGTGGATCTGCCGCCGCGAGGATATCGCCCGCCATTGGCGAGCGACATTTCCTCCGGCCTAACTCGAACGCACCTCAGCACGGATAGCGTCTGGCCGCCGGATCACAAAATCGCTAAGCGCGAGGCGGTAGGCTGTCAGCCACTGGACGAGATGGTCGTGGCGCACCGCCATGGTCGCTCCATCAGCGTGAATGAAGCGATCGCCACCGGCAAAAATAAGTACGTGGCCGGGCATGTAGAGAAGATCGCCGCGCCGTAATTCTTCGATGGCCTCGGCCGTGACGCGGGCGCCGATGGTGTCGCGCTGCTGATCGGTATCGCGTGCGACGGTGATGCCGAGATCGCGGAACGCGTTCTGCACCAGTGCCGAACAGTCGAGGCCGCGCATGCTGCGTCCGGCCCATAAATAGGGGCATCCGAGATAGAGTTCGGCTGCGGCGACGAGATCGGCCGAAACCGGCGGCCGCGGCGATAGACAGGGCAGCGGCAGAAAGGCGCCGGTGTCGAGCGCGGCGTAGTCGGTGCCGCGCGTCATCAGCCCCGATCGCCCGACCACGACGGCGCTGTGGCGCGGCAGGAAATCCCGGATCGGCGACCGCAGGTCGGGTTCGGCGTA
>JAFAYW010000368.1 GCA_019240125.1 Alphaproteobacteria bacterium
ATCCTAACCCCGGTGCAGATCGAGGGGTTGCGGATGCTGCTGACCCCCTTCCCGCAAGAGGAGTTCAATCAGACCGAGGATCGTAAGAGCGCCGACCAGAGTCTCGGGGTGGCTTGCCTCGATTGCCACTCGAACTTCCACACCAATGCGGCCTTTCACTTGACCCCGGATGTGCGGCCTCAGGCGGCGCGCTTTCGCATCGATACAGTGAGCCTGCGCGGCGTCTTCAACCAGCAGATCCACGGTTCGAAGCGCTCGCTGCGCTCCATCGAAGACTTCACGCAATTCGAACAGCGCACCGCCTATTTCAACGGTGACCATGTTAGCGCTCAGCGCAAGGGTGTGAACCGGCCCGACCGGGTGGACCACATTCCGATGATGGCGCAGATGCAGAACATCATCGACTTTCCGCCAGCCCCGAAGCTCGACCCGCTCGGCCGACTTGACCCCAGCAAAGCAAACGAGCAGGAATTGGCCGGCGAGCGGATTTTCTTGGGCAAGGGCCGCTGCGCCGAATGTCATGTGCCGCAGCTCTCGTTTCTCGACAACAATATGCACGATCTAAAGCTGGAGCGCTTCTATCCGGCTGGGTTGGTCGTCAATGACCAAGCGGTCATTCCGGAGGGGCCGATCAAGACCTTCACCCTGCGCGGCATCAAGGATTCGCCGCCATACCTGCATGACGGCAGGCTGCTGACGCTCGCCGATACAGTCGAATTCTTCAACCTTGTGCTCGGCCTAAAGCTGACCGAGCCCGAGAAGGACGAACTCGTCGCCTACATGCTGGCGCTGTGATGCGCCCCAGAATCGCGAGGAGGCGGGGCATGCTGTCTCGGCTGTTTGCATCGGGATCGCTGGTGATGCTGACCTTGGCGTTGCCGGCGGCGGCACAGACCGGCAACCCGGCCTTCACTCCGTCCGGGACGCCGGCAGCAAAGCCCGGTGTACCCGCGCCACATGCGCTCAACCCGACCGACCGTGTCGTACTCCAGCAGCTCGCGATCGGCAGCGCAGCCGAGATCGATCTCGCCAAGCTGGCGGCGCAGAAGGGCCACGGTGGGCCGGTTAAGGATTTCGCGCAGATCATGGTGCATGACCATGACGCCGCCTCGCAACGCGTCGCCAACCTCATCAAGGCGAGTGGCATCCCGATGCCGAGTGGGCTTGATAGCGAGCACCAGGGTCTGCGCGACCATCTCGGCAGGCTGAATGGCGCGGCCTTCGACATCGCCTATGCGCAAGCCCAGGTAGCCGATCACCAAAAGACGCTACAGCTGCTCGAACACGAGATCGGCAGCGGCCAGGACGCGGACCTGCGCGCCTTCGCGGCCGAAAGCCTGCCAATGATCCGCCGCCACTTGCAGATGGCGCAAGCGCTCGCGCTGAGAGCGACGCCTTACGCCCCGCAAGCTGCCGCGCCGCCCAGCCCCACTGCTCCACCGGCTACCACTCCAGCGACCGGGCCGAGTGCGACACCTCAGACACCGCCCGCAACCAAGCCGATCGGCAACCGGTAACGGGACCTTCTTTGCTGAAACCACAATTCAGAATCGAGCCCTAAGTGTCAATCGGCGTCCAACTGCAGGCCGATCACCCCGCTACTGGGGTCAATCCTCCACGCCTAACACAGTGTAGTGTACCAGCAGGAGGTCACCGCGTTGATCGAGGCCGCTGATCAGCTGATGATCCAGCGAAAGCCAGCGGCGGCGCTTCGCGGATGGCTAATGTTGTTCGTGCATTTTCTCGATGCCAAGCACGGCATGAGCGGAGGCGATGAACACGCTCATCGGCGGACCGGAGCCGCTTACAGCAGAACCCCGCATCGCCTCGATATTCCCATTAAGGCCCTGGTCATAGTCCTTCGGATGCTCTCTGAGCCCCGGAGCCGCCGGCTCTTTTTACGCCTCAGTTCTGAGGCATGGAGATTGACCCTCCCTTACCCTTTTCCGCCGCAATGAACTCTAGAAACCTGAGTGTCTCAGTGGTGCTCGGGTTCCGATGAGCATGAACGGTTCCAGATGGACAGAATAACGTCTCTCCGGTATGCAAGGTCACTGGCGACTTACCGTCTTCCTGCCACACGCCAATTCCGGATAAAACGTAAAATGTGATGGCAGCTGGATGCTTGTGACGAGGGTTTTCCGC
>JAFAYW010000011.1 GCA_019240125.1 Alphaproteobacteria bacterium
AGCGTGCGTCGAGCCCGAATCGAACCACACCTCGATGATGTCGGTGACCTTGTCCCACTCCGACGCATCGTATTGGTTGCCGAGGAAATCGCCGGCATCGTGAGCCAGCCACGCGTCGGAGCCTTCGCGCTCGACGGCTTGCGCCACCCGCTCGATCACCGCGGCGTCGCGTAGCGGCTCGCCGGTCTTCTTGTTGA
Organism: Alphaproteobacteria bacterium; assembly: GCA_019240125.1. Lineage (GTDB taxonomy): Bacteria > Pseudomonadota > Alphaproteobacteria > ATCC43930 > CGMCC-115725 > DATARH01. The sequence goes on from JAFAYW010000011.1 coordinate 198, forward strand.
CAAAGACCGGGATCGGCACGCCCCAGGCGCGCTGCCGCGAGACGCACCAATCCGGCCGCGTCTCGATCATCGCGCCGATGCGGTTCTTGCCCTGCGGCGGGATCCAGCGGGTTTCCTCGATCGCGTCAAGCGCCTTCTGCCGCAGGCTGTTGGCCGACATGGAGATGAACCATTGCGGCGTGTTGCGGAAGATCAGCGGCGCCTTCGATCGCCAGGAATGCGGGTAGGAATGGGTCAGCGTGCCGCGCGCCAGCAGGCCACCGGCCGCCTCGACAGCCGCGATCACGGCTGCGTCGGCATCGCCGAGCTTGCCATCGGGACGGTAGACGCTGCGCCCGGCGAAAAGCGGCACATTCGGCAGATAGACGCCATCGGGACCGACCGTGTCCGGCACCGGCACACCGTTGGCCTGACCCAACTCCCAGTCATCGGCGCCATGCCCCGGCGCGATATGCACCAGGCCGGTGCCGGTATCCGCCGATACGAAATCGGCGGCGTAGAGCGGCACGTCGAACTCGTAGCCCTGCCCGTCCAGCGGATGCCGCGCGACCGTGCCGGCGAGCGCCGCTCCAGGCACATGGCCTTCGACCGTATAGGCCTCGATACCCGCCTTGGCCGCGGTCTCTTCGATCAGCGCGGCAGCGACAAGGATGCGCTCGCCCGGCCGAGCGCGGCTGTTCTCGGCCGCCTTATCGACACGCACGACCGCGTAAGGCAGCTCGGCGCTGAACGCGATCGCGCGGTTGCCCGGCAGGGTCCAGGGGGTTGTCGTCCAGATCACCGCCGCGGCGCCGGCCAGTTCCGGCACACTCGGCTTGACGATCGGGAAGCGCACCCAGACCGTGTTCGAGCGATGGTCGTGATATTCGACCTCGGCCTCGGCCAGCGCGGTCTTTTCAACGACCGACCACAGTACCGGCTTGGCGCCCTTGTAGAGCCCACCATTGACCAGGAACTTGCCGATCTCGCGCACGATCTGCGCCTCGGCCTCGAAGGCCATCGTCAGATACGGGTTGTCCCAGTCACCGATCACGCCAAGGCGCTGGAACTGCTCCTTTTGCACGCCAACCCAATGCGTCGCGAAATCGCGGCATTCCTGGCGAAACTGGGCAATCGGCACGGTGTCCTTCGACTGCTTCCTGGCGCGGTATTTTTCCTCGACGATCCACTCGATCGGCAGGCCGTGGCAGTCCCAGCCGGGCACATAGGGCGCATCCTTGCCGCTCATCTGCTGCGAGCGGTTGATCACGTCCTTGAGGATCTTGTTCAGCGCATGCCCGAGATGCAGATCGCCATTGGCATAGGGCGGCCCGTCATGCAGCACGAACTTCTCGCGCCCCTGCGCCGCCTGGCGCAGCTTCTGGTACAGCCCCATCTGCTGCCAGCGCGCGACGAGTTTGGGTTCGAGCGTCGGCAGCCCGCCGCGCATCGGGAAATCGGTCTTGGGAAGAAAAACGGTCGGACGATAATCCGTCGGCATCGACATCAGCCCTGCGAATGAATGCGAGAAAACAAAACCGTCCCGATCCTCAAACGAGGACCGGGCCTATAATTCGCAGTATCCGCACGCAGCTCAGCATGTTCGACATATACCAGCACAATCCGGCAAATTCGAGGATATTGCCGCGCTACGCGGCAATCGGATCAGCGCCGGGAGAATTTGCTGGGCGAATTTGATTGCCTCCGCGCCGGCGTCTCGCCTAGGAGCGGAGGCATGACAGATCATCCGCGCACCGGTTTCGGCGAATATATCGGCATCCGCGTCATCCGCGCCGATAAGGACAAGATCGTCGCCGAACTTGACGCCGATACCCGCCACGTCAATGGTCGCGGCATCGTGCATGGCGGCGCCATGATGGCATTCGCGGACGATCTCGGTGGGCTGGCCGCCTCGTTCCACAAAGTGCCGGGCACCTACACCTCGACGATCGAGTCCAAGACTAATTTCTTCCGCGCCTGCGCCCCCGGAAAGCTCACCGCCGAAAGCGTGCCGCTCCACACCGGCCGGCGCTCGATCGTC
>JAFAYW010000071.1 GCA_019240125.1 Alphaproteobacteria bacterium
GGCGACACCCGCCTGTTTGCCACCGGCCTCTATCGCGGCCGCCTGCTGCAGACCGAACATACGCTGAAGATCGCGGCAGTGACGGTGCTGCTCGACATCGAGCCGGTGGGTGCGGTGCGGTGAGCGACTACATCGCGGTCCTTGCGCTGCTGGCCGAGTACGGCGGGCGGCTCGATGCCGGGGCCTATGATGACTGGCTCGGGCTGTTCGCGGCCGAGTGCCTGTACAGTGTCATGCCGCGGGAAAACGATGCGCAGGGCCTGCCGATCGCGCTGATTTCCTGCACCAAGCGCGCCGCGCTGGAAGATCGCATCCTGGCGCTGCAGCAAGCCAACAAATACAACATCCACACCGACCGTCACCTGATCGGCCTACCGCGCGTCACCGGCATCGCGAGCGGCAGCGTCGCTTACGAGGCGTCGTTCACCGTGCATCAGACCGACCAAGAGGGCGACACCCGCCTGTTTGCCACCGGCCTCTATCGCGGCCGCCTGCTGCAGACCGAACATACGCTGAAGATCGCGGCAGTGACGGTGCTGCTCGACACATTCGCGGTGCCGAGCCTCCTCGCGACGCCGTTATAAGCAGCCGTGTGGTAAGAGCGGCCCCTCCAAATGATTCCCTCCCCTGCTTGCGGGGAAGGGTTAGGGTGGGGGTAAGCTGCCGGCTCGGCCGCAGGTAATGTTTCCGGCGTGGCGTAAACGGCTGAGCCAGATTACCCCCACCCCGGCCCTCCCCCGCAAGCAGGGGAGGGGACGAGGTTGGTGGGGAGGAGCGCCGCACCCTCCAAGGCATAGACGCCTTGTCCGAAATCTTTATCGGCATCGGCGATAAACCGAGATCGCCTGGTCGGGGCCGCCGGCGGTTATCAGGAATTCCTCGCCGTTGATGACTTGCAGGCGCCATGTCGCGGCGCCCTTCCAGCCATAGCCCTCGCCGGTACAGGACAGGGCGACGCGATAGCCGAACGCCGTTTCTTCCAGGGCGCTGATCGCCGCTATCTTGCAGCCGAGATCAGGGAAGGCGATCCGGTCGGCGCTGACCCGCGCCACCTCATCGCGATGTGGATCGCCCGGGAAGGACGGCAACTGACAGGGTTCGCCGCGCGCGACATTGGTCCCCCACTTCCCGACAAACGGATGCGGCAGGATGTCGGCTGACACCTTGCCGATACCGATCAAACAGAACGCGAGAAGAATGATCGCGACCCGCCCGATACCGGGTCGAGAGCTGGCTCCAACCAGAGTGACAGGGGGGTCGTCGTGGCCGAAAGTGTCTGGGGCATGGCAAGCCGGCCTGTCCATCCTGCGCCGCGGCGTTGCCTCGCGTGACGGAACGCCGGCCGTTTTTGAAACAACCCAGCGTTCGGCCAACCGTACGATATTCACCGGCAATAAAACCGAATGCAGCACCAGGACAGGGTAGATCGCGTCGAAGTATCCGTAGAGAATAAACAGAATGTTACTAACTATCGCGACACTACGCAGCGCCTGCATGGTTGGCATCAGAAACGTCAACAGCACAGCGAGAGCGGCGGCATAACCCAGCGTGTTGGTCATGGTTGTGCACCCCTGGAGCAACAGGATGTCGCACAACCCTAGATTTGCGGCGAACTCGCGTCGTCATACAAATACATGAGAACATGCACCAGTCGCTGCCGCGCCAGCAACCACGCCGGCCTGTGCGATCCCGGCCCAGAAGCAGCGGTGCTAGAGCCCGATGCGATCAGGTGGAAGCGATACACCCGCGGTCTGTATTCCCAATCTGTCGTCCCTGCGAAGGCAGTGCGAAGGCAGGGACGACATAGTTCGTGTTTCGATCTGATCGCAAACCGCGGTAGATCAGCGGGGATCCGGTACCCGCGGCAGGCTGACCAGCAGCCGCATCAATTCGCTTTGTCGCTTCACATCGGTTTTTGCCATCAGCCGCGCGAGATGCGTCCGCACCGTGTTGATGCTGCGCCCGCGCCGCTCGGCGATCTCACGCAGGTCAAGCCCGGCCAGAAGATCGGCGGCCAGCACGCCCTCTGCGGCCGTCAGCCCGAAAAGTTCGGCGATCTGGGCTCCCTGAGGCGGGCTGACGACATCGAGCTCGGTCGCGCAGAGGAGGACCGCCGGGGCGTGGATCAGAGACCATTCCGCCTCCTGGCGGAACGGTATCGCGAGCAGCGCCAGCCCCCCCGCCCGGTTTTCGCCGAGCGCGAGGCGCAATGTACCGGCACTCGGCGGCAGACCACCCCAACCGGCGGCGCGCGCCAGCAGCGTGGCCAGGCGATTTGCATCCGTCGGCGGCGCGGCACTGAGCACGCCGCGCCGCGAAACGAGCGCGTCACCGCGTTGCAATAGCGCGTCGGCGACGCGATTGTGATGCAGGATTCGACCGTCTCGATCGAGCAGAAACACCGCGTGGTGCAGCGCGTCCAACACCGAAAATGCCGTCGCGGCCAGCATGTTTGCGTGGCTGAGGCGCTGCGCCAATCGATCCGCCGCCTGCAGATGCGGCATCAGTAAATGCGCCAGCCGAAAGTCTGCCTTGGTGAACTCGCCGCCTGACACCGCCTGCGCGAAATTAAACACATGACGCCTGCCGGATTCATCACGGGAAACGGCTAACCGGAGCGTGTCACGCATGCCCACCGGGCGCCAGATTTCCTGATACAGTCGCGTGCGGTGCAATAGCTCATTCGGCACGAGATCAACGCTTAAGGCCACTTGGCCGACATACCAGGGAACGCCGGGCGCATAGAACGGACTGCCCTGAAACTGATCGCGCAGAAATTTCTGATAGGCGGCACGCTCGATGCCAAGGGCTACGCCATCGGCCTGAGAACGCGCGGAATCGCGAAATTCCGAGAATGCGAACGCTACGCCAAACAGCGCACGCAACTGGTCAAGCGCCACCGGCTGGCGCTCCGGCGCCACGGCAGCATCGTAGATCGTCGCGATCGTCTGTGAGATCGCCTCGTCGGATCGATGCCGTGGAGTCACAATTGGCTGCTTATTTCAGCGCGCAGGGTCGCTGGCAGAGTGCAGAATTCTTGCCCGTCAGCATTGACGAAACTGTCCGTCAGACCGCGGAGAGGCTCGCCACCCTGGACAATCCCCAATCCTGCAAGGTGCTAGCATCCGGCTTTTCCGCCTCGACGGCTTTGTTGGCTTGCTCCGCGACGGAGCGCGATTTTATCGCAGAATTATCTCGTAAATTTTTGCCGGCGGACAATGCATTAGCCGGTTATCGTTCTGAGAATTTCCTGTTGCGCTAACCACTTTTCTTTCCGAAAGGTGGCACCACATAGTTCCTGTTATGTTCCAAAGTGCTGACGCTTGTCAGAAGACCAGATGCCCCGGAGGGGCTGGCGCACGGCGCCTAACGCGATGCTCAACTTATTGGCGATAAATCACCTGATATGGACCTGTTAAATCAGGTGGCCGGATCGCATCAGCACAACCGGCGGTTCTGTCAGTTTTCGTGGTAGAGATGCCGAGCCACGCCAAGCGAGACCACGAAGGTTGCCGTGTGCGGATCGAGATCGCCGACAAATCAGGCGCCATTGGTTATCGTCACTTTAGCGGCGCCGCGACGGCCGCGATAACGACGGGAGGAGATGATGGCTGACAATCCGCGCTGGAAGCGGCGGCCGGTGGGATCGACCTGGGGCGATTGGGGGCCGGACGATCAGCTCGGGCGGCTCAATCTATTGACGCCGGACAAGGTGCTGAAGGGTGTCGCCGAGGTGCAGGAAGGCCGCACCTTCTGCCTCAGCCTGCCGCTCGATTATCCCGGCGGCACCGTCGTCAACCCGCGGCGCCATCCGCCACGCCTCTTCGCCAACAAGCGCAACGGCATGCCTTATATGACCTACCCGCTCAACCGCGAAGACCCGCAATATGTCGATGTGATCTGCGACGATATCGTCGAGATGACCCTGCAATATTCGACGCAATGGGACAGCCTGGCGATGTCGGGCAGTTGTTTGACGCGGATGGCGACGGCACGCCCGAGATCGTCTTCTACAACGGCTTTCGCGCTGGCGAGGACATCATCGGGCCGATGGATTACCGCGGCGGCGGCGCCGTCGAACGCGGCGAGCATGTCGGCGCCTTGAAGCTTTCGATCGACCACATGGCGGCCAAGGGCATGCAGGGCCGCGGGGTGATGATCGATCTCGAGCACCATTTCGGTCGCGGTGAGAAATTCGTCAGCTTTGACGAGCTGATGAACATCATGAAGGCCGACAATGTGACCGTCGAGGAAGGCGATCTCGTGTGTTTCCGCACCGGGTATGACCGGGTCATCCTAGACATGCAGAAGAACCCCGACGCCGCGACGCTGGCCGTCAACCCCTGCGCCGCGCTCGACGGGCGCGACGAACGCATCCTCAACTGGATCACACGGTCGGGCGTCGTGGCGCTGATCTCGGACAATCGCGCAGTCGAGGCGTCGCCATCGCGGCCCTGCGAGGGAGAGGACCACTGCGCCTCATTGCCGATCCACGCGCATTGCCTGTTCAAGCGTCGGCGTCTATCTCGCCGAGATCTGGCTCTTGTCGGAATTGGCCGACTGGCTGCGGTCCGCCAAGCGGTCGCGCTTTCTGCTGACCGCGCCGCCGTTGCGGCTGCCGGGCGCGGTCGGCTCGCCGGCCAACGCGGTCGCGACGGTGTAGCGGCCTACGGCCGT
>JAFAYW010000330.1 GCA_019240125.1 Alphaproteobacteria bacterium
CGGATCGATATCAATCTCGAGCCTCTCAGCAACCAGCTTTGCCAGCGCCTGCTTGTTGATGCGCCGGGTCTCGGCCAGTCGCTCGTGCAGCGCCGCGTCGTTGGCTAACGGCGCCAGCTGCTCAAGCGCCATCGGGTCGTCCAGCACCGCCGGACCAACGGCATCGACCAGCACAGCAGTCAATCCGGGATTGGCAGTCAGCAGCCAACGCCGGAAGGTGATGCCGTTGGTCTTGTTGACGATCCGCCCGGGGTAGAGGCGATGCAGGTCGGCGAACACGGTCGCGCGCATCAGCTCGGTATGCAGAGCCGAGACGCCGTTGATGCAGTGCGAGCCGATAAAGGCGAGATGCCCCATCCGCACGTGCCGCCCGCCGTGCTCGTTGATGATCGACAACGCGGCGGCCTCGCCATTCACAAGGCCGCTTTCCTCGGCCTGGGCCAGGTGCTGCGCGTTGATCCGGTAAATGATCTCAAGATGCCGCGGCAACAGCCGCTCGAACAACGACACCGGCCAGGTTTCCAGCGCCTCGGGCAACAGCGTGTGATTGGTATACGAGAAGGTGCCGACCGTCGTGCGCCAGGCGACGTCCCACGGCACGTTGTAGACATCGAGCAGCAGCCGCATCATCTCGGGGATCGCGATGCTTGGATGCGTGTCGTTGAGCTGGATCGCGACCTGGTCCGGCAGCGAGGTCACGTCGCTGTAGTACTGCAGGTGGCGCTTGACGATGTCCTGCAAGGACGCCGAGACAAAGAAATACTCCTGGCGCAACCGCAATTCGCGCCCCGCCAGCGTGGTGTCGGCGGGATAGAGCACCTTTGACACGGCCTCGGCGCGCGCCTGCTCGGATTGCGCTCCGAGATGGTCGCCCTCGTTGAACACGTCGAGGCTCAGCGGATCGACCGCCCGCCCCGACCACAAGCGCAGCGGGTTGACGTGCCGGCCCCGCCAGCCGACCACCGGCGTATCATAGGCGACCGCGAGGATCGTCTCAGACGGCTGCCACACCGGGCGCAGGCGTCCGCCGGACCCCGCGACAATCTCGACCTTGCCGCCGTAGTTGATTTCATAGCCGACCTCGGGTCGCGCAAATTCCCACGGATTGCCGAAGGACAGCCAGTTCTCCGGATATTCCTGCTGATTGCCGTCGCGTATCACCTGACGGAACAGCCCGTGATCATAGCGGATGCCATAGCCGAAGGCCGGGATGCCGAGGCTGGCCATGCTCTCCATCAGGCAGGCGGCAAGCCGCCCGAGACCGCCATTGCCGAGCGCCGCATCCGGTTCGGCGCGGCGCATGCGGTCGAGATCAACGCCGAGATCGCCCAATGCCGCCCGCACCGTCGGCGTCAGCCGCAGATTCTCGACGATATCCGCGAACAGCCGCCCGATCAGGAATTCGAGCGACAGATAGTAAACGTGCTTGCGGCCCTGGGCGTGGCTGGCACGGTTCACCGCCAGCCAGCGATGAATGACGCGGTCGCGCAAGGCCAGGGCGGTGGCGACAAACCAGTCGCGCGGCGTCGCGGCGTCGGCATCCTTGCCGACGCTCAGCGCCAGCTTCGCCAGCACGGCCGATTTGAAGGCCTCGATGTCGTCCTCATCGGGCGCAACATCGAGTATCGGCGGCGGCAACGCCGGCGCGGTGCGGGTTTGAGCTGACGGCAGGTGAGTATCGTCTTTCGGCATGGCGACAAGGTTCGTGCAAGGAACAGACCGAACGGGCTTGGCAGAATTATGGCGGGTTTAAAGGCGACGGACAGCGATGCGATTCATGCAGATGCCCCATTCTGCAAAAAATCATGCACCCGAATCGAACACTTGCGAGGCGGTATGCCCTCGTACAGTATCCGCCGCTGCTGAATTTTTGAGCAGAAGAGGCGAAACGAGGAGCAATGGTCCGGCGGCACATTACGGGCGGCCTCAACGGCGCCCGCCTGTTTTCCTGCGTCCTCATGGCGTTCCTCCTGGCCAGCGGTGGTGCCCAGGCAGCCGAGCCGGCAAAGCTCGATGGCAGCGCCACCGCCTGGGTGATCACCGCCTCGGCGCTTGTCCTGTTCATGACATTGCCGGGCCTTGCGCTGTTTTATGGCGGACTGGTGCGGGCGCGGAACCTGCTCTCCGTCTTGATGCATTGTTTTGTGATCGCCTGCCTCGTCTCAATCCTGTGGATGGCGTTCGGCTACAGCCTTGCCTTCGATCCGGGCACGCCGCTGATCGGTTCGCTCGGCGCGCTCGGGCTGGCCGGCATCCGCGGGCACGTCAGTGCCAGCGGATTGCCGGAAGGCGTCGTCGCGCTATTCCAGATGACCTTTGCCGTGATCACGCCCGCCTTGATCATCGGCGCCTTTGTCGAGCGCGTAAGGTTCAGCTTTGTCGTGTGGTTTTCCGCGATCTGGCTGGTGCTCGTCTATCTGCCGGTGGCGCATTGGGTGTGGGGCGGCGGCTGGCTGGCCGCGCTGGGAACGCTCGACTTTGCCGGTGGCATTGTCGTCCACACGACGGCTGGTGTGTCGGCGCTGGTCGCCGCGATCCTGATCGGACCGCGCGACGGCTTCCCGACACATCTCGAGCCGCCGCACAGCCCGGGCATGACGATGGCCGGGGCCGGGATGCTGTGGGTCGGCTGGTTCGGATTCAACGGCGGCAGCGCGCTGGCCGCCGACGCCTCGGCGGCGGGCGCCATCCTGGCGACGCATTTCGCGGCGGCGGCGGCCGGGCTGGCCTGGATCGCGCTGGAACGCATCCGCCTCGGCAAGCCGACCTCGGTCGGTATCGTGACCGGCTGCGTCGCCGGGCTCGCGACGATCACCCCGGCATCAGGTTATGTCGGCCCGTCGGCCGCCGCGGTATTGGGCGCGACAGGCGGCATCGTGTGCTTCTTCGCCGTCAATTGGGTCAAGGGTCGCCTGCGCATCGACGATTCGCTCGATGTGTTCGCGGTGCACGGCGTCGGCGGCATGCTCGGCTCTCTGCTGGTCGCGGTGTTCGCCTTGCCGATCCTGGGAGGCGCCGGTTACGGTCATGACGCGGCGTTCGCAACTCAGCTTGGCACCCAGGCGCTCGGCGTCGCCGCCGTTGCGCTGTGGTCGATCATCTGCACGATCGCGGTCGTCAAGCTCCTCGCCGCGACCACCGGCCTGCGTGTCTCGGTCGAGGAGCAGCGCGAGGGTCTCGACCTCACAACCCACGGCGAACGCGCTTATGATCTGGTGTAGGGTCTAGATCGCCATCCGCGGCCCTGAACTCCGCCAGCCCGCCGTTGCGGCGTCCACACGGCCGGGTTAAAGCAGGTTTGATGGCCTGGGCCAGTCACTTTCTGCTTATCGTGATCGGACACGGCTCTCAATGGGCGTCCATCTCTACGATCTGGTGGGGTTCACCGGCGCGGCAGTGCTGATCGCGGCGTATTTCGCCAATCAGCAGGGTCAGCTGCCTTCCGACGACTGGCGCTTTCCCTCCGCCAACCTGGCCGGGTCGGTGCTGATCTTCGTGTCATTGCTGTTCACGTGGAATTTGCCATCGGTGGTGATCGAAATCTTTTGGGCCGCGATCAGCATTTGGGGGATCATCCGGTCCCTTTCGCGCCGGTAACGCCCAATGGCGTTTGGGGATGGCGCCATGGGTGGCGCTATAGGGGATAGCTCATGCAGTTGCGTGTCCGCTCGATCACCTATCTCGCCGAGGACATCAACGGCTATGAACTCGTCGACCCGAACGGTCGTGACCTGCCGCGCTTTGGCGCCGGCGCGCATGTCGGGTTGCGGGTCGCCGATGACACCTGGCGCGACTATTCGCTGTGGAACGACCCGGCCGAGCGTCGTCGCTATTGTATCGCGGTCTTGCGCGATAAGTCAGGCGCCGGCTCACAACAGTGGCATGATCGCGCCCGGGTCGGCGATATTGTCGATGTATCGTTGCCGCGTAACCATTTCCCGCTGATCGATGAGGCGGCGCACTACCTTCTGCTCGCGGGAGGGATCGGCATCACCCCGATGATGGCGATGATCGCCGAACTGAAGCGGCGCCGCGCCTCGTTCCAGTTGCATTACTGCACCCGTGCGCCGGAAAAGACCGCGTTTCGCGACGAGTTCGACCTGCTGGCGGCGATGGGCAAGGTGGTGTTCCACTACGATGGCGGCGACCCCGCCATGGGTGTCGATATCGCGGCTTTGCTGCGTGAGCCGCGCCCGGGCACGCATCTCTATTATTGCGGCCCCGCCGGGATGATGGCGGCGGCGGCCGCCGCCTCGGCGCATTGGCCGCCCGGCACCGTGCATTGCGAATATTTCTCGGGCCCCGCCGCGGCACCGCCAGCGCGACTCGAAGACGATCGGCCATTTCGCGTGCGCCTCGCCAGCAGCGGCGCCGAATACGAGGTGCCGGTCGGCGACAAGATCATCGATGTATTGCGGGCGCATGGCGTGGCGGTGCGCACCTCATGCGAGCTCGGATATTGCGGCGCGTGCCTTACCGGCTATACCGCCGGCGAGCCCGACCACCGCGACCCGATCCTCAGCGACAAGGCGCGCGAGACGCACCTGCTGATCTGCTGCTCGCGCGCCCGCAGCAACCTGCTCGTGCTCGACCTATAGGCTAGAACGAGAGGGTGGCGGAGGGGATGTCAGCCTAACAGGTCGAAAAAACGATTACCTAGCAAAGCCCTATCTAATCCAATCCAAATTTATCCCCCATTTCGTCCCCCACTGTCATGCCGCTTAGCATCTCCGCGAGCAACCGAGCGATCGCCGGCAAGCCACGACCGCAACGTCCGTGTCATGCCTTCGGCGTCGAGCTGATCAGCCTTGGCCCAACGACCGCGGCAAAGGCTTCAGGAAGCTCGCCGGGTCGAACACCACCGTCTCGATCCCCTTGTTCAGCAACAGCCTGGCCAGCCAGAAATCGTCATAGCCAGCTTCGTAGCAGACAACGAGCCGCGGCGACGGACCGAGATCGCTCTTGGCGCGAACTCGCTGCCGCCCCAACCAATCAACGAGCCGAGCTTGATCACCGGCCTTGATCGTGTTGGTACCGGCTTCCCACCTTCGGCAGCAGTAAGGGCACACACCCATTTCGATTGGCTGAGTTCAAGAGCAACGCAGGGCGAGCGCTTTGAAGAGCTTTTATGAACGGCCGATACTGAACTCGCCCTATCGCGCCCCTGAACTGCACCACCCGCTCGACCGCAATGGCCAGCCGCTCGAAGGCGAGCCTCGGCCGGGTCGCAGGCCATCGCGGTTTATTGTTCCGGTACCGGCCTCGCGGAAGAAGCCGTCCGCCGGGCAGACGTCTCTGGACCTGGAGACCTATACCGAGAATGCGCTGATCAACGAGATCCGTGGCTATCTGGATCGATGGCGCGCGCTCCGAAATCCGGCCGATTGGGGCGTCACAGGCGTGACACAACGGCTGCTCGAATATTGGCGTCACCACGAGTTCGTTGGGCCGCGTCCGTTCTTCTGCCAATTGGAGGCCGTCGAGACGATCATTTGGCTGACCGAAGTTGCGCCCCGGCGCGCCGCATCAAAGGGCCTGCTGGATCAGATTGCCAAGGCCAATGAGGAGGCCAACCCGGCGCTCTTTCGGCTGGCCATGAAGATGGCCACCGGCAGCGGCAAAACGACTGTCATAGCCATGCTGATCGCTTGGCAGGTAGTCAATGCCGCTCGCAAGGACTCAAAGGACTTCACGCGCGCCTTCTTGATCGTGACGCCCGGCATCACGATCAAGGACCGGCTCCGGGTGCTGCTACCGAGCGAGGCGGACAATTACTATGAGACGCGCGAGATCGTGCCGCCGGAGATGCTGCCCGAAATTCGCCGCGCCGAGATATTGATCACCAACTATCACGCCTTTCAGCACCGCGAGCTGCTGGCCCTCCCCAGGGTCGCGCGGAGCTTCCTGCAGGGGAACGATCCGGATCCCGTCGACACGACCGAAACCGATGCCGAGATGCTGGAAAGGGCCTGCGGCAAGCTGCTCAACTATGACCGTGTCAATGTCATCAATGATGAGGCGCATCACTGCTATCGGCACAAGGTTGGCGGCGACACTGAAGGTGCATTAACCGGCGACGACAAAAAAGGAGGCGGCCGAAAACGAGGAGGCGGCCCGACTCTGGATCAACGGCATCGAGGCGCTCGGCCGCAAACTGTCAAATGGCGTCCGGGCGGTCTACGATCTCTCGGCAACGCCGTTCTTCCTGCGCGGATCGGGCTATCCAGAAGGCTATTTCTTCCCCTGGGTTGTATCAGATTTCAGTCTGATGGACGCGATCGAGAGCGGCATCGCAAGGCGGGGCCACCTAGGCTGACCTGAACCGTGAGACGCAGCTGCACGGGCTGGCCGTGACTGGCGGTGTGGTTTCAACGACTGGTGTCGCCGGCTTGACCCTTGGCGGCGGGCTCGGCTGGCTGATGAGCAAGCACGGGCTTGCCCTCGACAATCTCCAATCCGTCGAACTGGTCACCGCGAACGGCCGGGTGCTGCAGGCAAGTAGCAAGGAGCATCCTGACCTGTTTTGGGCCACACGCGGCGGCGGCGGTAATTTCGGCGTCGTCACTTCTTTCGAGTTCCAGCTTCATTCCGTCGGTCCGACTGTCACTGGCGGAATCATTGCGCACCCGTTCGAGCGCGCCGGGGATATGTTGCGCTTCTATCGCGACATCACAGCCGCGCTTCCGGACGACCATACGGTGTTCGCGGGGCCTGAGGCGAAAAAGGGCTCCATCTGCGTGTAGGTCTGTTTTGCCCACGCAGTGCACAGATCTGTGTCGGCTGGGTACATCGATTCGGCGAGCACCAAGAGATTGTACCCTTCGGCGCGGTGCGGAAAGGCCGTATCTGTGGCGCCTACCCGCGTTGCCGCCCCATGGAAATGTTCGAGCAACAGCTGCCCAGGGGTGTCGGACATCGCGCGAACCCCTCGACCATTGCGTCAATCGCGGCATCGCTGAGTTTCGACAGAAAACTCGACTTCCAGTAGTTGAGCGCGCCCTTCGGATAGGCAGCATCGAGCATGCTGTTCAGCTGGCAGTAGGAGATCTGACCAAGCGCGTCCATGACAGGCGGCCCGAACGTCCGTAGCGACCGCAATGCCGCGTCGCCATCCACCAGGGATCCAGCGTGACACGTCACCATTGCGGCGAGCTTGGTACCAGAGCCGTCGGGCGCGTGGATGAATTATCTGGCGGAGGACGAAGCGGGCGAACCGATAGCTGCGGCATATGGCCTAAATTACCGCCGCCTGCAGGAGATCAAGAGGAAGTACGATCCCACCAATTTCTTCCACATTAATCAAAACATTGGGCAATGCGCTGAGATGGCGCCGCCAAGGCTCGGCATTGACGGGCGCTCTCCCCGGGGACTCACCTCTCAAGTCACAATCATGCATGTCGTGCATAAGCGCGGTCTCGCCCGTCAGACGGTACACTGCACCCTTGGCTGTGTGGGGGCGTGCGTTAGGCCAGCTGGATATCGGCGACCATCTTTGTGCCCTTGGTCTCGGGGCTGAACAGCATCGAAACGAACACCGAGATTGCAGCAATGGTGGTGCCGATCATCATGGGGATGGCAAATCCCAAGTGCCACTCCGTCGCGAAATACGCCAGGACCGGCCCGACTAGACCGCCAAAGATCGCGCCCTGATGGTAGCAGAAGCCCGTAGCCGTAGCCCGCACCTCGGTCGGGAAACGCTCAGACAGATAATGCGGCCATTGCGTATGCATGCCGCCGCCACCAAAAAAGCCCTGCAACGTAAAGAACACAACGATCATCGTATAGTCGGTGGTCAGCAGATAGAGCGGCGCGACCGGAATGGTCATTAGCGACGTAATCATCAGCGTCATCCGCCGACCAAAACGGTCGGCGCACCAGCCCCAGAGCACAGCTGAAAGAAAGAACATCAAACTCTGCAGCATGATAGGCAGAGCGACGTAGGTGGTGGGAAGCCCGAGGTCCTTTTGCAGATACGACGGGAACATACCGCCAACCGAATAGCCAACGACGAACGCGCTCGCCATCAACCAGCATGCCGTGAAGGTGTTGAACAGCAGTCCACGCCGAAAGATACTGAATAAAGGCACATGGAACTCGCGATTTTCCAGACGCTGCTTGCGTCGGTTCTCGATCCAGACCTCCGGCTCTTTGACATACTTGCGGATGTAAATAATCACCAGAGCCGGCAACACGCCGATCAGCAGCAGACCGCGCCAGCCAATCGAGTCATAAAGCAGACCATAGGCCGCGCTGGACAACAGGGCACCCAGTCCCCAGGAGCCTTGCAGGACCGATCCCATGAACCCGCGCGAACGTTGCGGCCAAGTTTCCATCGCCAGCGCGGCGCCAGCGGGCCATTCCGCGCCCATGCCAATTCCTAACGCGGTCCGGAATACGAGCAACAGCCAGAAGCTCGGCGCCAGGCCGGCGAGCAGGTTGCAAGCTGAAAACCAGGCGATCGAGTACATCAATGGCTTCTTGCGGCCGATGCGGTCCGCCAGCCAGCCCGACACGGTGGCGCCTACTAGCCTCATCCACAACGTCAGCGTGAAGATGACAGCGACCTCCGTCAGAGGCACGCCGAACTCGGTCGCAATCGGCACCATCAGCAGCAGGAAAATCGTAAAATCGAAGGCGTCGAGCGTCCAGCCGAGCCAAGCCGCAACCCAAGCGAGCCATTGGTCCTTACTGGGTTCCTTCCACCAGGGGATCAAATTTGGACCTACGACAGTGGTCGACATCTGGCGTCCTCCCGTTTTCCTCCTAGAGATTGATGTCGCGTTTTGTGACGCGCTTAGGTGACCCTTTGGTAAGAAGCTTCCTTATGCGGTCAGCGCGGCAGGCGGCACTTCGGCAAGGCGTCGAGCGCGCCGCTGGATCGCAAAAAGGGCGGCAAGGCTGAGCATTGCCGTAGCGAGCGACTCGTGCGCCTCTTCAGGGCGCCCCATACGCAGCAGATAGCGCGGCGATTCGGGTACCCAATACCGGATTAGCAGCACCAGGAGCGCAGGCGTGAGCCCAACCAGGAACAGCCCTCGCCAGCCGATATACGGCGCGAGGTATGCGCCGGAAATAGCACCAAGAACATTGCCTGCCGGCAGCAGCGAAGCGGTCAGGCCGCTGACCCAGCCGCGCTTGGAGCTGGGGACGAATTCCTGCGCGAGCAGTATATCAACAGCGATCAATTCGGCATTGCCGAACCCGACAAAGAAGCGGAAGAACGCCAGGAAGATCCACCCGGGAATCAGCGCGTCCTGACCCGGCGTGAAGTACATGATACCCGTTGCGATCGCGACGTTCAGCGCTGTCAGGATAACGACGGTGCGGCGGCCGATGCGGTCGCCTATCCAGCCCCAGAAGAAAGCTCCCGGCACGGCTCCGAGCCCGGCCGAGACCAGGATCACCGCCGATTGGCCGTAGGTGATATGCCAATCCTTGAGGATGAATGCGAGGACATACCCGATTAGAAAGGTAAGCGTCAGCTGATTACCGCAGTTTGGTTTTAGCGGATGCTTTTGGGCGGCGGTTTGCGATGCGGGCGAGGCGGTCTTTGATAGGCTGTGCGTCGAAGTGGTTGGGATCGAAGTCGCCGAACCATTCCTTTGCGTCGTCGTGAT
>JAFAYW010000357.1 GCA_019240125.1 Alphaproteobacteria bacterium
GCTCCCGGCGATAATGCCCGGCACTGAACCCACCAGAAGCAACGCCATCAGTCCCCAATCTATCGAACCGAGAAGCCAATGGCCGAGACCGGCGATCAAGGTCAGCGGCACGGCGTGGGCGATATCGGTGCCGACCAGGCGAGCCACCCGCGTCGTCGGATACAGGATGACCAGCATCGTCATACCCAGCGCCCCGGCGGCCACCGACGTCACCGTCACCAGCACGCCCAGCAGAAAACCGGCGCCGGTCGTCAATCTCTGGACGTGCCGCGGATCGAGCAGGATCAGATGGCGCCTCACGATCCACGGACGCGCCACGATCGCCGCGGCGCTCAAGATCAAGGTCAATCCCAGTGCGATCGTGATAAAGCGCGGCGACGAATTGCCGCGAACCCCCATGAGATAGAGTGTCGCGATGGTCAGGATGGTCGCCGGGACGCTGCCGAGCGCCAACCGCCGCAGGATGATCCAATCGACCGTGTCGCGACGGGCGTGCACGACACTGCCCGCGCTTTTGGTGATCGCGGCATAGAGCAGATCGGTGCCGACAGCCGTGGTGGCTTGCGTGCCGAAGAACAGGATCAATATCGGGGTCATCAGCGAGCCGCCTCCGACACCGGTCATCCCAACAAGGAGACCGACGCCAAAGCCAGCGGCGGCTAGCGGTGCCGTCGACGCGAAGAACTCCATGTCGCCATCGCCGCAATCATGATGCCGAGGCAGCTTCTTCTATTGCGAAGGTGGCGACCAGACTGCTTCTCGCACCGTGCCAGCGCGCGGGATCGGCCCGACCTTGTGAGCCCGACCTTGTGGAGGATGTCGGCGATCTCCCGTTGCTGCGCGATCACGGCATGGTTCAGGAACCCAGCAGCGTAAGCGGTCTTCGGGTGATGCGATCGGTACGGGGCGAGAAAATTGTTCGGGTTCGCTCCTATGGATAGGCTGCGACGGCATCGGGCTCAGCTGCCGCGTATCTCTGACGCCGTACAATTCTGTCGTGTCCGGACCCTCCCGCATCGCGGGAGAGGGTTGGGGTGTGGAGGACTCTAAAAAATTGTGGGGTAGACCCCCACCCAACGCTTGTTCCGCAAGCGGTCCCCCCTCTCCCGCATCACGGGAGAGGGTCAAGGACCAGAGGTCAACATGCGGGCGTATGGCGTCCCCTCAAAAGAATGTGTCCATACCTTAGTGCAGGTGGGTCATCCTATACGATGTCTTCGGGGGCCGCTCAATTGCGGTAAAGACACACCCGATATCGGCTTCCCTTGTCTCCACGATTACCACTTAATTGCATAACAACAGCCAGTCGACCTCGTGCTTACTCGTTGCGAGATGGCACCAAGCAAGCTCAGTGACGGCCGCTTCGCGGATCACCGTCATGACAAAAATATGCAATGAATCTCCAAGTTTTTACTTGCCTAGAGACTGTTGAAAAGCAGTGGAGGCGGTTCGAGCGTGTTGCCGATTGCACTGTGTTTCAGGTCTATGATTGGCTCAAGGAATGGCATCGGCACATCGGCAGCCAGCATGCCGTAACTCCAGTGATCGTGCTTGGCCATAATGTCAAAGAAGATCTCTTATTCATCTTGCCCTTGGCGATCGAAACTCGCCGTGGGGTGCGCCGACTTGTTTGGCTCGGTTCTCAACTATGCGATTATCACGCACCCCTGTTGTCACCAAGCTATCGCGATGAGGTAAAGCAACCTTTCATCAGTATATGGAGAGAGGTGCTTCGGATCATCCGTCAGCGCCCGGATCTGCGCTTTGATTTTATCGAATTGTCCCGAATGCCATCGACAGTGGGTTCACAGCCAAATCCGTTCCTTGAACTACCGCGGATTAGAGCATCTACGTTTAGTTCCCACCTCACTGATCTTCCACAGGATTGGGACCACTTCTACAACGCGAAACGATCGAAATCGACGCGGAAAAAAGATCGGCGCGCTTTACGGCAGCTCGCCCGCCATGGCGAGGTGAGATTTATCGAGGCGGTGGCGCGCGCCGACATCGACCGGACGATGACTTCGCTCATACATCATAAGCGATTAAGTTATGCCAGGATGGCAGTCCCTGACATTTTCGACGTTGACGGGGTCGAGAATTTTTATCGCGCTGTCGCTACAAACCCATTGCTCCAAGAAATTGTTCACATCAGCAGGTTGGATGTCGGGCAATCGCCGGTAGCGACGGCGTTTTGTCTCAAATTCAGAGGACGCTATTATAGTATTATGCCAACCTACGATCCCGTGTACGCGCAGTATAGTCCCGGACGCGCCCATCTGCACGAGATGTTTAGATATGCTATTAAACACAATATGGATACATTCGACTTCACGATCGGCGACGAAGCGTATAAAGCTGACTGGGAGGACAAAATTGAGCCGATTTTCTCCTACTTAGACGATATAACGATGATTGGGACACTCGTCTTAAAAAAGCGCTTGGTTTCTCAGTTAATCGACAGTTGCTACCAACGTGTTTCAAATCAGACAGTCAGACGAGTTCTCAGAAAGAGTAGACGCCAGTTACGCAAGTGGACCTTAGCGGCGCCAAGTAGTTCAGCTAATGTGAAAGCGCCAATACTGCCGTCGAGAACGAACAGTGGTGGCTCAGAAGATCACTAAAGCGCAAGGCTCCGGTAAATATCAAAAGGTTCGTGCGTAAGAATCGGGAGCGTTGGTGGCACCGGGTTGGCGGCGCTGGCTGCTTCGAGCGCCGGTGGCCTCTGTCACGTCGACGGCAAATACGAGTTACACCGGAAGGTACCGCCACCGCGGGGTGCGGAAATCGTTACCGAGATGTTCGATGACCTCAACCACCGCTCAAGCGCATAATTTCTTTCTGTTACTTATGGTCGTCGAATACAGGCAAAGCAGGAGCGGATCGTGTCTTCCTGTCGACTAAGCGCCTTTTGCGTGCTGCTTGCGTTTACGGGTGTTTTGGCCGGCTTTACGCGGCCGGCGGCGGCTCAGGTCACCGAGTTCACGATTACGACGGCTAACAGCCAGCCGATCGACGGCATCACGACGGGGCCCGACGGCAATCTGTGGTTCACCGAGTTTGCTGGCAACAAGATCGGCCGGATCACGCCCGGCGGCACCATCACCGAATTCCCGCTGCCGACGGCGAACAGCCAGCCGATTGGCATCGTCACAGGCTCCGACGGCAATCTGTGGTTCAGCGAGCAAACCGGCAACCGGATCGGCCGGGTGACCACAACCGGGTCGTTCATGGAGTTTTCGGTACCGACCGCCAATAGCGGCCCCACCGGGGTCACGCTCGGCTCGGACGGCAATGTCTGGTTCACCGAGTTGAACGGCAATAAGATCAGCAAGATAACCCCCGCCGGGTCGATCACCGAATTCCCGTTACCCGCGGCAGGCGCCTCGCCCCGTGGTATCGCGGGCGGCTCGGACGGCAATTTGTGGTTCACCGAGCAGAACGGCAACAAAATCGGCAGGATCACCACAGTCGGGGCCATCACCGAGTTCACAGTCACGACCGCTGCGGGTGCTCCGTTCGGCATCGCGAGCGGCCCTGACGGCGCGCTGTACTTCGCCGAATTCAACGTAAACAAGATTGGCCGCATTACCACCGCTGGGGCGATCACCGAGTTCACCGTGCCGACGGCCGCCTCACAGCCCCGCGACATCGCCGCCGGCCCCGACGGCAATCTGTGGTTTACCGAGCAGACCGGCAACCAGATCGGGCGGGTCAGCCCGACCGGCGGGTTCATGGAGTATTCCGGGCTCACGGCCAACAGCGTTCCGACCGGGATCACGTTGGGGCCCGACCGGTCGCTGTGGTTTGTCGAGACGGCCGGCAACAAAATCGGGCGGGTCAAGACCTATACCCTCACGGTCAATCTCGGCGGCACCGGCAGCGGCCTGGTCACCAGCAGCCTAACCGACATCAACTGCAGCGCCAGCAGCAGCCAGTGCGCCAATAGCTTCATCGTCAACGATCCGGTAACGCTGACCGCGACCGCGGCGCCAGGATCGACCTTTACCGGATGGGTCGGCGGCGGCTGCAGCGGTACGGGCACCTGCATGGTAACCGCGACCGTCGACACCGTCGTGATGGCTAACTTCACGCTCAATCCGAGCGTCATGCTCTCCGTCACGGCCGCCGGTAACGGCTCCGGCACGGTGACGAGCGCGCCGTCTGGCATCAGTTGCGGCATGACGTGCAACGCCAGCTTCGCACAGGGCTCGGTCGTGACGCTGAGCGCCGCGGCATCGAGCAGCTCGATCTTTACCGGCTGGAGCGGCGGCGGGTGCAGCGGTGTCGGCGCATGCGTCGTCACGCTGAACGCAGCGACGACGGTCTCCGCCACCTTCCAGCAGAACGGCACCGGCGCGGTAGGCGTGCTGGCTGCGGTGTTGCCGATCAGCCGGGCGGTTCAGGTTGGGGTGCCCGCGACGGCGTTCGCCACGATCATCAACACCGGCCCTGGTACAGCCTCCAGCTGCACGATAACCCCGGCTACGGGCGTGACCGCGAGCTTTGCCTTTCAAACGACGAATCCCGCGACAAATCAGATAACAGGGACGGCCAATACCCCGATCGACATCCCGCAGGGTGCGGCGCAGAGCTTTGTCTTCGCCTTCACGCCGACCGCGGCGTTCGCGCCGACCGACACCGCGTTGAACTTCGCGTGCGCCAACGCGCCCCCGGCGCCGAAGATGTCGGGCCTCGATACGCTGCTGCTGTCGGCGTCGACGACACCGATCCCCGATATCGTCGCGCTGGCGGCGAGCGCGGTGCCGGGCTATGTCGAACTTCCGGGCATCAACGGTGCCGGCGCGTTTGCGGTGGCGACCATCAACCTCGGCGCGACAGCTGCGATTACCGCGAGCGGGGATACCGGCATGGCCAACCTGCCAGTGACTGTCATGATCTGCCAGACCGATGCGGGCGGCAACTGCATGGCCGCGCCCGCGTCGAACGTTCGGACCACGATCGCCGCCAATGCGACCGCGACCTTTGGCCTCTTTGTCAACGGCAACGGCATTGTGCCCGACCAGCCCGCGGTCAACCGCGTCTTTGCCCGCTTCACCGACGCTGGCGGTGCCGTGCGCGGCGCGACCTCGGTCGCCGTGCGCTCCAAATAAGTTTCAAGCACCCGCGCAACTCACCCTCCCGTTGGCTGTTGGCTGGTATCAGGGTTTGCCCCTGATGCCGACGGCGGACTGCCGAACCCGCTGCGCCGCCGCTAGGATCCCATCGGGGAAGGAGTGGTCGATGTCGAAGGTCAGCACCTGCCTCTGGTTTGACAAAGAGGCAGAGGCCGCCGCGCGTTATTATGTCTCGCTGGTGCCCGATTCCGCTCTGACGGACATCATGCATGCGCCGGCGGCGTGGCCCGCCGGTGAGGCGGGCGAGGTAATCCTGGTTAGCTTTACGCTCGGTGGCCAGAGCTTCCAGGGCCTGAACGGTGGCACGCGCGCGGATTACGGCAATGCGGCTTCGATCTCGGTGCAATGCGCCGATCAGGCGGAAGTGGATCGCCTTTGGGCAGCGCTGACCGCGGATGGCGGGATGGAAATCCAGTGCGGCTGGCTGCGCGACCGGTGGGGTGTGCCGTGGCAGATCGTGCCCGAAATCCTGCCGCGCCTGCTCGCCGACCCCGACCCCGCGGTCGCGGCCCGCGTCTTCGCGGCGATGACCCGGATGGTCAAACTCGATATCGCTGCCCTGGAGCGCGCGGCGGCCGGTTGATGGGGAAGGAATATGACGCGCCCTCTCCCTCCTTACAGTTGAAAAGGGGTAAGGTCGCTGCCGCAACGATACGCAGGCAGAGATGATCGATAAACGGGTGCGCAGCCTCGCCGAGGCGGTCGAGGGCATCAAGGACGGTTCGGTGGTGCTGACGGGCGGGTTTGGCGGCGCCGGCTCGCCCGAGGCGCTGTACGGCGCGCTGCTGGAGCAGGGCGCGACAGACCTTACCATCGTCAACAACAACGCCGGCACCGGCCGCACTGGCTTGGCCGGGCTGATGGACGCGGGGCGGGTGCGCAAGATCATTTGCTCCTACCCGCGCAGCTCCGGCTCGGTCGTGTTCGAGGAATTGTACCGCGCCAACAAAATCGAGCTGGAATTGGTGCCGCAGGGCATTCTCAGCGAGCGCATGCGCTGTGCCGCCGCCGGGCTCGGCGGTTTCTGGTCGCCGACCGGCGTCGGCACCCGGCTCGCCGAGGGTAAGGAAGAGCGCGAGATCGATGGCCGCCGCTACATCCTGGAAATGCCGCTGAAGGGCGATGTCGCGTTGCTCAAAGGCGCGCTTGGGGATCGCTGGGGCAACCTGACCTACAACAAATCGGCGCGCAATTTTAACCCGACCATGGCGCAGGCCGCCGCGCTGTCGATCGTACAGGTGCGCCAGATCGTTGAACTCGGCGAGATCGACCCCGAACACATCATCACCCCCGGCATCTTTATCGACCGCATGGTCGAAGTGCCGGCGTAATTTTGCTTTCTCGTGATTGCGAGGAGCAGTGCGACGAAGCAATCTCGTGCCGCAGAAGTCCCCGCGCGGGTCGAGATTGCCGTGTCGGCTTCGGCTTCTCGCAATCACGGCAATGAGAGAGGATAACCTGACAGATGCCGCTTAGCCGCAAACAGATCGCGTGGCGCGCCGCGCAGGACCTCGGCGACGGGGTCTATGTCAATCTCGGCATCGGCCTGCCGACCCTGGTGGCCGATGTTCTTCCTGATGACCGGGAGATCGTGCTGCAAAGCGAAAACGGCGTGCTGGGGGTGGGTCCGGCGCCCGGCCCCAACGAAATCGACCTCGATCTCGTCAATGCCGGCAAGCAGCCGGTGACGCTGCTCAAGGGCGGCAGCTATGTGCACCATACCGATTCGTTCCTGATGATCCGCGGCCAGCATCTCGACCTGGCACTGCTCGGCGCGTTCGAGGTCGCGGAAAACGGCGACATCGCCAATTGGACGACCGACGATCCGAAATTTCCGCCCGGTGTCGGCGGCGCCATGGACCTTGCGGCCGGCGCCAAAGCGGTATGGGCGATGCTCGAACACAATACCCGTAGCGGCGCCCCGCGGCTTCGGCGGAAGTGCGGGTATCCGCTGACCGCGAGCGGTGTCGTGCGGCGGATCTATACCGATCTGGCGGTTATCGATGTCACCGACAAAGGGTTTGTCTTGCGCGAAATGGTTGAGGACGTCGATTTTGCCGCCTTGCAGAACCGGACCGAGGCCGAACTGCGGAAGGCGCCCGATCTCAAGCCACTGAAGACCCCAACGCTCTAATCTGTCGCAGCCGCTTCATGGGAAATACGGAAGGGGCGGCGCTCACGATTGCTACCGCCGTCCACGTCATTCAGGTATCCTTGACACCGGTGTTTTTGCTGTCCGGCGTCGCGACGCTGCTGAATGTGTTCTCGACCCGCCTTGCCCGGGTGGCCGATCAGGTCAGTGCCGTCTCAAAGCAGATGGAGACGGCTGAGCCCGATCAGATGGCGCATCTAGCGGTGCGTCTGACGCAGCTGCATCGCCGTTCGATAGCACTGGATTTCGCCGTCTCGCTCGGCGCTGCCGGCGGCGCTTCGACCTGCGCCACCGTCTTGACCCTCTTTGTCGGGGAGGCAGGCAGCTTCCCGCTTGCCTCGATGCTGTTCATCACCTTTGGCTTGGCGATTGCCTGCACTTTGTCGGCGATCGTGGCTTATGCGGTCGAGATGCTGATGGCCAGCCGGCGGCTGCGCGACCGGGTAAACGCCGGCGAACGCACCGCCATCCGCAGCGGCTAAGCCTGTCCGTTTGCTTTACTCGGCCGCCTTTGCCTTCATCTTGTCGTAGCGGCCTTTTGGCACGATTTCCGCGATCGTGCCGTCGGGCGAGCGGTATTTGATGGGGACCTCGCCCGGCTTTGACAGGATCGTGCCGCCATTGGCCGTCACGGTTTCAATAAAGCCCTCGTGGTCGTCGACCTCGATGCCGAAATGGTGGATCGCCGGGCCAGGTGGCACCAGCTTCGCCTCGGCGTCTTCCTCACTGTCGTACAGCATCAGCGCAAGGTCGATATAACCGTCGGTCATGTGGCGCGAGATGTGCCCGCGCGAACGCCCGGTTTTGACCTGCTTAAAGCCATAGACGTTCTCGTAAAACGTCGTTGCCGCGTCGAGATCGGTGACCTTCAAGGCGATGTGATTGATTCGCGCCATACCGTCTCTCCTCATCAGTTAGGCAGCAGAATATAGGAATCGGTTCACCCCATCCTCCCCGCAGGTCCGCGACAGCGTGCCCTGCGCCGCCAGATAGTGTAGATGGGCCAACGCCTCGCCGAGGGCAAAGCCGGTCTGGTGCCGGTCGAGCATGCGGCGGAACAGCACTGGCAACAGGTCGGCGCCGGACCGGGGTTCGGTGCAGGCGGCGATGACCTGGTCGCAGCGCTGATGGTGGTGCGAGATAAGTTCGTCGATCCGGTGGTGCGCGCCGTAAAACGGGAGGTTATGCGACGGCAGAACCAGCGTTTCCGGCGGCAGCGCGTCGCGGATTTTGGCGAGCGACGCCAGGAAGCGCGCGAGCGGGTCGCCGTCCGGCTCATGCGTCTGCACGCTCACATTGGGCGAGATGCGCGGCAGGATCTGGTCGCCGGCGATCAGCACGCCGGTCTCGGCGCAATAGAGACAAGCCAGTTCGGGCGCGTGGCCTTCGCCGATCAGCACGCGCCACGTCCGGCCGCCGATCTCGATGTCCATGCCTTGTGATACGCGGTGATAGGTTGGCGGCACCGAGGGCACCCCACGCCGGTAGTTGCCCTGGCGCTCGCCAAAAATCGTGCTGGCCTCCTCGTCGAGCCCGGCGCGGTGCGCAAAGAGGCGCCGTGAAGCGGCTGAAACCTCGCCGGTGTCCTGCGAGAACATGCGGGCGTGTAGCCATTCCTTCTCGGTGGTCCACAGCGGGGCTTCCCAGCGCTGACTCAGCCAGTCGGCGAGTCCCATATGATCGGGGTGATAATGCGTCACGATGATGCGTCGTACCGGGCGCCCGTCGAGGCCCTGGGCGAAGATGCGCTCCCACGCCTCCTTCGTGTCCGGCAAGGCATAGCCGCAATCGACGATGGTCCATGCCGGCCCGTCCTCCAACAGCCACAGATTGATGTGGTTGAGCGCGAAGGGCAGGGGCATCCGCAGCCACCTGACGCCTGGCGCGATGGCGATCGTCTCGCCGGGCGCCGGTGCCGCGGCGACCGGAAACTGCAATGTATCAAGCATGTGGAGCCCGGTATCGGAATTGACCCGGCAAGGTGGACCATGCAGGAATGCCAGGCAAGCGCCCCGCCCGCCGGTCAGAAATGCGCCGGTGTCGGGCAACAGCGCCAGACCGAGGGAATAGATGCGCGATTTCAATGTACCCGGCCGCTCGGCGGCCATGGCAGCCAATGGCATGGTCGCCACGTCTCACCCGCAAGCAACGCTGGCTGGGCTGGATATCCTCAGACGCGGCGGCAACGCGGTTGATGCGGCGATCGCGGCGGTGGCGATGCAATGCGTCGTCGAGCCGGAAAGCACCGGCATTGGCGGCGACTGCTTCGTCCTTTACTCCAAGAAGGGCGCCCTGCCGATAGCGCTGAGCGGTTCGGGTCGGGCGCCCGCGGCGGCGCATGTCGAGTGGTATGCCGAGCGCCAGATCCGCGAGCTTGTCGCCCAGACCCCGCATGCCGCCACCGTGCCCGGCTGTATCGACGCGTGGTGCGAGATCAACCGCGAACACGGCACGATGCCGCTCGCCGATCTCCTCGAACCGGCGGCCAAGGCGGCCGAGGACGGCTTTGTCGTGACGCCGCGAGTCGCGACCGATTGGGATCGGGCCAGGGGCAAATTGCAGGACCCGATCACCGCCAAACTTTACCTCAAGAACGGCCAGCCGCCCCGGGCCGGCGACAAGATGGCGAACCCGCCGCTCGCCCGCACTCTCCGGCGCATCGGCAACGAGGGGAGGCAGGCGTTTTACGAGGGCGCCATCGCGCGCGACATCGTCAACCGCCTGAAGGAACTCGGCGGCTTGCATGAGCTCGATGATTTCGCGGCGCAGAGATCGGAATGGGTCGAGCCGATCCACGCGTCCTATCGCGGCTACGACGTCTATGAGTGCCCGCCGAGCAACCAGGGCATGACCGCGCTGATGATCCTGAAGACGCTGGAGGGCTACGCGCTAAGCGGCGACCAATTCAGTCAGGCCGACCGGCTGCACCTGCTCGCCGAGGCGACAAAGGCAGCCTACCACGTGCGCGACACCTATATCTGTGACCCGGACTTCACTCCGGTCGATGTCGACCGCTTCCTGTCGGAAGAATACGCCGAGCAGACCCGCAAGCAGATCCGTCTCGATAAGGCCCTGCCGCCGCATTATTTCGACGGGCCCGAGCATAAAGACACGATCTACATGTGCGTCGTCGACAAGGACGGGAATGCCTGTTCTTTCATCAACTCGCTGTTTTCCGCCTTTGGCACCGGCATCGTCGCGCCGGAAAGCGGCGTGATCCTGCACAATCGCGGCAGCGGCTTCCGCACCATCCCGGGCCACCCGAACGAGATCGCGCCGCGCAAGCGCCCCTTCCACACGCTGATCCCCGGCATGCTGGTCAAGGACGGCCGCGCCGTGATGCCGTTTGGCGTAATGGGCGGGCAATACCAGGCGGTCGGCCATGCGACCTTCCTGCACGGCATGCTGGACCGCGGCATGGACCCGCAGCAGGCCGCCGAAGCGCCGCGCGTCTTCGCCTATCAGGGCTCACTGCAGACCGAA
>JAFAYW010000362.1 GCA_019240125.1 Alphaproteobacteria bacterium
CATCGCGGTCGTGCGGTCCCTCGTAATTGCCCCAGCAGACATGCAGCCTGACACGGTCGCGCGGGAGGTTGACGATCGCCTGGTTGATCGCTCCTACCACTCGCTCGACAAAGCCAAGGAAATCGGCGAGCGGCCGGTCGTTGAACGACAGGTGCCGCTCCAGCGCCAGATCGGGGCAATCGAGCTGCAGCAGAAAGCCGTGGCGGATGATCGCCTCGTACTCGATGCGTAGTGCGGTCGCCACGGCGGCCAGATAGGCGTCCTCGGTGTCGTAGTATTCGTTCTTCATCGCGCCGACGATGATGCCGGGCGACGGCGCGGTCATGAACGGCTCGACAAAGGCTTGCGGTTTGGCGCCGAGCGCGGCGCGGAAATCGCTGCATTCATCCTCGACCGCCTGCTTATCGATATAGCGGATTTCGCCGACCGTCTTGGGCGGGTCCATGTTCGACACCGCCTCGCGCGACGCGTTCGCCTCGCGCATCTGCGCTTTGAGCAGCGGGTACTGCTCGACATCGCCGCGCGGCCAGCGGGTCCAGCTGTCGCCGAACCCGGTCATACGGCGCTGCACGTAGAGAAAGAACGCCTCGCGCTGCTGCTCGCCGTTATTGCCGACATCGACCCCTGCGGCCGCCTGCTTGTCGATGATCTGGGCCAGCGCTGCCTTGCCGAGGCGGTCGAGTTCCGCATCGTCGATCGCCTCGCCACGGGTGCGCCGCACGTAAAGCCGGGTCAGTTCCGGCGGCCGTGGCAGGCTGCCGGTATGGGTCGTCAGGATCCGCTCGGTACTCCACTGCATCGCTGTGCCCTCCCCAATCTTCGGCCGCGTCGCGGCCATCTTATTCACCACAGAGGCACAGAGAACACAGAGAAGAGGCACGACACCGTCGCGACCCCTCGTCCTCGGTGTTCTCTGTCCTCTGTGGTGACTATCCGGCGCCGCGCGCCAAAGCGGTTAACCATTGCGATTGTTGCCCGGGCTTACGGGGGGTGTGACACTGAGCCGGGGGAAATCATTGGAGACGATTGGTGATCGGTCTGGGCGGTACGTTGGCGACCTTGCCGAACTTCATCGCCTATTTCGTCTTCGGCGCGGCGCTCGTCGCACTGTTCCTCGTGATCTACACCAGCCTCACGACGCATCGCGAGTTGGCGCTGATCCGCGCCGGCAACACGGCCGCCGCGGTGGTGCTGTCGGGGGCGCTGCTCGGCTTTGTCATCCCGCTCGCCAGCGTCATCGCGCACAGCGCAACGATTGTCGACGTCGTCGTCTGGGGCATCATCGCGCTCGTCGTCCAGATGGTCGGCTTTTTGACGGCGCGCATGGTCCTGCCGCACCTGCCGCAGGCGATCGCGGCGGGCAATCTCGCCGATGCGATTTTCCTGGCGGGTCTGTCGCTGGCGCTCGGCATTCTCGATGCGGCCTGCATGTCGGGCTGATTGCGATGGATGAGGACGGCGGCCAGAAACGCTCGAGCACGGTCATCCTGACACTGGTCGGGCTGTCCGTCGGGGCGGTCGCGGTGGCGAATGCGTTTCCCGATCGGCAGGTGAAGCGAAATCTCTATGCCGACCGCGCCGCCTGCGAGCGCGATTACAGCGCCGCACAATGCGAGGCGCCGAGCGGCGGCACCGGTCCGCACACGGGCGGCAGTACCGGATATTTCTGGCACGGTCCCTATTACAGCAGCGACCGCAGCAGCGGATCGGCCGCGAGCGATCCGGGACCAGGCCGCACCGGCCAGATCACGCGCACTGAAATCAGCACCCGCGGCGGTTTCGGGGCGATCGGCCGCGCTATACGCGGGGCGACGTAGACATGCGCCGCGAATGTATCGCGCCGCGCCGCGATTGGCGGCAAAAGGTCGAGGCGCTTGGGCTCGATTTCCACACAAATGACGGCCAGCCCTATTGGTGGGAGGCGGCATGCTACGGCTTTTCCGCCGCCGAGATCGACGTGCTCGAAGAAGCAACTGAAACGCTGCACAAGCTTTGCCTGGAGGCCGTCGAACGCATCGTCAGCCAGCGCGATTTCGCCCGGCTCGCGATCCCCGAGGCGTATTGGGATTGGATCGCCGCATCGTGGCGGCGGGGCGACCCCGACATCTATGGCCGCTTCGATTTCTCCTATGACGGCAGCGGCCCGCCAAAGCTGCTCGAATACAATGCCGACACCCCGACCGCGCTGCTCGAAGCCGCTGTCGTGCAATGGTATTGGCTCGAGGAGGTCAAACCCGATTGCGATCAGTTCAACTCGATCCACGAAAAGCTGATCGCCGCCTGGGCCGAATTGCGCCGCCAGCACCCGCAGATCCCGATGGTCCATTTCGCGGGCGTCACCGAGGAGCCGGAAGACGCGCGCACCGTCGAGTATATGCGCGATGTCTGCCAGCAGGGCGGCTGGCAGACCGAGCCGCTCGACATGTCGCAGCTCGGATGGAACGGCAGCCGCTTTACCGATCTGGCGGAGCAGCCAATTGCGGCGCTGTTCAAGCTGTATCCCTGGGAGTGGATGCTGCGCGAGCGGTTCGGCGCCAATCTGCTGGCCGACCGCACCGCCTTTGTCGAACCGCCCTGGAAGATGCTGCTGTCGAACAAGGCCGTGCTCGCCTTGCTGTGGGAGATGTTCCCCGATCACCCGAACCTGCTCCCCGCCGCCTTCGAGCGCAGTCGCATCGCCGGGCCTTGCGTCGAAAAGCCGGTGCATGGCCGCGAGGGCGGCGGCGTGCATCTGCTGGCCGCAACCGAGACAGGGAGCGCGCGCCGCGGCCGCGTCTATCAGGCCGCTGCGCCGTTGCGGCATGCACACCCTGATCGGCTCGTGGGTGGTGGCTGGGCAGGCCGCCGGCATGGGGTTGCGCGAAGACACTTCGCCGATCACTGGCAATACCAGCCGCTTTGTCCCGCATTATTTCCGCTGAAACCGAACCGGCCGCGGCCCGGTTCGACGCGCTGCTGGGCGAAATCCGCGCCTGTACGCTGTGCGCGCCGGCTCTGCCCCTGGGACCCCGCCCGATCGTGCGCGGGCGGCCGTCATCGCGGCTCCTGATCGTCAGCCAGGCGCCCGGCACGCGGGTGCACGAGACCGGCCTGTCGTTCAACGACCGCAGCGGCGATCGCTTGCGGGACTGGCTGGGGATCGATCGCGCCATATTCTACGATGAGACGCGGGTTGCGATCATGGGGATGGGGTTCTGTTACCCTGGCCGCGATCCGCGGGGCGGTGACCTGCCGCCACGGCCCGAATGCGCACCGCTGTGGCACACGCGGTTGCGGCCACACTTGAGCGCGGTGCGCCTGACCCTGCTGGTTGGCTCCTATGCCATCTGGCATTACCTGCCAACCCGGCGGCGCCAGCCGATGACCGCGACGCTGCTCGAGTGGCGCGATATTCTGCCGGAGTATTTCGTCCTGCCGCATCCGAGCTGGCGCACGACCGCCTGGGAGACGAAGAACCCGTGGTTCGGCTCCGAGCTGCTGCCGGTTTTGCGCGAGCGTGTCGCGGCGGCGTTGCACGATCCTTGATCGGGGCTGTGGCGACACACACTTGCGAAGAGGCAAGCATGGAGGATGGCATGGCCGAGAGGCTGGTGGGAGCGGCACGGCACGCGGCATTGCAGGGGTTGCACGGCTGGAGCGAGGCGGACGACCGCGACGCGATCCGAAAGAGCTACCATTTCAGTGATTTTTCGGAGGCCTGGGCATTTCTGAGCCGCATCGCCCTCGCTGCCGAAAAGATGGATCACCATCCGGAAATCTTTAACATCTACAACCGCGTACTGATCATCCTTTCGACCCACGATGTCGAAGGTGTCAGCGAGCGGGATATCCGCCTCGCACAGATCATCGACGAACTCGCGCCTGAACGCGACCGCCGCCCGCCGACCCCTTGAGCTAGCGCGGCGCCATCCGGATCGCGCCATCGAGACGGATGACGGAACCGTTAAGCATCCGGTTGCGGCAGATATCGAGTACCAGATCGGCATATTCCTCGGGCTGGCCGAGGCGGCTGGGGAAGGGGACGCTGGCCCCCAGGCTGTCCTGCACCGATTGCGGCATCGCCTGCAGCATCGGCGTCGCGAAGATCCCCGGCGCGATCGTCATCACCCGCACGCCATAGCGTGCCAGTTCGCGCGCCGCCGGCAAGGTCAGTCCGACGATGCCACCCTTCGATGCGGCGTAGGCGGCCTGGCCGATCTGTCCTTCATACGCGGCCACCGAGGCGGTGAGCACAACGAGACCGCGCTCGCCGTCGTCCACCGGAGCGAGGTCGACCATCCCCGCCGCTGCGACACGCAGCAGGTTGAAGCTGCCGATCAGGTTGATATCGATAACGCGGCTGAACTGGTCGAGCGGCATCGCCGCGCCCTCGCGTCCAACGATGCGGGCCGCCGGCGCGATGCCGGCGCAGCATACCGCAAGCCGCGCCGGTCCATGCTGCTCGCGCGCCGCCTTGACGGCACGCTCGACGCTGACGGCGTCGGCGACATCGCAGGCCAGCGCGATGCCGCCGATCTCGTTGGCGGCCTGCTGGGCTGCCGCCTCATTCACATCCAGAACGGCCACACTCGCGCCGGCCGCCGCCAGCGCCTGCGCCGTCGCGCGCCCGAGACCGGAGGCGCCGCCACTGACCAAGGCGGGCTGTCCGGCGATCTGCATGTTTCCTCCTTTATGACCGCGCCGGCTGCGGCACCGGCTCCCGCCGTCCATGGCGCGCGACATGCGCTTCGCGATAGGCGACATACATCGAGGCGGCGACGATGATCGCGGCGCCAACCCAAGTCCAGATATCGGTGACTTCGCCAAACATCAGATAGCCGATCAGCGCGGCGTAGGGCAGCCGCACGAACTCGTAGGGCGCGCAGGCGCTGGCATCCGCCGAGGCATAGGCTCGCGCCACCGACATATGCGCCAGAGTGCCGATACCGCCGAGCACGATCAGCGCCGCCAAGGTGCGCAGGTCTGGCCACGTCCACACGAAAAGCGCCGGGATCAATGACAGCGGCGTCAGGTACACGACAAACATGGCCACGATCACATTGGGCCGCTCGGTGCGCACCAGGAACTTGACGGTGATGTTGTTCATCGCCGCACTGGCGGCCGAGAGCAAGATCAGCAGCAGGTTGATATCGAGCGTCGCGGCTCCGGGCCGCAGGATCACCAGCACGCCGATAAAGCCGACCGCCACCGCCATCCAGCGGCGCAGGCGCACGTCTTCATGGAGGATCAGCGCCGCGCCCATTGTCGCGAACAGCGGTGCGGTGAAATTGACCGCGGTCGCGGTCGCCAGCGGCACCAGCGTGATCCCGTAAAACCAGGTCAGCATCGAGACGAGCCCGACCGCGGCGCGCAATGTGAAGAACAGGATCTTGGAATTGTGCAACAGCGCGTTGCCGGCTCCCAGGATGAACGGCAGCATGAAGCCGAGGCTGAACAGGCAACGGAAGAATGTGACTTCGAAAGG
The DNA here is from genome assembly GCA_019240125.1 of Alphaproteobacteria bacterium. Classification (GTDB taxonomy): domain Bacteria; phylum Pseudomonadota; class Alphaproteobacteria; order ATCC43930; family CGMCC-115725; genus DATARH01. The sequence continues at coordinate 5,465 of JAFAYW010000362.1, forward strand.
GTGCATCCGCTCGGCGGCGATGCGGATCAGGACGTTCATCATCACGGCGCAGAAACCGCCGAGCAGCATCCACAGCGCCGCCCGGCTGCTCGGCGCGAGCCTGGTCATATAGCGATCGAGCGGCAGCGGAACGTGCATGCTCAGGTGATACCGGCGCAACGCGACGGGCACAACCGCCAGGCGCGGTGGCGTCGCCCTCCCATCCACGACGGGCCACCTATCTCCCCGCGAAGTGGCGCATCAAGTGGTCATAGGTCTCGTCCGGTGCTTCCTCGGGCACGTAATGCCCGCAGGGAAGCGCGCCGCCCCAGGCGTCGGTCGCGTAATCCTTCTGCCAGACCGACAGCACATCGCCATGGACACCCTCGGTATGGCTGCGGGCGCCCCAGATCACCATCAGCGGCACGGTAATCTTGTGTCCGGCGGTAAAATCCGCCGTGTCCATTTCAAGATCGCAGGTGACGCAGGCGCGGTAATCGGCGCACGAGCCCTTGATCGTCTTCCAGTTGAAGCAGCGGACATATTCGGCAAAAGCCTCGGGATCGAAAAAGCCGAGCCCGAGTCCGGGCTTGGACAATTTCTTTTCCATGAACCACTGCGCCGACACGCCGGCCAGCATCTGTTCGGCCAGGTCATAGGGCTGCGCCATAAAGGTCCAGTGCCACGACCGCATTGCCCAGTCTCGCGAGGTGTGCGTCCAGATGTAATGGTTGGGCAGGATGTCGATCAGCGCGGCGCGCTTTACCCTGTCCTTGTGATCGAGGCACAGGCGCGCCGTGGTGCGGGCGCCGCGATCGTGTCCGGCGACGAAAAACTCGCGATAGCCGAGCTTTTCCATCACCTCGACCTGGTCCCGCGCCATCGCGCGGAACGAGTAGTTGATATTGTTGGGGCCGGCATCGTCCGGTCCGACGCTGTCGCCATAACCGCGCAGGTCGGTGCAGACGACATGAAAATGCTCGGCCAGCCGGTTGGCGATCTTGTGCCACGAGACATGCGTCATGGGATTGCCGTGCAGCAGCAACAACGGCGGCCCCTTCCCGCCATGCCGCAAATGAATGCGTGCGCCCGAGGTGTCGATATCGGTCGAGGTAAAGCCTTCGAACATTGCAGCGCCCTGATTTATTGCGGCCCCAACCCGCATCATAGGGCGGTAGATGCGGGGTCCACCTCCCGACTTCGCTATGCCTGCCGCGCGTCCGCCGCAGTCGATAGCGATTTCAACTGCCGCGATAGGTGGTGTAGCTCCATGGGGTGAAGAGCAGCGGAATGTGGTAATGAGCTTCCGGCTCGCTTGTCGTAAAACGGATGGGCACCATGCCGAGCAGCGGTGTGGGGCTTTGGCCCGAGAGGTACTGCCCCAGCTCAAAACGCAGTTCCCAGGTGCCGTTCGGGATTGGACGCCCCGCGATCAGGGGAGTGTCGGTTCTGCCATCCATATTGCTGACAGAACCGGTGACAAATTCGCTGCCGCCCTCCGCCATCAGATAAAGCGCGATCGTGATGCCAGCGGCGGGGCGCCCCGTCGCGGTATCGAGCAGGTGCGTGGAAAGTTGTCCGTGCGCATTCGGTGCGCCGCGCCCTTCGACTTTGCGTACCAGCCGCAGTGCGGTAATTCGTGAAATTTCAGCGAGCGCTGTCAACCGCTCGGTAGCGGGATCGCCGTGACGCCGCCGGGCAAACTCGGCGAGGATCGAGTCGCGGCTGTGTCGCGCCGCGCAGATGATGAACGGAAAGCCAAACCTTGCGCGATACTCGCGGTTCCACGCGGCAAGTAGCTGCGCCTGCTCCGGGTGCAGGCGGTCGAGCCCGGCCCCGGCCTGCTCACGCGACGAGTCGGGGGTCAGGTCCGGGCGGCGCTCCCCTGGTCCGGTGAGATCCGGGTGATTGTTGAGAAAGCGAAGAACCTGGTCCGATGGCCAGCCGGCGATCTCGTCAAGCATTGCCGAATGCAGCGCCGTAACGGTGTCGAAAGGCGCCCGAGCCGCGGCGGCCACCGCTACCTCTGGGGCATGCTCGAAGACATCGGCCAGCACGGCGCTGATCGCCGATGGCGCCATTCGGTTCAGTTCATCCAACGAGAAGGTTGGTGCGAGCGTCACGCTGTTTACCTGGCACGGTAACCTGTTGGTTCCGTATGATCCCGCTGCGCAAGCCACATGCCATCATCTTCCGTCCGCCACCACCCTGGAAGGGCCATTAGACGCAGCGGTCCCATGCTGTGGCTGATCCTGACTGTCGCGGCAGGGCTTTCGCTCCCGCCCGTGGTGCTGATGGTCGACGAAGCGACCGGTCAGCCGGTGCCGGAGATCAACCCGTTGTTAATCGGCGGGTTGCCGCTGATCTGGCTTCTGGCCGTCTGGGTCCTGGTGGCAATCTGCATCGCGATACCCCGGCGATTTGTCCGAATTCCGATCCTCGTATTGCTGTTGATGCCTTACCTCGGCTGGCTCCAGCAGCTGGGGGATCAAGGTTTTTTCTGGTCGATCATCCGGCCGGACATGACGACCGGCGAGGGCTATTTCGACACTATGCCTGAACGCGAACTGGCCGCGGCGATCGTTGCCTGCGACTCCCATGACGAACCGTCGAAATGCGACTTCTCCAAAATCGACGCGCTGGCCCGAGCCGCGAACGTCAACATGATCGGCTATCGCGGCCGAAGCTTTATGGACCTCGCGATCGAGACGGGCGGCTTTCCGCAGGTCGTCGGCTCCTTACTGCGCGCCGGAGAGACCGCCGGCGACGTACATCGTAAAGCGATCCATTATGCGTGCGAGCAGATCAAGCCTGATCTCGTCCGTGCGGTGATCGCGGCAGGGGTCGATCCGAACCTGCGGGAGCCGGGCGGAACACCCTATATGATCCGGGCCACCGCGATGCCCATGGCCTCGAGGCTTTCCTCGACGCGGGCGCCGATGCTAACGCCGCGGCGGTGGATGGCTGGACCGCGCTGATGGACGCGGTGCGAAGCATGCAATTTGAATCGGTCGCGCTGCTGTTGGCTCACGGTGCGCGGGAAGACCCGGTCGCCAAAGACGGAAGCACGATCGACGGGCTGATGGCAGGTGTATCACCCGAAATGCTGCGTGACTTGCCGCCGGCCGTGGACGCGTTCGTCAAGCGACATCGGCCGCATTAGGATTTTACGTGGTTGCAGCAGCGCCAACTCCGCGACAGCCGCGGCGTCGGACGGGTTGCGGCACGAGCAGACGGGGTTATAGGGTAGCCTGTGCGATACCTCAGTACCCGTGATCCCCGGCCACAGCCGGAAACCCGCTCCTTCGAGGACGTGCTGCTTGCCGGCCTCGCGGAGGATGGTGGGCTGTTCGTCCCCGAGCGGCTGCCCGTGCTCGATGCCGAGGCGTGGCGTACGTTGGCCGGACGGCCGTATGCCGAAGTGGCGGCGCGAATTCTGTCGCTGTTTGCCGGCGACGCGTTCGACCTCCCGGAACTGAGCCAGCTCACCGAGGCCGCCTATGGCGAATTCCGTCACGGAGCGGTGGCGCCGCTGGTGCAGCTCGACGAGCGGTTGTGGCTGCTCGAATTGTTCCACGGGCCGACGCTGGCCTTCAAGGATCTGGCGCTGCAACTGCTCGGCCGGCTGTTCGACACGGTCCTGGCGCGGCGCGGCGAGCACGTAACGATCGTCGGCGCGACCTCCGGCGATACTGGGTCGGCAGCGCTCGCCGCGTGCCGTGACCGTGACGCGCTCGACATCTTTGTTCTGTACCCGCAAGGCCGCGTTTCCGAGGTGCAGCGGCGGCAGATGACCACGGTCGATGCCGCCAACGCCCATGCAATTGCCGTTGAAGGCACGTTTGACGACTGCCAGGATCTCGTAAAGGCGCTGTTCGCCGACACGGCGTTGCGCCGCGACCTGAATCTGTCCGCCGTCAACTCGATCAACTTCGCGCGCATCGCGGCGCAGGTCGTTTATTACATCGCCGCCGGTGTCGCCCTTGGCGCGCCGGGACGGCCGTTGTCGTTCTGCGTGCCGACGGGCAATTTCGGCAATGTCTATTCGGCGCATCTGGCGCGCGCGCTCGGTCTGCCGATCGACCTGTTGGCAATCGGCACCAACGCGAATGACATCCTGGCGCGCTACCTGACCAGCGGCGACATGTCCATGGCGACGGTTATCCCCAGCCTGAGCCCCAGCATGGACATCCAGGTGTCGAGCAATTTCGAGCGGCTTCTGTTCGAGTTGAAGGCGGAGAACGGTGCCGCCGTCGCCGCCGCCCTGCAAAGCTTCCGGCAGACCGGTGCGTTGCCTGCCGACGAACAATCCTGGCGCCGGGCAAGGGAGATGTTCACCGGCTACAGCGTTGACGATTCTGCGACTCTCGAAACGATCGCCGACATTTATCGTCAAACCGGCATGCAGATCGATCCCCATAGCGCCGTCGCCGTCAACGCCGCCCGGCGCGCCCTCAACCGCGACGGCGGCACCGGCCCGATGGTGGCGCTCGCCACCGCGCATCCCGCGAAATTTCCCGATGCCGTCGAACAAGCCACCGGTGTGCGGCCGCCATTGCCGCCAGCACTCGCCGATATGATGGAACAACGTGAACGCATGACAGTGCTGCCCAACGATATCGCCGCCATCGCGAAATTCGTCCGCGCGCATGCCCGCCGAACTCGATCCAGCCGGCCGCAACCGCACCGGGGAGCCGCATGACCACGCAACTCGCTACGCTTTCGAACGGGCTGCGCATCGTCACCGATAATATTCCGACCGTCGACACTGTGTCGCTCGGCCTATGGGTCGATGTCGGGACGCGGCACGAGGCGCCGGAGATCAACGGCGTCGCGCATTTTCTCGAACACATGGCGTTCAAGGGTACCGAGCGCCGCACCGCCCGCGATATCGCCGAGGAGATCGAGGCGGTCGGCGGCCATCTCAACGCCTATACCTCGCGCGAAAGCACCGCCTATTACGCGAAGGTATTAAAGGACGACATGCCGCTCGCGCTCGACATCTTGAGCGACATCCTGCTGCATTCGACCTTCGATCCGGGTGAGCTCGAACGCGAGCGGACGGTCATCCTGCAGGAGATCGGCCAGGCCAACGACACGCCCGATGACATCATCTTCGACCAGTTCCAGGAGCGCGCCTTCCCCGACCAGGCGATGGGTCGCCCGGTACTCGGCGCGCCCGAAATCATCCGCCGGCTCAAGCGTGAAGCCGTGATCGGGTATCTGCGCGACCATTACGGCGCCGCTCGCATGGTGCTGTCGGCGGCGGGCAATCTCGACCATGAGCGGCTCGTCGCACTCGCGGAGCGGCTGTTCGCCGAATTGCCGGCCGAGCGTCCGCTCGCGACCGAGCCGGCCCGCTATGGCGGCGGCGATGCACGCGAGGAGCGCGAGCTCGAACAATTGCATCTGGTGATCGGGTTTCCCGGCGTGCCGCTGGGCGACCCCGATTATTACGCCGCGCTGGTGCTGTCGACCGCATTCGGGGGCGGCATGTCATCCCGCCTGTTTCAAGAGGTGCGCGAGCAGCGCGGGCTCGTCTACGCGATCCATTCGTTCGCGCACAGCTATCGCGACAGCGGCTTGTTCGGCATTTACGCCGGCACCGGCGAGGAGGAAGCGGCGGA
>JAFAYW010000030.1 GCA_019240125.1 Alphaproteobacteria bacterium
AACCGGCGATCGGCTGCGGCTTGCGGATACCGAGCTGATCATCGAGATCGAATCCGACCGCACGATCTACGGTGAGGAGGTAAAGTTCGGCGGCGGCAAGGTAATCCGCGATGGCATGGGGCAGAGCCAGAAAAGCCGGGCCGAGGGGGCTGTTGACACCGTCATCACCAATGCGGTGATCATCGATCATTGGGGGATCGTCAAAGCCGATATCGGGCTGCGCGATGGCCGTATCCACGCCATCGGCAAGGCCGGCAACCCGGATGTGCAGCCCGGTGTCGATATCGTCATCGGCCCCGGCACCGAGATTATCGCCGGCGAAGGCAAGATCATCACGGCAGGCGGTATCGACAGTCACATCCATCTGATCTGCCCGCAACAGGCCGAGGACGCGCTGTATAGCGGTGTCACGACGATGCTCGGCGGCGGCACCGGACCGGCGGCTGGCACCTCGGCCACCACCTGCACACCCGGCCCCTGGCATCTCTCGCGCATCATCCAGGCGGCCGAGGGGCTGCCGGTCAATCTCGGCTTTTTCGGCAAGGGCAATGCGTCGGAGCCGCAAGCGCTCATCGAAATGGTGGAGGCCGGCGCCTGCGGCCTCAAATTGCACGAGGATTGGGGCACCACCCCCGCCGCAATCGATTGCTGCCTTGGCGTCGCGGAACAGCTCGATGTCGCGGTGGCGATCCACACCGACACGCTGAACGAAAGCGGGTTTGTCGAGGACACGATCGCGGCGTTCAAGGGCCGCAACATCCACGCCTTTCACACCGAGGGCGCCGGCGGCGGGCATGCGCCCGACATCATCAAGGTGTGCGGCCTGCCGAACGTGCTGCCGTCGTCGACCAATCCGACGCGGCCCTTCACGATCAACACGATCGACGAGCACCTCGACATGCTGATGGTGTGCCACCACCTCGACCCGCGCATCCCCGAGGATGTCGCTTTCGCCGAAAGCCGCATCCGCAAGGAAACCATTGCCGCCGAGGATATCCTGCACGATCTCGGCGCGTTTTCGATGATGTCGTCCGACAGCCAGGCGATGGGGCGGGTTGGCGAGGTCATCATCCGCACTTGGCAGACCGCCGACAAAATGAAGCGCCAGCGCGGCGCGTTGCCCGAGGACAACGTCAGCTCCCAAGGGCGCAACGACAACTTTCGGGTCAAGCGCTACATCGCGAAATACACGATCAACCCGGCGTTGACGCATGGCCTCGCCGAACACATCGGCTCGTTGGAGGTCGGTAAACTGGCAGATCTCGTGGTGTGGTCGCCAGCGTTTTTCGGAGTGAAGCCCGATATGGTGTTGCGCGGCGGCATGATTGCCGCCTCGCTGATGGGCGACCCCAACGCCTCGATCCCCACGCCGCAGCCGGTGCATTACCGGCCGATGTTCGGCGGCTTTGGCCGCGCCCTCGGGGCGAGTGCGGTAACCTTCCTGCCGAGCGCCGCGATCGCGGCCGGCCTGCCGGAACGGCTCGGGCTTGGCCGCATGGTGCTGCCGGCGCGGGGCATCCGCAGCGTCGGCAAGGCGCAGATGGTGCACAACGCCGCGATGCCACATATCGAGGTCGACCCCGAGACCTACGAGGTCCGCGCCGATGGCGTCCACCTGACCTGCGAGCCGGCAACGGTGCTGCCGCTGGCGCAGCGCTATTTCCTGTATTGAGCCGCATCGCGACCGCAGCCGCGCTAATGCGACATCAATACGGGTATCGTCATGTGGTCGAGCAGTTCGCGGCTGACACCGCCGAGCAGCGCTTCGCGCAGTTGCGAGTGGTGATAGGCGCCAGCCACGATCAGGTCGGCGTCGATATCGGCGGCGCGGGATAGCAATACGTCGGCGACGGGGATGTCGCTCTGAGTCGCCTCCTCAGCCCGGGCGCGGATACCATGACGTTCCAGATTGCGTACAACCCGCTCTATCCCGCGCGCGTCGTGGTCGCCGCTGGCATTGTCACTGTGCACCGTCATCACGACCGCCAGCTCCGCTCGCGCGATCAGCGGAATAGCGTCGTGCACCGCGCGTGCCGCCTCCCGGGTGCCGTCCCAGGCAATGAGGACGCGGCGTCCCGCCGTTTCGTAAGAGCCGGCATACGGCACAACGAGCAGAGGCCGGCCGGTCGCCATCACCAAATCGCCGGGACGAAACCCGCTCGGCACTGCATAGCCGGGCGATACCTGACCGACGATGGCAAGATCGATGGTGCGCAGCATCGCAATAAAATCAGCGCTGTCGCCGGTCGCCAACTGATGCCAGTCGGCGGTTACGGGATGTTCCTGGATGATGTCGCGAAAGCGCGTCTCGAGCATCTCGGCGATGATCGGTGAATGCGCGGCTTCGCTCTCATCGGACAACGGCACGCCCCAGACGAGGTTGCGTTCGGGCGCGCCGGAACCTGACGCTGTCGTCGTCAGCCCGACAGTATTACGGGCCAAGGCCTCATCATGGCGCGACTGGATATACGCAGCCGAAAGATGGGCGCCGTGTTCACGCGCCAGCGAGGCCGCCAATCGCAATCGCGTGAGCCCGGCATCGGTGGGATCGATGCACACCAGAATGTCTTTGACGCTCATCGATCTTGCCTCGCCGGCAATGAGTTTCACGGATCAGAACACCCTCGGTTGAGCGGTGTTCCCGCGTTGCGCCAGGGAGCACCGACGCGGCGGCTTCAATGGACGAAGCGGGTCCGCTACCATCCTCGGCACCAAGGCAAATAAAACGAAATGATCGGGAGGAGAAGATGCCGGCGTTCAGAAATCCATGGTGGGTGGTGGTTGGTGGCGTCGTCGGCCTGTTTGTCTGCAACGGGCCGATCCTGACCTACACCTCAGGGGTGTTTCTCAAGCCGATCATGGCGGATATGGGGTGGCAGCGCGGCACGGCGTCGTTTGCGCTGGCGTGCGGCGAATTTCTCGCGGCTTTCTCGCTGCCCCTCCTCGGGCGGATGATGGATCGTTGGACGATCCGCCGAGTGGCGCTGCCCGGCATCGTCGCTTTCGCGGCCAGTCTATGCCTGATGGCGCTGACACCGCGGTCGCTGTTGGTATTTACCATCCTGTCGACGCTGACCTATGCCGCCAGCACGGTGCAAACGCCGCTCGCCTACACCAAGGCGATCTCGGCCTGGTTCGATCGGCGGCGGGGCTTGGCGCTGGGGATTGCACTGGCTGGTATCGGCTTCGGCGGCATGATCGTGCCGCAGCTCGCCAATTATTTCATCGCGCGGTTCGGATGGCGGATCGCTTATGTGTTGCTTGGTATCATGGTGCTGGCGATTGCGTTCCCGGCGGTCGCCCTGTGGGTTCGGGAGCCACAACCCGGCGAGGGCGAGCGCCCGCGTGGACAGCGCGACGCCGACCTGCCGGGGCTGACCGCCCGTGAGGCGGCGGCGACCGCGCCGTTCTGGCTATTGGCTGCGACGTTCTTTTTTGTCGCGTTGGCATTGCTCGGTTTTTCCGGACATGTCGTGCCGCTCTTGACGGATCGCGGGCTGTCGGCGGCGGCGGCGACCGCGACCTTTGGTCTGTTTGGCCTATCGACGCTATGCGGGCGGTTGCTGACCGGGTTCCTGATCGACCGGATCTTTGCATCCTACATCGCGACCGTGCTGTGGCTGGCACCAATCGCCGGCTTCATGCTGCTGTCGACGGGAACGGGATTTCTGCCGGCAATTGGTGTGGTGCTGCTCGGGGTGGGGCTCGGCACCGAAGTCGACCTGATCGCCTTTATGCTCTCACGCTATCTCGGTCTGCGCGCGTTCGGCACGATCTACGGCATTTTCTTTATGATGTTCGGGCTCGGCGGATCGCTGGGGCGGTTTCTCGCCGGATATCTGTTTGATCTCGCGGGGTCTTACAATCCGGCCCTGATCGGTGCCTCCGCGGCGCTGATCGTCGCTGTCGTGCTGATCAACCGGCTGGGCCCCTATGTCTATCCCGTGGAGCTCACAGTACCGGGTATCCTTGTGGCAAAACCCTCGACCTGAGCTCCGCCTGAGCCAGCCCTGCAGAAACATAGCGTGGACCGCTGCGTCCACACCGCCGCGGTTACGCGCTTGCGGCAGCCTGATTAGGTTTCGCGCCGCGAGCCTGTATCGGCCGCGGGCCCCTCAGTCTGGCCCAGATCATCGGCCCGCTTTCTGAGCCAAAGCCGCTCAGCGGCGTCGGCGATTTCGATCATCGATGCTGCCGCCAGCTTTTTGCCGCTGCGATGCGCCGCCGCCGCCGACAGGTGCAGCTGCCAGATGGCGGAGAATCCGAAACGCCGCAGCATGTTGGAGGCGACCTGCTCGGCGTAAGGCGGGGGAGCGCTCATGCCAGGAACTGTAGCACGTTCGGCGCTGCCGTCAGCCTGCAACCGCAGCGACCCAGACTCGCCCGCGCCGCCGGGTTGCGGCACCAGCCCCCGCCTCAACCTGAAGGGCGACCAGTTCACTTATGAAGCGCGACAAACACCCCATCCCATGACGGTCCCGGCGGGTTGGCCTCATAAAAATCTATTCGTTCTTCATAGAGATCGTAAAACTCCTGCAGTGGGGCTCCGTATAATCTGCAGCGTCTCAATGCCGCCCTCGCGGCCTGCCATTCCTGCCGCCGGTACCACCGCAGCATGGCCTCGTGCCGCGCTAACAGCTTCTGGAATTCGGGCGATTGCGCCAGTTCGGCATCGCCTAGCAGGCCATAGATGCGCTCGGCATCTTCCTTGCCTTTGACCTCGATGAGATCGAGCTCGATGGCCGCCCATGAAGGGGCAGCCTTCCGCGTGTTCTCGCCAATAACGATATCAATGTGATAGGTCTTCGATTGGCCTTCGAGTCGCGACGCTAGATTAACCGCGTCGCCGAGCGCTGTGTAAGAGAAGCGCTGATTCGAGCCCATATTGCCGACGATGCATTCGCCGGTATTGACCCCAATCCCGATATTGATCGGCGAGGAAATACCTCCTTCCGTCGCCGGCTCCGACATCAGCATCTTATTGATCCGGGCGATCTCATCGAGCATGGCCAAAGCCGCGCCGCAGGCCTTGTCCGCATGGTCACCGATATCGAGCGGCGCATTCCAGAACGCCATGATGCAATCGCCCATGTATTTATCGATCGTGCCTTGCCGATTCATGATCAGATCGGTCATCGGACTGAGGAAGCCGCGATTGATCAGCCGGCTGAGCTCGTACGGGTTCTTCTTGAATTGTTCTGCGATCGAGGTGAACCCCCGGATATCGCTGAACAGGATGGTGATGTCTCGTGTCTCGCCGCCAAGATTCAGGCGATCGGGCTGACCCGCGAGGATCTTGACGAAATCAGGCGCCAGATAATGCTCGAACGCGGCCATGATGTAGCGCCCGTGGCGGTCGACCACCCAGTAGCGGAACAACAGTGTCGCGCCGATCGCCGCCACCAGCGCCAGACCCGGCCAGGCGATGGGCAGCCAGATGCCTTGAAGAAAGGCGATCTGAGCGGCGGCGCACCAGATAACGAGAGGCAAGGCGGACGCGGCGAGCGCCGCTCGTGTGGGTAGCCAGCTTGCGGCGGCGCTCGAGAGGCCGGCGATCAGCAGCACGGCGGCGAGAACCACCAGCGACGACGACGTGATGTCTATCCGGATCCAGTCCCGGTGCAGAATCGTATCGATGATCGTGGCCATCCGCTCGGTGCCGCTCAACTGAGTGCTGCCGAACGGCGACGAATTGCTGTCGCTGTTCCCGAGGAAGGACGCGCCGATCAGTACGATGCGACCGCGCAACGCTTCCTGGGGAATTCGTCCGCCAATCAGATCGGCGAGGGAGAACACCGGAAAAGTACCTCGCGGCCCGCGATAATTGACCAACAGCCGCATTGCCCGGTCCGTCGGGATGTCGATTGGTCCCACGGTGACTCCGGCACCAAGCGCCACGGAAACCTGCGGCCACGGCACATCCAGAAAGGCGGCGGCAACGCGGACGGGCAGCGATGCGACGAAATCGACGCCAAGAGGAAGCGCGAGATAGTCGTAACGCGGGCTGCCGTCGCTGTCGTAGGCGATATTCACCTGCCCGAAGCCGGCCGCCGCCTTGGCCAGGACCGGTATTGGAACCAGCGAGGCAACCGGGCGCAACGGGAACACCGGCGCATAGGGGCTACGCGCGAGCTTGAGGTACCCGGCTTCTGCGACATCGTCGGGCAAGTCGTCGCTGCGCGGTCCTGTCAAAGGAAGAGCGATCGGCAACATGACGTTCGTCGCGGTGCGGATTGCCTCGGCAAAGTCGGCGTCGGGGGAGTCCGAACCGAGCTGATCAAGCGCCGTGCTCAAAACCTGGCGTTGATCGGCCGTCAAGGAGCCGCTTTCGCCATTTGCGGCGCTGCGGAGTTTCGCCGGAACGGAATTTTCCGGCTCCGAGAACAGGATGTCGAAGGCGATCACCTTCGCGCCGGCGCTGTGGAGTCGCTCGACCGCCTTGGCGAAGACGCGGCGGCTGAACGGCCAGCGCCCGAACGCGGCAAGACTCGCATCATCGACAAGAACTAGAACGGTCTCGGGGCCGGGTTGCTTCACCCCCCGCAAGCGGAACCGCAGGTCAAGGGAGGCTGTTTCGACGCCGCGCAGGCCAGTCCCATCGAAATGGGCGAGCAACATCACCAAGCCGGCTACGGTGAGCCCGAGAGCGACCTGCCAAGCTCGCTGCGCGTTCAACGCCTAGCCTATCAAGACACTCTCGGCCGAGGAGGGACTGCCGCGTATGCTGACCACCTCGCCGCTCGGGCACCCGCCGCGACGCTCACGGGGAGGAGCCGCAACTGAAAGGAGCGGTCGGCACGAAGGTGTAATGACCGGCGCCGCAAATAGCTTCACACGCCGCAGCGGTCGTCCGACAACTCGGCATTGCGTCGGAGCCGGCTCGAACGCATTGGCACAGACCCGCCTGGAGGGCGGTTCGCGCCGCCAGCGTCTGCAACTCGGCTTGCGTAACCGGCCGGATGGGCGCGGGCGGTTTACCGACGGCAACGGTTGATTCCGACATCTGCGGGATCGTGACGGGACCATGACCTGCGAGATCGGTCAGGGACACCTTGCCGGTCACCACATAGACCTGAGTGTCACTGCCTTGCGAGTCGACGTACCACTCGGTTCCGCGGACGGCGGCGACACCTGTCGCGGTCTTGACTTCGAAATTAGGCACGCCGCTGCCGGCGCTGACGACGGCGTGCAATAAGCCTGCGGACATGCTCAATTCGGCATCACGGCGCGCGCCGGCGCCGTCGACGTCGTATTTAGCGACAGTCATGCGGGTACCGGGGGCGAGCGTGACGACCGAGCCGTCATTCATGCGCAGCCGCAGCTTGGAATCCTGCGACACGTTGATCGTATCGCCAACCTGGACCGGCTCTCCGAGCGCCGCCGGCCGTTGCTGCCCATTCGTCTCGATCACCGACGAACCGCTCATGGCCAGTACCTGGCCACACGTCTCCGCGACCGCGGGCGGCCCAAGCAAGACCCCGAGCAGCAGGAGGATTGCTCCGAGCAGTCTATTTTTTGGCCAATTCGACAACACCCGATGACTCTTAGCTGCCGGCTCTCCCGACCGCAAGCGAGCAGCACTCGCACATCTGCAAAATGCCGAAACGGGCGCGGGTGCTGTTCCGTTGCTCAAGGGGAGAGGGAGTGGCCGCCATCATATCGACGCTCGGCCGCGGTCCACGCGCGGCCCATTGGACTACGCCCGATATTTCGCAGAGCAGGTTCTTTCGGCGCGTCGAGCGGCGTGCCACAGTCAGCGCCTGAGCGGGCGCACATCGCATGCGACCGCCACTGCGTGGGGGAGGATCGGCCGATGACGAACCGTCGGTTCTGGGTATATTTCCTGCTCTTTCTGTTCAACGTCATCGCCTACACCGACCGCGTCAATATTTCGGTCGCTGGCAAGCCGATCGCCGACGAACTTGGCCTGTCGCCAATCGCGCTTGGGTACCTTTTCTCCTCGTTCCTGTGGGCCTACGTGGTGATGATGCTGCCCGGCGGGCGTCTGATCGACCGCTTTGGGCCGCACAACGTCGCGGCGATCGGCACGACGATCTGGTCGATCGCGCAAATGCTGACAGGCGCCGCCGGCAGCTTTCTTACGATGCTGTTGACCCGTCTCGGCCTCGGAATCGGCGAAGCTCCGTATGCGCCGGTGACCTACCGCAGTGTCGGGCTGTGGGGACCGATCACCGAGCGCGGCACCGCCATCGCGACCATCTCGGCCGGATCAAGCCTGGGGGCGGCGATTGGCGCACCGTTTGTTGCCTGGATCATCTCGATAAGCTCGTGGCGCTGGTCGTTTGTCGTGACCGGGGCCCTGGGGCTCGTCTGGGTCGCGATCTGGCGTTTGCTCGTGTCCACGCCTGAAAAGACGAGCTGGATTCCGGAACCAGAACGGCGTCGCATCCTCAAGGAACGCGATGGTGGGCTCGAAGCGCCCGATCACGGCGGGGTCGGCTATCTTGGCCTGGCAAGAGCACCGGCGATGTGGGGCTTGTTCATTTCACAAGGCTGCATGGTCTACACGGTGTATCTCTACTTGAGCTGGTTGCCCAATTACCTGCAGACACAGCGGCACATGACGATCATGGGCTCGGGCATCTACACGGCATTGCCGTTTCTGATCGCCTCGGCCGTGAACATCATCGCAAACTGGTTGGGCGACCGTGCGATGAGCATCGAGGCCGTTCATGCCGGGAAGCGCCGCTATCTCGTCGCGATCTGCCTGGTGATGACGGCGTCTGGCATGCTGATCCCCTATGTCGAGTCGCTGACGGCGATGATCGTCCTCGTCACGTTCGCGGTGTCGTTCGCGAATGTTGGGCCGGCCACCAACGGCGCCTTGACCAACGATCTCCTGCGCTCGCCATCGGACGCTGGTCGCGCGCTCGCCTTTCTCGTTCTCGGCGGCAATACGTTCGGCCTCTGCGCGCCGATCGTCACCGGCTATCTCGTCGATATCACGGGAAGCTTCAACAGCGCGTTTATCGCGGCGGGCGCTCTTGCCCTGATCGGCGCGGTTGCCGCCTTGACCTTGTCGCGGGGGACGCTCGGCGAGGTTGCGGCGCCACGCCTGGAGCAGCCTCGTCTCGTGAGCTGAGGGCAACTATGATGAGTTTATGACGCGGCCCGAATTGGCCGTGTGCCGGAAGGAATCATGCCATGTCGATGAACTATAACATCTGTCTGGGTACGGCCGGCTGGGGTGTGTGGCACAGTCCCGATGGCGGTCAGTCATGGACGCGGCACCGTTCCCCGTTTCCGCTCAACAGCCGCATCCAGGCGCTGGTCGCTCACCCCAGCGAGCCACACACGATCTTTGCCGGCGGCGATACCGGATTGTTCGTGAGCCGCGATGGCGGGGCGCAGTGGGAGAGGGTGGGGGCTGCCGGTGCCGTGCCGACGATCTGGTCCTTGGCCGTCGACCCAGTCGATCCCGACATCCTTTTTGCCGGAACGCGCCCGGCTGGCGTTTACCGCTCCCGCAATGGGGGACGCGAGTGGGAGAAACTGTCGCTCGATATCGCCAGGGAATGTTCGATCGGGATCCCGTTCGTGACGGGTATCGTGGTGAACCCCGCCGATCATCGGATGATTTGGGCCGGGGTTGAAATCGACGGCGTTTTCCGCAGCCTCGACGGGGGCGATACCTGGACGCATCAAACGCAGGGCCTGTATGACCCGGATATCCATGCGTTGACCTTTGCGGCAACCCAGCCGCCGCGCGTCTACGCCAGCACGGCCGGGGAGATGTTCATCAGCAATGATCTCGGCGACAGCTGGGATCACCTGGATATCCGTGAGAAATGGCCGCTGCCCTATGCCCGCGGCATCGCGGTAAAGCCCGATGATCCGCGCGTGCTCTTCGCCGGATGCGGAGAGACGACGACAGGCGAACGAGGACACGTGCTTCGCACCGCCGATTTTGGGGACACGTGGGAAGTGCTGTCGCTCCCCGGCCGGGCCAATGCCACGATATGGGGTCTCGCCACGCACCCCACTGATGCTGATCGCATTGTGGCGTTCAGCCTGTTCGGCGAGGTGTATGTCACCAACGATGCCGGGGGCTCATGGCGCAAGATCGCCCGAGAATTCGGTGAGATACGGTCTGCCGTGTGGGTTCCGAACTAGGGCGTATCTCCCACGGCTCGCACCAGCCCAGGCGATCAGGCCGGGCTGGCGAATACCAGTTGACCTGAATGGAGCGCAGGCCGCCGGTGGCGGCTTTGCTCAGCGACACCTCGTCGACGGATCGAAGTCTTCACCGCGGGTGTTGGTATCCGCGAAGTGATGTTCGATCCTCTTGAGGATAGATAAGCGGTGAGCCCTGCGATGAAAAACAGAGTGGCTCTGGAGCCGGGCAGCCCCGCGCCGGCCGCAGGAAGCCCCGCTGGCCGGTAATCGCAATCAAGCCAACCGCGTCGTTCCGGGACACCGGGTGGCGCTGTTTCGCTGTTGAATGGAGGCGCGAATGTCGGACCAGATTGCCACTACCAGATCAGAGATAGCGGAGCGCTACGTCGCGCAGACGCTTGAACACATCGATGAGCAGAGGCTCGTCATCGAGCGCCTGAAAGCAGAAGATCACCTCAACCTGGTCAAACCGGCCGAAGATTATCTACGTGTTCTGATGGAGACGCTTGAAAGCGCTCGCGAACACATGAAGACCGTCGCCGAAGCCGCTTCTATCCAATAACAAAATTCAACCCGACAGCGGTTTCCAGCGTAGCATTCGCGGCGTGCAGCGACACGGACCACGTCGCGTCGCTGACCACGCCATCCACTACAACGCCGCCCCACGCCTGAAAAGCCTGCACGGATGCCTTGGTCTTCGGGCCAAAAACACCGTCAATGCCGGCCGGGGTGACGCCCCACTCCCCCGACGCGCCATTCGTCAGTAAGGTTTGCAGGCTCTTTACGGCAGCGCCGGAAGAACCCTCGCGCAGCGTCGGCATAGGGCCACCGTCGGGCAAGGCATTCCACGTCAGCGGGCCAACGATCCCGTCCGCTGAAATGCCGACGCCAGTCTGGAAGTTCTTAACCGCCGCCTCCAGCGCAGGCGTAAATGTCCCGTCGGCAGAGATATCAAGATCGGGCGTGCGCCGCAGCGCGCGCTGCAGGCGCCGCACCGTGTCGCCGGTAGCACCCACCGAGATCATAGGCTGCCCTGGATTTGGCATGATTGTACCCTCTGCTAACGGCCTGTACCGCGCGCCATGAGACCGTGAGTTTAGCAGCGGGGTTCACGGTCAGCCTGTGATACAGCTCACAGATAAGTTGCGAGATGCTGCGTCGGCGCCCGGTATGTGGTCGGCGCCGAGCGAAAGGGGGCGCTTCCATGAGGGGGCGCTACCTCGTTAATACACAGAAGTGCTGATGGCGGCGATTATTACCATGCTCGAACTGATTCCGCCTTCGATGCTCGCCGCGACCTACGGTCCGACTTTATCAGTCGAAAGCTGTGTCACTTCCTTGCGAGTTGAGACCTGCGCTAGAAGCGATCCGTTTGTGGTCGCAATCCTGGTGTCCGATTGAGAGGTCAGGATGTTTTCGGCATTGCCCAACAACCCTCTGGTAAACCGTTCACTGAAACCCGATAAGAATCCGATAACAACATAGAAGTACGGGGATTCTATCGAACGCAGGCTGCCATCCGCGGATGCAAAGCCGAAATTGATTATTCCTGATGCGAAGACCGCGCACGATACACACGCAAAAATAGCTCCGACCAGCGGGAGCATCATGCCGGTCATTCTCAGGAACTGGCGAGAGCGTCTGGTGGCTGTCTCAAATTCGGATAATCGCAGAAGGATGCTCACGATGCTTCCGAGCATGCCGAACAGAGGTGCCACTATAATGGGCGTTTCGACCATCTTTATATACGCTATCCCGCTATTGCCGGAGAGTAAATAGATAAGGGAGGAAAAACCTGCTGCCAATGCCAGGCATGTCACCGAAAGCATTAATCCGCGCATCACCGTGTATATAGGGGAGTTGCGGGAGGTTGAATAATCGATATCATCCAATATGGCTGCAACAGTGTTGCTGTTGTTTTCCGATTGCATGAGCAACTTTGTCGCGAAGTATCCCTGTTGGTAGAGGGAATCCGAGCTCTCCGGCGTGAGCCGTGATGTGAGGTTGATGAGACGGGCGAGGACATCCGGTTGGGTGCGAAGACGGGATGCAGCCGGTGTCGGATTGCTGCTTACGAGCTCATTGATAGCGCCATAAAACAGAACAGCAGCTCCGCCTGACGGGTCGGTCGCGAAAGTCGTATCCAGGGCTCGCGTTAGGCCGCTCGCGACCTCGCCGGGTCCCGCCAGTTCAGGCGGAAGTCTAGGACCTATGAAATCATTTGCCACGGCCCACCTCGCCAAGGCTAAAGGCGCTCAGGATCGTTAGTTACCCTAAGCGCTAATGATGCATTGTGACGGCTACGCCTACAAGCTTCGGCTTGAAATGCCCGCTCCTGGTGAAACCTTTGACTGCCCCGGTTTCTCCGGTATGTCCGTATCGGACAGTCAGGTCTCCTCTTTCGCCGGCTTCCATGTTCGTACGACAAACAAGCCGACAGCGACGCTGGCCAAAACCCCGATCAAGATAGCTGTTTCGGTCACGTCTTTAATCGAAGCCGGATGCCGCACATACGCGACGACGAGCGGTCCGACCACCGTTGCGATCCAGAACACCGCGTACCAGCCTGACGTAATCGGAAGATGGTCTTTGCGTCGTTGCTTTTCGAGAAAAACCTCCCAACCCCCCGCTGGTAGAATCCGTTCTTCCACAGTCATAAGATAGGCGGCAAGCGCCTCAATCATCTTGACGCTCTCCTTCCAGCGGACGAGTGCCAGAAAACTGAATACCGGAGGAAGATACCACGCAAGATCGGAAAACGGTGCGTCGAACACCTGGATAGTGCCCTTGGGGGTGAGCAAAAATCCATAGATTGCCGCCGCAATCAAGATAACGTTTCGTTCCATGCCGCGCTGCTCGCTCGCGCGAAGCTCTATCTCTCCCCTGAGTATCTTAAATTCCTCGAGAAGGAGCTTGTCTCCCAGAGGTTCTGTATTCGAAGAAGCCACGCCGTCTTCTGTCAATTTGCGCAACTTTCGGTTGATCGGCACCTCCTATCGGTGCATATGAATTTTGCATAAAAGCGGGCACAAATCCGCCGTAAAGAACTTGTCACCAGTCGAAAGCTCAGGATGCACGGAGATCGTCGATCCGGTCTTTTAAGGCGCTACGACCCCGGAGATCGCCGACGCGGCCTGGAGCGTCGACGCGGCGGTGATACCGACGGCTGGACGGGTCCTGAACGTCGGGAAGGCGCTGACCGTCGACAACGCCAGCGCCGTGAGCGTGATCGCCGCGGCACCGAATAAGCAAGCCGATTCTAGGTCCGAAGCGTACCCGCGGCGAGGCGGCCGGCAATGCGAGCAACGATCGCGCGCGAGGAGATGCCTTGCGTATAGGGGACCTTGCGCAGGCGGCCGTGTTCGATCAGGTCGCGATAAAAATACATCAACTCATCGTCGCGCATGTCGTCGCCATGAACGCAAAACGCAGCGCCGATTTCGTCGAGAAACCGCGCGGTGCAGTGCAGCGGCGCTGGGGCGATGACCCGGTCAACGAGCCGGCAGGCGGCGACGACAGTGGCGCGCTCCGCGAGTGTCAGGACCGGGCGCGGCTTATAAGTGGCGACATCGTCATCCGCCATCATCCCGACGATCAGGCGATCGCCAAGAGCCCGCGCCAGCTCGAAAAACCTGACATGCCCGGCGTGGAAAAGGTCGCAGACGACATCGGCATAGACGACAACCGGCGGGCTCTGCTGCATTGCGTAGTTCCGAGTGATGGATGGCATGGCGTCGATGGCTGACCCGGGCCGGGTCAGCGGTGGCGCGGCAATGCTGCACCGATACCGGCTGCCGCCGCAATCGGCGGCATAAAACTGCTGACACTGAACCTTGGGCTGCTGAGCCGAGCGGTGCGCCGATTCGGGATGGTGCCGGAGGCAGCGCATGTCGAGGCCCGGCTGCATGCAGCGCCAGCAGCGCTCATCGCGCTCAATGCCGACATTGTCGCGCTGCAGGAGGTGTTCGAGGCGCGTCACCGCGATTTTCTCGCGGCGGCGATGCGCCCGGTCTACCCCGAGCATGCCTCGGGCGGGCATGGGTTGATGCTGCTAAGCCGCCATCCCATCGTCGAAGCGCGGGTCATTGGCCGCGCCGATGGTGGGTTTCTCGCCACCGCCATCGAAGCGCCGAAGATTGGCCGGGTAAGCCTGGTCAATGTGCATCTGCGTCCTGAGCTGCCAATCCCGCTGATCGGCAGGGCGGTGAGCGCCGCCCGCCGGCGCGCCGCTGTCGGGGACCTGATGCGCGCCGCCGGGGCGAGCGGGGCGGCCGTGCTGGCGGGCGATTTCAATGCGGGTCCGGAAAGCGCGCCGGCGAATTACCGCCGCTTGCTCGCCGCCGGCTATGTCGATGCGCTTGCCGCGACGCACGACCCGGCGAGGCTGCGAGCGGCGGCGACATGGGACCCGGCCAATCCGCTCAATGCCGCAACCCCCTACCGCCGCGCGCCGCGCCAGCGGATTGACCATGTTTTGGTCTCAGCCGGCGCCGTCAGGGACCTGATGCCACGGGCGGCTAGAATCGTGCTGACCGCGCCAGTGGTGCCAGTCCTTGGTGTCGGGATGGTGACCCTATCCGATCATTTCGGCGTCTTAGTGCAGCTTGGCGGCGCCGGAACAGCCAGCCCCGGCTGCCCTATGTGTTAGCGAGATCGCGCGAGGAAGGCGGCGAGCGCGGCGGCGAGGCGCGGGGAGGGATCGTAGAGATGCAGCCGGTCGATGAGGCGGCGCGCGATGGCGGCAGCCTTGGCTGGCTTGCCGGCGCCGAGCGCCATCTGAAGATCGCGCAGGGCATAGCATTTTGCCATCAGCGGCAGGCCGCCCACGATATCACCGGTGACATAAGGCGAGTAGTCCGGGTCCGGAAGCCGCCAGTTGTCATACAGTTCAGTCAGGTAGCGATCTGTGTCGGCCGGTATCAGATAGTTCTCGCCGATGAAGTCGACCGGAGCGAGTCCGAACGGCGTCTGTCGCCAGCGGGTCTCTTCGTTACCATGGCGGATGCCGTGCCATACGTAGCCATCGACATAGTGGTAGAAGAAGAGATCGATCGCGACGAGGTTACGGTAAGAGCCGCAGATCAGCACCTCCCCATTTCGAGATTCACGTTCCGGGTCGATCCAGAACTCGCTCGATTCATCCAGTGCCTGCAGCACGCGGCTCCGGGGGACAGCGGCGTCGATCCCGAGATCGACATCCTTGTCGTATGAGATGAACGCCTTTTCGCGCGTGCAGCCGAGCGCGGTGCCGTCACCGAGGAAGAAGGTGATGCCGGCATCGTCGAGCACCCGCTTCATCGCAATCAGGCCGGCGCGGAACCTGGCCAGCCGTGACGCTGCCGCGGCCTCATTGACAGGGTCGGGCTCCGGCTCGGTCGCGCGGCTGTCAAGGAATGCTCCGGTCGGCTGCCATCGCGACAGGCCCAGGATAAGACTCTCCTCATAATGACGGGTGGCGAGTTCGAGCCGGTTCAGCTTCATGTACACGGCGCCGAGATCGCTATGCGGCCGCTGCAGGTCCGGCTTGACCGCGACGGCGCGCAGCAGATGCTTTAGCGCGCCGGCCTGATTGCCGGTCTCGCATAACAGGCGGCCAATATTGGCCTGCGCCTCGGCGAAGTTCTCATCGACGGCGACGGCCGCGAGAAATGCATCCAAGGCTTCATCGGTGTTCTTCAACGAGCGCAGCGCAAGACCGAGATTGTTCAGGATATCTGGCCGATGGACGATGGCCGCGGCGCGCTGCAACGTTCCCAGTGCCGCCTCGCGGTCGCCACTCGAATGGAGCGCCACGCCGAGCAGGTTCAGCGCGTCGGGAAAGTCCGGAACCCGTTCAAGGATTGCACGGCACAAGAATATGACGCGCGCAGGATCCGCTCGGCTCCACGCTATGGCGGCCTCGCGGAACGCGGCCTGCGGCTCAAAACCCATTTGCGCAGTGTATACAGCGCGTGCGCACGCTGTACCGCGCCATCGAAGAGCTGGGTCTTACAGCTGGCTTAAACTCGGCTTCGGGATCAGTTCTCGATCCTGCACCTCTGCCGCGGAGCGGCGGGGCCATCCTCGCAAACGACCTTCAGGGTGCCGGGCGTTGTCGCTTCAAGGTCCTGACACATCTTCTTCTGATTGTCGGGCTTGAACGGGTTCTTATCGATCTCGTCCGCGCATATCTGGCGCATGTGCTTTTCCCACATCGCGGACGTGGCGTCCTGATCGGCCGAGACCCGGTGGGTACTCAGCAGGATCAGCAGCGCTGCGAGGAAGCGCATGTGTTTCATGGCGCTCTGATATCCTCAATCAGTGCGGGCTGAATAGGGGTACGCGGACGGCATACGCACGTCGCTTTCATGCGCGTTGAATCTGACGATTTGCAGTTTGGTGCGGGATTGGTGGAGCCGAGGGGGATCGAACCCCTGACCTTCGCATTGCGAACGCGACGCTCTCCCAGCTGAGCTACGGCCCCGCACCATATCTTGGCCGCCGGCGGCCAAAGCGGGCGCGACTATGAGGACGCCCCCGGAGGCTGTCAAGCAGATGGCGTGGCGGGGCTCGCCGCCGGAGGCACGTGATCGTGGCGCCGTGACACCCGGGCGCTTGCCGGGGGCGGGACGCCGGGCTACGGTCGGTGCAGGCTTGGTGAGTGCGGATCGTTGGAATGCACGCGTTTCTGAACCTTATTCTGCTGGTAATCCGCATTTATATCTGGCTGTTGATCGCTCAGGCGATCATCTCGTGGCTGCTCGCCTTTGGTGTGGTCAACCGCTACAACCGCGCCGTCTCGACGATCGGCGATTTTCTCTATCGGATCACCGAGCCGGCACTCCGACCGATTCGATCGTTCCTGCCGAATTTCGGTGGCATCGACATCTCGCCGATCGTCCTGATGCTGATCCTGTACTTTATCAGCGACCTGATCGTCGAAGACGTGGCACCGCGTCTGCTTTACTAAAGGCACGCGCGTTGCGCAGCGCCCATTGCAGCCTTGCCGAGCTGCAGCAGGCTCTCGCCACCGGGCAGACCAGCGTCAGCGCGCTGACGCGCGAGTACCTGGCGCGGATCGAGGCTTACGACCGCACCGGCCCCATGCTCAACGCGGTGCGCGAGATCAACCCCGATGCCCTGGCGATGGCGGCGTCGCTGGACGGGGCGGTGCCGAATTCGGAACGACCGCTCGCCGGCATCCCCATCCTGCTCAAGGACAACATCGCCACGGCGGACCGGCAGCAGACGACGGCCGGGTCATTCGCTCTGGCCGGGGCGCGGGCAAAGCGCGATGCGACGGTTGCAACGCGGTTGCGGGCGGCCGGCGCGGTCATTCTGGGCAAGGCCAACCTGACCGAGTTCGCCAACTTCATGGCGATCGACATGCCGGCTGGATACAGCTCACTCGGCGGCCAGGTGCGCAATCCGTTCGCGCCGGGGCTTGACGCGCGCGGAGTGCCGATTGTGCATCCCGGCGGGTCGAGTTCCGGGTCGGCGGTGGCCGTTGCCGCGGGGCTGGCGCCGGCGGCAATCGGCACCGAAACTTCCGGCTCGCTGCTCAATCCGGCGACTCAGAACGGACTTGTCACCGTCAAGCCAACGGTCGGCCTGATCAGCCGCGCCGGCATCATCCCGATCGCGCATAGCCAGGATACCGCCGGCCCGCTGACCCGGACCGTACGGGATGCCGCCATCCTGTTGAATGTACTGGCCGCACCGGATCCGCTCGATCCAGCGACTGGCGGACTGCAGCGGCCGCGGGACTACACCGCTTCGCTCGATCCGGAGGGATTGCGCGGGGCGCGTATCGGCGTGCCCAGCGATCCCGCCGACCCCGGGAACGATGTGTATTACGGCCGGCTCGGCTTGCGCCCGACTGCCGTGATGGCACAGGTGATCGCGGCGCTGGAGACCAACGGGGCTACAATTATCCGTGCCAACATTCCGAGCGCGGGTTGGCTCGCCGGGCCGGGCACAACGATGGAGGTACTCAACCGTAACCCGGAGAGCGCGACCCGCTTTCAGCCGGCGCATCGCCCTCTCGTCTTCGTCTACGAGTTGAAATACGGGCTCAATCGGTATCTCAGCGAATGGGCCTGCGACACGCCGATCAAGAGGTTGGCCGATGTGATTGCCTTCAACCGGGCGCACGCCGATCGCGCCCTGCGCTTCGGGCAGGATCTGCTGTTGGCGGCGGAGGCTACCTCGGGCGATCTGTCGGAGGCGGAATATCGCTCGGCGCGTACGATGGACCTGCAAGGCGCGACGATACGCGGGCTCGATGCCTATATGGATCGGCACCGCCTCGATGCCGTGCTGTTTCCCGGCGCCGCCGGCGCCGCGATCGCCGCCAAGGCCGGCTATCCCAGCGTTCAGGTGCCGGCGGGGTTGACGTCAGGCATTGGCGGGCGCGATACGCCCGACTATCCGATTGGCGCGACGTTTACCGGGCGGGCCTGGAGCGAGCCGACCTTGTTGCGGATCGCCTATGCGTTCGAGCAGGCGACGCAATGGCGGCCGCATCCCCCCGGGCTACCGCCCCTGTAAGACACTCAGACCTGTGCGTGGATGAATTCACGCACCCGCGGGTAAATTTCGGTCTCCCAGCGGCGACCGTTGAACACGCCGTAATGGCCGACACGCGGCTGCAGATGATGTGCGTGTTTCGCCGGCATCAGATTGCAGCACAAATCATGCGCGGCGACGGTCTGACCGACGGCGCAGATATCGTCGCGCTCGCCCTCGACTGTCATCAGGGCGGTGCGGCGAATGGCGCCGGGATCGGCGGGCTCGCCGCGCACCGTGAACCGGCCATTGGCGAGATCGTAGCGCTTGAACACGCGCTCGATGGTCTGGAGGTAGAACTCGGCCGGCAAATCCATGACGGCGCTGTATTCGTCGTAAAACGCTCGGGCCGCCGCCATCCCCTCGAAATCGCCCTCGGCAAGTTGGCGGAACATGCGCCAATGCGCCGTCAGGTGGCGGTCGATATTCATGCTGATGAACCCGACCAGTTGCAGAAAGCCGGGATACACCCGCCGGAAGGCGCCGGGATAGCGCGCGGGGACCCGGGTGATAACCGTGCGCTCGAACCAGCACAGTGAGTGCGACTGGGCGAACCTGTTGACCTCGGTCGGGTTCGACGCCGGGTCAATTGGGCCGCCCATCAACACCATCGACAAGGGTTGGCACGGATCGGCGTGCGCCGCCATCAGCGAGACCGCCACCAGCACCGGAACCGCCGGCTGGCAGACCGCCATGACGTGGCTGCCTTCGCCAAGATGCTGCAGGAACTCGATGATCAGCTCGACGACATCGTCGAGGCCAAACTCGCCGGCGCTCAGCGGAACGCTGCGCGCGTTGATCCAATCGGTCAGGTAGACGTCGTGATCGGCCAAGGCGGTCGCAACGGTGCCGCGCAGCAGGGTCGAAAAATGCCCCGACATCGGGGCGACGATCAGTAGTTTCGGCTGCTCGGGCGCGCCATCTTTCACGAAGTGCAGCAGGCGGCAGAACGGCGTCGCCAAGGCCACGTCCTCGACCACCGGCAGCCGGTCGCCGGCGACCACGACGGATTCGATCCCGAACGGGGGATGCTCGTGGGTGATCTGGGTGTGCGAAAACAGGTTGAGCGCGGCGGCCGTGTTGCGCACCAGCAGCGAATTCCCAACCATCCACGGCTGCGCAAGGACCGAGCCGGCCGCTTCGGCAAACAGCCGAAAAGGCGCCAGCGCGTCGCATTGTGCTTGATAGGCGTCGTAAAGCATGAGCCCTCGTCGTGCCGCCGTCTGCCTTGGCAGCGTAAACCAAAATTCCTACTACGTCATAAACACTGTCATAAGCCTCATCGGCATTCGCGGGCGCCGCGCGGCTCCCATGCCGGCGGTGCAGGACCGCTCGTGGAAGCTGGACTTCGCCATGCCGACTAATGCAAGGTCCTTGGCACAAGATATAGGCGCTCAGCGCCAAGGGAGGAGTGCGCATGGTAGACGCAGCGCGCGTCGGACATGCCGCCGCGGCGGGCCAGACGATTGAAGATTTCGTCGGCGAAGCGATGGACAATGCGCCGATGGGGCCGTTGCATTGGCGGGTGCTGGCGCTGGTGGCATCGGGCTATTTCGTCGATGTCATCGATTTCACTATCTTTGGCGCGCTTGTGCCCGACTTGCTCAAAAGCGGCTTTGTCACCCAGCAGCAGGTGCCGTGGATCGGCAGCATAACCTTGCTGGGGCTGTTTGTCGGCACGCTGGGTCAAGGCGAATTTACCGACCGGTTCGGCCGCAAGACGGTCTACCAGTTTAACTTGTTGCTGTTCGGGATCGCTACGATTCTAGGCGCATTGCCCGCGATCCCGAGCCTGGGGTTCCAGCCTGGGCTTACCTGGTTGCTGGTTTTCCGGTTTCTTGCTGGCGTGGGCCTGGGCGCGGAACAGCCGCTGTGCTTCTCCTACACGGCGGAATATGCGCCGAAGAGCATTCGCGGCCGCACGATTGCCTTCATGCAGTTTATCGGCGGCGCGTGGCCGTGGCCGGCCGGCGTGCTGTTGGCCCTCGCGTTCCGCGATACGATCGGCTGGCGCGGCATCTGGATCATCATCGGGATCATGGCGTTGGTGGTCTTCGTGATGCGGTTTTCGCTGCCCGAATCGCCGCGCTGGCTGGCGACGCATGGTCAGGGCGAGCGGGCGCTGGAGTTGTTACAGCGCATGGGATTGCGCAGCGTGCCGCTGACCGCTTTGCGCATCGACGCGGCGAGCGATACCCGGAGCGACCCGATCGGCCTTGTGTTGCGGCATTATCCGGCGCGAGTCGCCGCCGGGATGATCTGCTTTTTCGCGTTCTTCAGCATCGCGCTTGGCCTGGGCGCGTGGCTGCCCAACATCCTGGCCGAACGCGGGTTTGGCATCGCCAAATCGCTGAATTCGATCTTCTGGATGACGCTCGCCTTCCCCTGCGCCAGCGCTTTTATGATGTTTGCGCTGGAGCGGTTCGGGCGCAAACCCACGGCGGTCGTGGCTTTCATCCTGACCGGCGGCTTTGGACTGGCGTGGGCCAATGCCGGTAGCGAGTCGGCAGTGCTGGCGATCGGCTTTGGGATGATCTTTTTCACCCAGCTCGCAGGGAATGCCTCCCAGATTTTTATCGCCGAGGTATTCCCGACAAATGCTCGCGCTTCCGGCTTCGGCTTATGCCAGGCAGCCGGACGGATCGGCGCCGCGGTCGCGATCCCGGCCATCCTGTGGGTCTATACTGGCTATGGGTTAAATGCCGTATTCGGCGGTCTTGCGGTCATGGTAGCGATAGCCGCAGTGGCGGTCACGCAGGTCGGCCCCGAAGCACGCAGCCTCGCGCTTGACGAAGTCGCGCCGCCGACTGCCTGAACTGAGCGTCAAGGGCGCTTCGAAGCTGGCCCAGACGGCGGCGTGGTGCTGTGCTCTACAACGGGCGCAGTCCCGCGAGACGCCGCGGTCGCAGTATGAGCGAGATTAAGGGCGGCTGAGCCAAGCAGGATGCCGATCAGCAATCCAGCCACCGCACCGGCTTCGGGGGTCAAGAAACGAGAGCGCATACACGCTTAACGCACCCGGTATTATTTGGTTGCGGCGGGAAACGAGGTCAGCGCCGGGCGCCGCCCGCTTTGACCAATTCCGGTGTCGGCGTCGGCATCGGAACGCCAGCGGCGGGTGTGTCGGCCCGCACAAGTTTGACCAATGCCTGCATCAGCCCCGCAACCCCTTTGAGACGCGCCGCCGGCTCCTCCCAATTGCGCAGATAGACCAGCTTCTGGTCGGGGCGCAGGCGCAGGGTGCCCGCGTGCTTTTGGATCAATTCGACAAGGCCCGCCGGATTGGCGAAGCGGTTGCCGCGCAGGGTGATGACGGCGCCTTTGGGACCGGCTTCGACGCGCTCCGCGCCGGCCTCCTTGCACCAGCGCTTGATCGCGATGATCTGGAGCAGGTTTTCGACCTCGTCGGGCAGTTTGCCGAAACGGTCGATCAGTTCGGCGGCAAAGGCATCGCGCTCGCGCCGGTTGGTAAGCTGCGCCATGCGGCGATAGAGCCCGAGACGCACACCGAGGTCGGTGACATAGCTCTCGGGGATCAGCACCGGCATGCCGATCGTTATCTGCGGGGTCCAATCCTCGGCAGCGAGGGCACCGAGGCCGTCGGGGCCGGCGGTCTTGGCGGTGGCGACCGCCTCCTCCAGCATGCTCTGGTACAGCTCGATGCCGACCTCGCGGATATGGCCGGACTGCTCGTCGCCGAGCAGATTACCGGCGCCACGAATATCGAGATCGTGGCTCGCCAGCTGGAAGCCGGCACCCAGTGTGTCGAGTGTC
Organism: Alphaproteobacteria bacterium; assembly: GCA_019240125.1. Lineage (GTDB taxonomy): Bacteria > Pseudomonadota > Alphaproteobacteria > ATCC43930 > CGMCC-115725 > DATARH01. The sequence continues at coordinate 22,459 of JAFAYW010000030.1, forward strand.
TGCATTACCTCGAGCCGGCGCTGCGCCGTTGCCGCCAGTTTCTTCTTCTCCGGCAAGGTGAGATAGCAATAGGCGCGGATCTTGCCGCGCCCGATACGGCCGCGCAGCTGATAGAGCTGCGCCAGGCCGAACCGGTCGGCGCGGTGTACGATCATCGTGTTGGCGCTCGGAATGTCGAGCCCCGACTCGATGATGTTGGTCGACAGCAGCAGGTCGTAGGCGCGCTCGTCGAACGCGGTCATCACGTTTTCGAGCTCGGTCGGCGCCATGCGGCCATGCGCCATCGCGACACGGATTTCCGGCACCATCTTGCGCAATTCCTCGCGCACCTCGTCGAGGTCCGAGACATAGGGCGCGACGTAGAAGACCTGCCCGCCGCGATCGCGTTCGCGCAGGATCGCCTCGCGCAATACCACCGCGTCGAACGGGGTGATGAAGGTGCGCACCGCCAGCCGGTCGATCGGCGGGGTGGCGATGATGCTCATCTCGCGCACGCCCGACAGCGCCAGTTGCAGGGTGCGCGGGATCGGCGTTGCGGTCAGCGTCAAGACGTGCACATCGGCCTTCAGCTGCTTCAGCCGCTCCTTCTGGCTGACGCCGAAATGCTGCTCCTCATCGACGATGACGAGACCGAGATTCTGGAACTTCACGTCCTTTGCGAGCAGTGCATGCGTGCCGACGATGATCTCGATCTTGCCCTCCGCGAGATCGGCCTTGACCTGCTTGGCGTCCTTGGGGCTGACGAGGCGCGACAGCGCGCCGACGCGCAACGGCAGGCCGGCGAAGCGGTTGGTGAAGTTGCGGTAGTGCTGCCGCGCCAATAGTGTCGTCGGCACGATCACCGCGACTTGCGCGCCGCCAAACGCCGCGACAAACGCGGCGCGCATCGCCACCTCGGTCTTGCCGAACCCGACATCGCCGCAGATCAGCCGGTCCATCGGCCGGCCGGCGGCCATGTCGCCCAGCGTATCCTCGATGGCTCTGAGCTGGTCGTCGGTCTCGGGGTAGGGGAAGCGAGCGGCGAATTCCTCGTACATCCCCTCGGGCGGGTTCAGCGTCTCGCCCGGCCTGAGCTGCCGTTCAGCGGCGACGCGGATCAGTTCGTTGGCGATCTCGCGGATGCGCTGCTTGACGCGCGCCTTGCGCGCCTGCCAGCCGGCGCCACCCAGGCGATCGAGCTGCGCCCCGGATTCCTCGGAGCCGAAGCGCGACAGCACCTCGATATTCTCGACCGGCACGAACAGCCGGTCATCGCCGGCATAGGCAACGCGAAGGCAATCATGCGGCGCGCCACCGACGGCGATTGTCTCCAGCCCCTCATAGCGGCCGATGCCGTGCTCGGCATGCACGACAAGATCGCCCTCCGACAGGCTGGCGGCCTCGGTGATGAATTCATCGAGATTGCGCCGACGCCGCGGCGTGCGCGACAGCCGGTCGCCGAGAATGTCCTGTTCGCTGAGCAGGGCGAGGCTGTCGCTGGTGAAGCCCTGCTCCAGCGGCAGGATCGCGAGCCCTACGGTTTCCGGCGGCAGTTTGCCGAGCGCCGCGGCGTTGTTGGCACGGCGCAGATCGGTCAGCCCGCGCTCGCGCAACACGGTCGCGAGCCGGTCGGCCGAGCCTTCGCTGTAGGCGGCAATCGCGGCTTGCCGTCCCGCCTGCTGCTCGGCATTCAGGTAATCGCGCACCACATCGAACAGGTTGACCTTCGCGTCGGCGCGCTCGGTGGCAAAGCTGCGGGCGGGCCGGGCACCGGCATCGAACGCGACGCCGGTTGCCTTACCCCCACCCTGTCCCTCCCCCGCAAGCAGGGGAGGGGACGCTGGAGAGGGGGCCGTGCGATCTCCCCTCTCTCCCGTTTGCCGAGCTGGGGTGTGTTCCTTGCCGGCGCCGTCTTCGCCTCCCTCCCCTGCTTGCGGGGGAGGGTTGGGGTGGGGGTAATCCGCCGCCGCCGTAGGCACCGCAAACGGCGATATCTGCACGACGGAGCGGCGACTTAGCAGGCGCTGCCAGCCGGCCTCGTCGAGGAACATCTGCTGCGGCTCGACGGGGCGATACAACGGAGCGGTGCCGCCGCGAACGCCGCTCATGCTTTTGCGCGCGGCATAAAAGTCGGCGATGGCTTCGAGCCGATGGGCGCGGGCCTCGTCGCTCTGATAGTCGAACGACACCACCGCATCGGGCAGGTAGTCGAATAGAGTCTCCAGCGTCTCGTAGTAAAACGGCAGCCAGTGCTCCATCCCGGCTTGCCGCCGCCCGGCGCTCACCGACTCATAGAGCGGGTCGTCGCTGCCGACCGCGCCAAAGGCTTCCCGATACCGCGAGCGGAAGCGCTGCACCGCCGTATCATCGAGCAATATCTCGCTGACCGGGCGCAGTTGAAAGCTGTCGAGCGAACCGCTGGAGCGCTGCGTCAGCGGGTCGAAACTGCGCAGGCTTTCAAGCGTGTCGCCGAAGAAATCGAGGCGCAGCGGCTGTGCCGCGCCGGCCGGAAATAGATCGACGATGCCGCCGCGGATCGCGAATTCGCCGGCCTCTCGCACCGTGTCGGTGCGGATATAGCCATTATTGCGGAAAAAGCTCTGAAGCCGGTCGAGCGGGATGCGGCCGCCTGGTCCCAGGGTCAGCACGCGGCCGTCAAACAATTTGCGCGGCGGCACCAGCTGTACCAGCGCGTTGACCGTAGTCAGCACGATCAGCGGCTTGGCCTCGTTGCCGCCCGCCAGCCGGGTCAGCGTGTCGATGCGGCGGCTGACGATCTCGCCATTCGGTGATACCCGATCATAGGGCAGACAATCCCACGCCGGAAAGGTAAGGACGGTCAGGGACGGTCGGAAGAACGCGAGAGTCGCCGCGAACCGGGCCATACGGCCATCGTCACGGCAGACATGCAACCAAGTCTCGATGCCGCCTTTGCGCAGCATCGCCGCAATCGTCGCCGCGTCATGCCCCTCGGGCGCCCCGAATAGGGTGATCGCGCGCGGCCCTTTCGCCAGCGACGCCGCGAGGGTCGAGAGTGACGCCGTCACGAGCCGGCCCTCCGACCTACCCAAGTCACCTTGCCTGGACTTGTTCCGGGTACCCACGAGGCCTCGGGGCGGGCACCTTTCGCGGGACAAGCGGCGTGGGTGGCCGGGCCCAGCCCGGCCAAGGTGGTTTTGGAGCCACAGGGTCGCACGCTTGCGGCCGACATTCTTGACCTATTCATCTCACGAGAGCGATCGGCGTCGATCAACGCGGCTGGTAACGAAACGCCAGCAGCATGCGCGTCACCTCGGTGTCCTGCTCCCCCGGTGGGGCGGTGCGGCCGGTGAGCCAGTCCCAGATATCGCCGTCGTCGGTTTCGAGCAGCGCCTCGTAAGCATCGAGCTGCGCCGCGGTGAATCCCGCGAGGTGGCTGTCGGCGAAGGAGCCGAGGATCAGGTCGGCCTCGCGCGTGCCGCGATGCCATGAGCGGAACAGCAGCCGCTTGCGGCGGACGAGGTCGTCGGGTGCTGGCATGATATGTGGGATATAGACATCCTGATGCCGCTCGTCAGCGGCCAATCGCGGTCATCGCAACAGCCATGCGCCACCTCCGCCTCAACGTCAGCCCCGGCCGATGCGCCCCGCAGAGCTGAACCGGCTGTTTGCGCCGGTCATGTCATTGCCCGGCATCGGGCCGCAGATCGCCAAGCTGGTGGAGCGCGCGGCGGGGCCACTGGTCGTGGACATGCTGTGGCATCTGCCGGTTGGCATCGTCGATCGCCGCGCCGCACCGACGATCGGCGAACTGAACCCTGCGGACTGGCCCGATCAGATCGTCACGATCAAGGCACGGATCGAACGGCATCAGCCGGGAATCGGACGCCGCCCGTCGCGCGTCATGGTCAGCGACGGCACCGGCACGCTTACGCTGGTGTATTTCAACCTGCGCGGCGATCAGATGCAGCGAATGCTGCCGCTCGGCGCCGAGCGGCTGATCAGCGGCCGCATCGAATATTACAACGGCACGCCGCAGATGCCGCATCCCGACCATGTCGTCGCGGTCGATGCACCCGAGCAGATGAAGGCGATCGAGCCGGTCTACCCGCTGACCGCTGGTCTCTCATCGCGTATCGCGGCGCGCGCGGTCGCCGGCGCGCTGGAGCGGGCGCC
>JAFAYW010000051.1 GCA_019240125.1 Alphaproteobacteria bacterium
CTACCATACATCACGGCGTCGCGCGTCCCTGATGACAGGCGGCACGCGCCCAGCGACGCAGGTGCGGCCCGAGATGGCTGACAATGTCTTGTGGCGGCGGCCGTCACCATCTTGTCGGCGTGATCCAGCGCTGTGGCGGCCAAGTACGATATCGAGGTCAAGGTCAAGACATGCGATGCACCGGAGGACATCTCCAAGGCGCCCACATCGTCGCCTCGCTGCCAGATACGGCAATGCCGTCTGCCGGATAACGGGACGTTTGCTCCCCTTTCGTAATGGATCATGTTTTCGTAACTGCCCAGGTTTATAGATAGGCGCCGCCCAGCGGGTGGATAGGATTTTTTAACCGAATTTCGATTCAAGGATTCGGTGAACCCGAGTCTTGATTCGCACGCCGCGCTGTCGCGGGATGAGCTGATGGCGCTGGCGGCGGCGCAGGCCGCCGAGATTGCCAGGCAGGCTGCCGAGATCGCGGCTCTCAAAGCCCAGTTTGCGGAACTTGAGCGGCGGCTCGCCCTCAACAGTTCGAACAGCGGCAAACCGCCGTCGAGCGACGGCCTCAACAAGCCGGCGCGCCCCAATCGGACCACCAGCCTGCGCGGCTCGTCGAACAAGCCATCGGGCGGGCAGAAGGGGCATAAGGGCGAGACCCTGGAGCAGGTCGCGGCGCCCGACCACATCATCGATCACGTGCCATCCTGCGCGACCTGCGGGGCGGCGTTGACAATTGCCATGAGCACCGGCCATAGCGCCCGCCAGGTGTTTGATCTGCCGCAGCCGATGCCACTTGTCGTCACCGAACATCGCGCCCACGAGTGCCGTTGCCGCGCCTGCGGATCGCACACCAGGGGCGCGTTTCCAAACGGCGTCACGGCGCCGGTGCAATATGGCCCGCGCATCGCCGCCGTCGTGACCTATCTGCTGCACTATCAACTGCTGCCCCAGGATCGCCTCGCCGAACTGATGAGCGATCTGTTTGGCGTCAGCATCGCCGCCGCGACCATCGGCAGGATCAGCCGCAGCGCCGCCGCCCGCCTCGCCGATTTCGTCGCCGCGGTGCGCGAGCGCGTCGCCGCCGCCGCCGTCAAGCACATGGACGAGACCGGCTTTCGCGTCGGCGGCAAGACCCAATGGCTGCATATCGCCGCGACCGCGTTGCTCACTTACTACAGGGTGTGCGAGCGGCGCGGCAGCTTACTGGCGAACGTCGTCGGCACCGTGGTGCACGACCACTGGAAGCCCTACTACACGTTGACCGGCGTGCTGCATGCTTTGTGCAACGCCCATCATCTGCGCGAACTCAAGGCTCTGGTCGAGATCGAGAAGGAGGACTGGGCGCGCCGCATGCAAAGCTTGCTGCGCCGCGCCTGCCACGCCGCCAATCTCGCCAGAGAACATGGCGTCGGCGGTGAGAAAGCCGCAGCGGGCCTTGCTCTCGCCGCGCTGCGGCCCCGCTTGGTTGAGCAATTGGAACGCCGCTATGACGCGATCCTCGCCGCCGGGCTTGCCTTCCACGTGGCCGAGCCGCCGCTCGCCGCGGCCGCCAAGCGCCGCGGTCGCATCAAGCGACGCACCGGACACAACCTCATCCTGCGTCTCATCGAGCGCAAGGCGGATACCCTGCGCTTCCTCCACGATGCCGCAGTGCCGTTCACCAACAATCAGGGCGAACGCGATGGCCGCATGACCAAGGTAAAGATGAAAATCTCTGGCGGCTTCCGCTGCCGAGACGGCGCCGACGACTTCGCCACCATCCGGTCCTTCATCTCGACTGCCAAAAAGCAAGGCTGGAACGTGATCCACGCCCTCGTCCAAGAGCCGCGAGGACTCCTCGACGCTCTCCGTTCGGCCTGACCCGGTCGCCAGCAAAAAACTGCCCGAAACGTCGCCAATCAGCTACCAACCTGGGCAGTTACGTTTTTTGTTCCATAAGTCTGTTGCATAAGGGGAACGATTTTTCACCTTGTCCGCGTCCCGACCGGCCGCGGCGCGCCAAGGGAGGACAAGTGATGTCGCTCGAACTCACAATGCTGGTCTGGTCGGTGGCGCTGACCTTCGTTCAAATGCTGGTCGCGGCGGTGGGCGCCAGCCGTACGGTCGGCCTGCCGACGCTCGCAGGCAACCGCGACCAGCTGCCGGCCATAACCGGCTGGGCCGGGCGGGCGCGGCGTGCCCATGTCAACATGCTCGAAAGCCTCGTGTTGTTCGCGGCGTTGGTGCTGGTTGCCGAAATTACCAACCGCAACAACTACATGACCGGCCTCGGCGTGCAACTGTTCTTCTGGGCGCGTCTCGTCTACGCGCTCGTCTATATCGCCGGGATTCCGTGGGTGCGCACCGCGGTGTGGGGCGTCTCGGTCATCGGCCTCATCCTGATCTTCCTCCAGCTCATGTGATCCGAAACCGTAGCAAGCGCAGCCTTGATTAATCTTACTCCCGTTTACTGCGTCATAAAAAAGGGTGCGCGGTGCGTGGGGTGGGCAAAAGAGGCGCTCTTGCGCGCCGTGCCCACGCGCCGGCGCCGAGAGTGGCGGCGGCACGATGGCGGCGCTGTCGCGCGGGCACGGCGCGCGAAGGGCGCGCCTTTCCACCCTACGCGCTGTTCCTTTTTATGACGTAGTAAGGTTAGAGGGGCATACCGAGTTAAGTTACGCGTTGGATCAAAGGGTCATAGCGGCGGCACGACGCCGGGCTGGCTGGCGATCAGGCCGTAATGCTCGATGCGGCGGTGGCGGGCGAAATCAAATACCGTTTCCTTGCCGAACCGCGTCGCATCGAGGTCGCAGTCATGGACCACAAGTTCGTCGGCCTCGGTTGCGGATTGAGCGACGATCTCGCCATCGGGATCGATCACCATGGTGCCGGCCATGCAGTGATGCCCGTCCTCGACGCCGGCCTTGGCGACCGCAACCACGAAGGTCGCATTCTGGTATGCGCCGGCTTGCAGAGTAAGGCGGTGATGGAACATGCGCCGGTCCAGGCCCTCGGCACTACGCTGCGAATTCACCGACGGGGTATTGAAGCCGAGCACCACCAGTTCAACCCCTTGCAGGCCGAGCACGCGGAAGGTTTCAGGCCAGCGCCGGTCGTTGCAGATGCACATGCCGACGATGCCGCCGAGCATGCGCCACACCGGGAAGCCGAGATCGCCCGGCTCGAAATAGCGCTTTTCAAGATGCTGGTGGGTGCGGGCGGGGTCGTATTCGACATGCCCGGGCATGTGAACCTTGCGGTACTTGCCGATGATCGCGCCCGCCTTGTCGACCAGGATCGAGGTGTTGAAATGATGGCCGCCGGGAGTGAGTTCGGCATAGCCGAAGCTCATCGCGATGGCGGAACGACTTGCCTCCTCGAACAGCGGCCTTGTGGCGGCGCCTGGCATTTCGCGCTCGAACCAAATATCGGCGTCGCCGCGCTCCTCGTAATACCAGCGCGGGAAGAACGTGCTAAGCGCGAGCTCCGGATAGACGACGAGATCGCAGGCGGCCGCCTTGGCCTGCCGCATGAGATCGAGCATGCGGGCGACCACTGCGTGGCGGCTGTCCATCTTCTGGATCGGCCCAAGTTGGGCGGCGGCTACCCTGACGTTGCGCATTCGGATGTTCCACGCTGTGCCGCCGCGCGATCGTAGGACTGCTGCATTAATTCGCGCATTGGGCGGCGAAGCTGCCTTGCTGGCTCGCGCCAAGCCCGGCTTGCGAGGCCGCTTGCTGACAGCGCAAAACGCGGTCGCCGAACGTGTTGTATCCGGGTCGCCCTGGCGGCACCGCGACCAGGCGACCATGACGGGTCTGCGCGTATTGTGTCCGGTGATGCGATGACCTTGCGCTATGCCGCCCGGCGTAGTCATAAGGACTGGCGCCGGAAACCTGGTCCGGCACCGCCGGCTGCGGTGAGAGGGGTACGACCGGCGGCGGCGGGGTAAACTGGTACTGAACCGGCTGGGCTTGCGCGGCAGCGGTCGCTGCGATTGCGCCGGCGACTGCCGCGATAATTATTAACCGCCTCATTTGCGATCCTCTTCGTTCGGAGCCATGCAGGCTGCGCTGCTACTGTTGAAACGGGAGAAAAGGCGAAGCGGTGTGCGCGGCATTTTGCCCGATCGGCTATTTCGGCTACGGCAGCCCGCGTGGCAAACCCGTTACCCCCGGTTCTGCGTCATTACGTTGAGCAGTGCCGGTGTGCCGGAGCGGATCGACGCGAAGCTGCGCTCGAGCGCCGGCATC
>JAFAYW010000156.1 GCA_019240125.1 Alphaproteobacteria bacterium
CTGTTTCCTCCCGGCGTGGAGAAGCAGTTTCCCAACCTGCGCGGTTTTGCCGACGTTGCCGACGTTGGTCAGGCGGCGAAGGATTGGCCGAACCTCAACTTCATCATCTATCATTCCGCCTATCGCCATGTGGGCGGCGATCCGGCGGTCGCGCTCGCGGAATTCAATCGTACCGGCCGCATCGCCTGGACCAGCGATCTCGCCGATATCCCGCAACAGTATGGTGTCAACAACGTCTACGGTGACGTTGGCCAGCTGTTCGCGACCACGCTTGTTGCCGAGCCCAACGTCTGCGCGGCGCTCATGGGCACGCTGATCAAGGGTCTTGGTGTCGATCATGTCTGCTGGGGCACCGACGCGCTCTGGACCGGTTCGCCACAATGGCAGATCGAGGGGCTGCGGCGGCTCGAAATCCCCGAGGACATGCAGAAGAAATACGGCTTCCAGCCACTCGGCGCCGCCGATGGGCCGGTCAAGACCGCGGTGTTCAGCGGCAACACGGCCCGCCTCTATGGGCTTGAGCAACACGCCGAACTCGTCCGCAAAGATCGCTTCGCCGCGATGAAGGCGGAGTACGAGGCGAGTGGTGGCGGGCGCAGCAACCTGCGCTACGGCTACGTCGCGCGCGGTTAGGTACCTGGGGAGAGCAGGTCGGTGATAGTGGTGGGGAAAATCACGCGTTGGCTTGGCGCCGGGCTGGTGGTCGCGTGCGCGATGCAGGAGGGTGCGCAGGCTGCGGAATTAAAGGTGGTCTGCGCCGGTGCCATGCGTGCCGTGTTGCTGCAACTCGCACCGGAATACGAGAAGGCATCCGGTAACAAGCTGACCATCGAGTACGCGACGGCAGGCGGTGTCGAAAAGAAGGTGCTGTCCGAGGACGGCATCGATGTCGCCATCCTCAACAAGCCGCGTCTCGACGCACTCGTGAAGAAGGCTGATATCGTGGGCGGCAGCGTCGCGGTGCTGGCACGCGCCCCGATCGGGCTCGCCGTCAAGAAGGGGATGCCGCACCCCGATATCAGCTCGGTCGATGCCGTCAAGAAAGCGCTGCTGAACGCCAGTTCCATCGCCTACACAGACCCGGCCAGCGGCGGTACAAGCGGCATTACCATCGCCAAAGAGTTGGAGAAGCTCGGCATCGCAACCCAGCTCGAGAAGAAGATTCACCTCGTATCGGCGATGCCGGGACAGGCGTCACCGCGCGTTGGGGACGCGATCGTCAGCGGTGAGGCGGATATCGGATTACAGCCGATCAGTGAACTGGCCGAGGTCAGCGGCATTGAGGTGGTCGGCCCCTTGCCCTCCGAGATGCAGAGCCCCGACCTGACCTACGCCGCCGGGTCGCCGGCCGAATCGAAGCAGCCGGTCGCCGCCAAGGGGCTGATCGACTTTCTATCCGGACCGAACGCGGCCGCGGCATACAAGATCAAGGGCCTGACGCCCGGCTGAGGATGAGCGCCAGCGCTACAGGAGAGCCAGTTGCGCTGGTCACCGGCGCGACGGCAGGAATCGGCCTCGAAACCGCCCGCGGCCTGGTACGGGCTGGGCTGAGGGTGACTATCGTGGGGCGCGATGCGGTGCGCCTCGAACAGGCGCGACGCGAACTCAGCCGTGGAGGTGCCGGCGATCGCATCGAAACCGCCGCCGCCGATTTCTCCAACCTTGCCGAGGTCCGGCGCCTCGCCGAAGCGGTGCTGGCGCGGCATGACCGGCTGGACGTGCTGGTCAACAATGCCGGCCTGATCTCGCGCGAGCGGCGCCGCTCGGCCGATGGCTATGAGCTGACCATGGCGGTCAACCATCTTGCGCCGTTGCTGCTGACCAATCTGCTGCTCGACCGGCTGCGCGGCTCGACGCCATCGCGGATCGTGACGGTGGCGTCGCAGGCCCATAAGGGCGCGCGCGTCGATGTCGCCCGGCTGGCCAGCGACGAGGATTGGAGTTCGCTCAAGGCCTATGGCCGTTCGAAACTGTGCAACATCCTGTTCACCCGCGCGCTGGCACGCCGCCTCGATCCGGCGCGGGTGATGACCGCCTGCCTGCATCCGGGCGTCGTCGCGACCAAGATCGGCGACAGCGCCGGCGCGCTCGCGGGGCTTGGCTGGCGTCTGGTGAAGCCGTTTCTGATCACACCCGAAAAGGGCGCGGCAACCTCGCTGTTTCTCGCCACCACACCCGACCCGGTCCCCTATCACGGCGCTTATCTGATCGATTGCCGCGTCGCGCAAACCGACGCGGCGGCGCGCGACGACGCCACAGCCGAGCGGCTGTGGGAAGAAAGCGCCCGCCTCGTCGGTCTTCCGGGGAAAGTCGCAGCGTGAAGCGCCTGGTGAATCTCACCGCCATCGCGGTGGCGGCTGCGTTGTCGATTGCCTCGGCGCAGGCCGCCAGCTTAAGGATCGGGTTGCAGGAAGACCCCGACGCGCTCGACCCGGCGCAAGGGGTGAGTTTTGTCGGTCGCGAGGTGTTCGCCGCGCTGTGCGACAAGCTGGTCGATATCGACCAGAATCAGAAAATCGTGCCGCAACTGGCGAGCGAATGGTCGTGGAGCGCCGACGGGCTCGCGCTGACCCTCAAGCTGCGCGACGGCGTCAAATTCCACGATGCCACGACGATGGGCGCCGCCGCGGTCAAGGCCAATCTCGACCGCTATCGCCGCGCGCCGGAATCCAAGCGCAAGGGCGAGTTGAAGCCGGTACGCGAGGTTGTCGTCGTCGATCCGCACACCGTGCGGCTCGATCTGACGACACGCTACGCCCCGCTTCTCGCGGTGCTCGCCGATCGTGCCGGCATGATCATGTCCAAGGCGGCGCTGGACAAGGCCGGCGATAAGATCGGTACGGCGCCGATCTGCGCCGGTCCCTACAAATTCACCGAGCGGGTGCCGCAGGAACGCATCGTCCTCGATCGTTTTTCGGATTATTGGAACGCGCCAGCCACCACGATCGACCGGATCGTCTACACCCCCGTACCCGACAGCACGGTGCGCCTCGCCAATCTCCAATCCGGCGCCTTTGACATCGTCGAACGGCTGGCGGCGACCGATGTCAAGGCGGTCGAGGCCGATGCAAAGCTGAACGTCGTGGATAGCACCGCGCTCGCGTTCAACATCCTGTCGATCAACCTGAAGAACGGCCCGGCGGCAGACAATCCACTCGCCCGTGACCCGCGGGTGCGCGAGGCGTTCGAATGGGCGATCGATCGCAAGGTCATCAACGACGTCGTATTCGAGGGGCGCTTTGTCCCCTCCAATCAGCCGGAGGCGCCGGGTAGCCCCTATTGGGATCCGGACCATCCCGTGCCAACGCGCGATGTCGCCAAAGCGAAGGCTCTGTTGGCGGCGGCCGGCGTTCCGCACCCGGCATTCACGTTGACGACATCGAACAACACGACCGATCTGCAGGTCGCCCAATTGCTGCAATCGATGGCGGCCGAGGCCGGATTCGACGTGAAGCTCCAGGCGGTCGAGGCGATGAGCATGGTGCAGAGCACATCGTCGGGCGATTATCAGGCGGCGATCGCGATCTGGAGCGGCCGCCCCGATCCCGATGGCAACATCAGCTATTGGCTGGCGAGCGACGGCTTTCTGAACTGGGGCAAGTATTCCAACCCGCAACTCGACAAACTGCTGCAGCAGGCGCGCGAGACGATCAACCCGGCCGAGCGCGGCAAATATTACAAGCAGGCGGCTGACATCTACATCACCGAGCGTCCGGCCCTATTTCTTTATCACTACAAATGGCTGTGGGGCGTGAGCCGTAAAGTGGATGGGTTTGTGCCGTATCCAGACGGGATCATCCGGCCGCAGGGAATAAAAATCGCGCCGTGATCCTGACGCCGATAGAAGACCAGCGTCTCGACGAGACGCTTGACCGCTTTGCCGCACGGCTGGAGGACCCTGTCGCGCGCGTCGCATTTGGCTGTATCCGGGTCACCTCGGCGGAGCGCGCCAGCGGCGCCGCGGCGGAACGGCACCGGCATCAGGCCATTGATATTGCGCGCAACGCCGGGATGCCGCTCCATCCGCCGGAAAAGCGTTCCGTGTTCAACTGGGACGGGGTCGCGCTCGACACCGGCACCGAGGCTTACGTCATCCTGCACGAGGTCGCGCATTACGTGCTGGCGCCCCCCGAACGGCGTTGCCTGATCGATTTCGGACTTGGGCCAGGCCCGGATACGATCGACCGCGACACGGCGGAACGCGCGATCGTCCTGCCGCTTATCGAACGCGAGGAGGACGAGGCCACTGCCTCGTTGCTCGGCATTTTATGGGAAGCCCGATTGAGCCAGCCGGCGCTGGCCTCATTTCTCGATCAGAATTGGCTGGAAGGATTAGAGCGCTCGGCGGCGCCGCACTTCACCCAGGTCCTGCGTCGGATTATCGATCTTGGTGTTCTAAGTGCGCTTTAGCGCTGGATGCGCGAAACGCGGAAGGGGGAGGGGCGCGGCTCCAATGCGAGCGCATCGCGCCAGCGCAATAGCAGGTGCCTGCCGAGGCCGTTTATTGGTGCGGGGTCCTCGCAGCCCATACCGGACGATTGACGCTCAATCCGCGACGTTTGCCAGCACTGCGGTTCGTGCCTGATGCGCGCAAATCCGAGGGACAGGAGACGCTCTTGGGTATCAGTCATGATCTGCCGCAATAAGTAAGTGCTAGCCGAACGCAGGGGCCGTGATGAGGTTCCGTTAAGCCCGACAAAAGCTGTTGCGATGGCCGGGAACGTAAAGGCTTGTGGCGATGTTGTGGCGGTATGGCCACCCGCCCCCGTCCGAGCCCAGTTTTGGGTGCGTTGTTCGCCGCCGCTGCCTTGCTGTACGCGGGCCGCCGCCGCACCGCGCCCGCAGCCGAGACTGGTCCTTTACAGATGATGCCGGCACCGCGCGTTCATTGGGGGCGGGCCTTCGCTAATGTGTGGAACGAACAAAGCCGCGACCATATCTCGGTGATGGCGGCGGGGGTCGCGTTCTACGGACTTCTATCGATCTTTCCGGCCATGTCGGCGCTGATCTCGATCTATGGCCTGATCGCCAATCCTATCGTAATCGAGCAGCAGATCTCGGGTTTGATCGGTGTCCTGCCGCACGATGCGCTGAAGCTGCTCTCGGATCAGTTGCACGCGCTGATCGCCGCCCCGCCCACAAAGCTCGGGCTCGGCGTGATCATCGGCCTAATGATAACGATGTGGAGCGCCACCAGCGCGGCCGGCACGCTGATGCAGGCGCTGACTGTCGCATACGAGTCCGAGGATGACCGCAGTGTCCTCGGATTCTACGCGCGAGCTTTCGGGCTTACCTTTGCCATGATGCTGTTCGCGCTGATCAGCCTCTTCCTGATCGCGATCGTGCCGGCGATCCTGGATTCTCTGCCGTTCCCGCCGGTCTGGAGCAAGCTGGTCGCGTTGTTGCGGTGGCCCATCCTCGTCGTGTTGGTATTTATTGGCCTGGCCTTTCTCTACCGCTTTGCTCCGGCGCGGAAGCAACCGCGCTGGCACTGGCTGGGCGCCGGCACGATCGCCGCGGCCGTGTTGTGGCTGGCGGGGTCGGCCGCGTTTTCGGTCTACGTCGCGCAATTCTCCAGTTACAACAAAACCTATGGGTCAATCGGTGCGGTCGTCGTGCTGCTGATGTGGTTTTATGTCAGCGCCTATATCATCCTGGCAGGCGCCGAGCTGAACGCCGAGATGGACAAACAACTTGAGGCGTCTACGGAGGAAGCTCCCGAGGCGCGACCGGTAGCGACGCGGTAAGCGGCGTATCCCCGGCCGATGCTCCTATCGCGATCGGGTATGCTGTCTCGCTGAGTTGCCAGCGGTCGCGCTCCGCGTCGAACCCAGCCAGCAGGAGAGGCGGGACTTCAATGTCAACTCGCTCCGTCTGCCCCGGGGCAAGGTCGACCCGCCGCCAGCCGACCAAGCGTTGCGTGACCTGCCCATCCGCGCCAGGTGCCCATGCATAGAGCTGCGGGACGGCGCTACCCCGACGTAAGCCGGTATTGGTGACCGTGAAGCTGACGGACGGCACCTCGCTCCGGGTCACGGACAGATCATGGAACGCGAAGCTCGTGTAGCTGAGCCCGAAACCGAACGGGAATAAAGGCGCTATGCGACGCGCGTCGAACCATTTGTAGCCGACCGCCGCACCTTCGCGATAATCGACGTCAATCGGATTGCCGGGTGATGACGTGTACCCCGGGATCTCCGGTCGCGGCAGTTGTGCATCGCCTGCAGGGAAGGTGATGGGCAGCCGCCCAGCAGGTTCGGTATTCCCGACCAGAATATTGGCAATCGCTTCGCCACCACCCTGTCCCGGATACCAGGCTTCGAGGATGCCGGCGACCTTGTCTTTCCATGGCATCCGCACCGGGTTGCCGGTTTCCAGGACGACAATCGTCTTGGGATTGGCTGCTGCGACGCTGTCGATCAATGCATCCTCATCCGCCGGCAGCGAAAGATCGCCCGAATCGTGGCCCTCAGCCTCCCATTTGGTGGCGAAAACAATCGCCACATCAGCCGTCCGCGCCAACGCCGCAGCCGTTTTGAGATCATCTCCCGAGGCGTAATCAACATGCGCTTGCGGCCGCTTTGCGGCCAGAGCATTTAGCGGAGACGAGGGGTCGAACACCGTCCAGGTAGCCGCGGCGGGCGCCGGAATCTGCAGCGCCGGGCCGCCAGCCGGGATCACCTGTGAAGAACCGCCGCCCGACATAACCCCGATATCGGCATGGCCCCCGATGACCGCGACATGCGCGATATCCGGTGCGAGGGGCAGCAACCCCGCCGAGTTCTTCAGCAGCACAATACCCCGCTCGGCGAGGTGTTGCGCCAGCTGGGCGTCCCGCGAGCTATCCGCGAGCGTCGCCGGCGTCTTGTCGTCTACCACGCCAGCGGCGAACAGCGACCGCAACACGCGTTGCGCCATTTCATCAACCTGCCGGCCGGGCACGGCGCCGTCCTTAACCGAGGCGGCGAGAGCCTCCCCGAAATAGCGCGCACCGTCCCACTCGACGCCGGATTGCTGGTCGAGGCCAGCCTGCGCGGCGCGCGCTGTAGAGTGTACCGCGCCCCAATCCGACATGACCCACCCGTCAAACCCCCATTCCTTGCGCAGGATACGATTGAGCAGCCAGTCGTTCTCGCAGGCCGGCGTGCCGTTGACCCGATTGTAGCTGCACATGACGGCGCCGGGATGACCCCGCTGATTGGCGATCTCGAAGGCCAGGAGATCGGATTCCCGCAGGGCCGCGGGCTCGATTACCGCATTGAGGTTGCTGCGGTTGGTCTCCTGGTCGTTGACCGCGAAATGCTTCATCGTCGAGATGACGTGGCGGTCTCCAATGCCGCGGATCGCTTCGCCGACGATTGAGCCGGTGAGCAGCGGATCCTCGCCGGCATATTCGAAATTGCGACCGTTGCGCGGGTCGCGTGCCAGATTGGCGGCGCCGCCCAGAACCACGTTGAGGCCCTTGGCGCGCGCCTCGGAACCGATCAGCGAGCCGGCGGCATAGGCCAGGTCAGGGCTCCAGGTCGCCGCGATCGCCAGACCCGATGGCAGGGCGGTGGCTTCGTCGGCGGTATTGTGATGCCCGTTGCGGAATGGGATCGCGATGCCAAGCCCGGCATTGGTCTCCTTGATCGCGGGGATGCCCAGCCGGTCGATGCCGCGAATGAGCCCCGCCAGCGGCAAGGGCTGATCGGGGTTCACGCTGGTGCTCGACAGCAGCTGGATCTTCTCGGGCTCGGTCATTGCCTGCACCACCAGGCGGGCGCGCGCGTCTGGGGAAAGCCCGCGGTCCATCCACGGGCGATCATTCCGTCGGCTACCGGCTGCCAGACCGGCGGCGACGAGGCAGAGCAGCAGGGCGAGCGCGAAAAGCGAGCCCGAGATACGCTTCAGCGACATCGGGGACCGGATGCTATCGACGTGATGGCGGGAACGGAATGGCTGATATGGCCGCGATGATTTCCACCCGGGGGATACTCACCGGGGGCGGTGCATTATAACGAATGTATGTCACATGTGGAGTTAATAACAATGCGGTTAGCAGCATTAGGCTTGGTCGGCGCGCTCGGACTGGCGAGCACCGCCGTGTCTGCTCAGGCGGCGCCGTTCGCTCCCGCGATCGATCATGCGAATCCGCAGATCATTCAGGTCTGGGGTGGTTGCGGTCCGGCATTTCATCCTGTTCCGGGGCATTGGGCCCGCGGTTACTGGATCCCGCCGCGCTGCGTCCCGAACGGTCCCTGGTGGGGACCGCGCCCGTACTGGCGCCGCTACTGGTAAGCTCAGCGCAACAGTATCGCACAAAAGCCCCGGCCGCATCGGCCGGGGCTTTTTTGTTGGCTGCGACGGATGCTCGCCGCATGCTGCGGGGGCAGTGCCAGACGGGAGGATCAGTCCATGCCAGCCGTATCGCGACCGATGCGGAGTTTCTTGTTCGCCCCGGGAAACCACGCGCGGCGCGTCGAAAAGGCGCTGACGCTCGATGCCGACGCAGTCATCCTCGACCTTGAGGATGCCGTTGCGATTGCCGAAAAGGCGGCGACCCGGGCCTCCGTAGTCGCGGCGTTCGATGCACCACGCGCCGGACTCCTTTATGTCAGGGTCAACGCCGTCGACACCGAATTCTGCTACGGCGACCTGGTGGCCGTCGCACGGCCGCGGCTTGATGGGATCGTGCTGCCAAAGGTAGAGAGCGCGACCGGGTTGGCGACAGCCGATTGGGTCCTGGCGCAGCTCGAACGCGAGCGGGGGCTGCCGCGCGGCGGCATCGACATCATCCCGATCATCGAGACCGCTCGCGGGCTCGACCAGCTCGGCGCCATCCTGAACGCGGGCACACGGGTCCGGCGGATCGCCTTCGGTGCGGGCGACTTCACGCTCGACGTCAATATGATCTGGACCCGCGCTGAGACCGAACTGGCGCACGCCCGTGCGACCTGCGTCACCGGCTCGCGCGCCGCCGGGCTGGAGGCGCCCCTCGACACTGTATGGGTCGACCTGCGCGATGGCGACGGCCTCGGGGCATCGGCGCAAACCGCTCTGGGGCTCGGGTTCCAGGGCAAGATGTGCATCCACCCGGACCAGATCGGCATCGTCAATCGCGTCTTCACACCGAGCGACGAAGAGGTCGCCTTCGCCGAGCGTGTCGCCGCTGCGTTCGCCAAAGCCGAGAGTGAGGGGAGTGCCTCGATCCAGCTCGACGGCAAATTCATCGATTACCCGATCGTCTTCCGCGCCCAGCGGACCCTCGATCGCATCGCCGCGATCCGCGCGCGCGGCCGCTAGAACATGCGGATGCGGCGCGCGCGGGCCGCCGATCTGCCGGCGATCGTCGCGCTCCTGGCTGACGACATGATCGGCCGCGAGCGCGAAGCTGCCAGCGCCGAACTGGCCACGCTGGCGCCGCAATATGTTGCCGCCTTTGCCGCAATCGAAGGCGATCCGCACCAGCTTCTCGCCGTCGCCGAGGGCGAAGGCGGCGCCGTCATCGGCACATTGCAGCTTAGCTTTATCCCGGGCCTCAGCCGGCGCGGTCTATGGCGCGGCCAGATCGAGAGTGTGCGGGTCGCCAGCAGCGAGCGCGGCGGCGGCATCGGGCGACAGATGTTCGAGTGGGCGATCGCCCAATGCCGCGAGCGCGGCTGCGGCCTTGTCCAGCTCACCTCCGACAAGCGGCGTCCCGCTGCGCACCGCTTCTACGAGACTCTCGGCTTTGTCGCCTCGCATGAGGGCTACAAGCTCGATCTGGGGTGAAATCGGCTTATTGCTGCTGCACGCGCATCAGACGGTGGGCGGGCAGGCCAGGGTGCACCAGCAGAATATGATGGCGGCCGCTCTCATAGATCGAGAGGCCAGCGCCGCCCGCCAGATCGACGGCGATAAACCCCTCCAGCTTGCGATAGCCCGCAACTGGCTGCCGGGTCGATGCCGTCGGGATGCCAAACACGTCCACTTGTGAGGTGATGACATCGGCCGGAGTAAACTCGGTCATCACCCCGCGCCCGTTCGGCAGGTACTCCATCCAGCGGCCGAAAATATCCTCGACCTCCACGGCGCCCGCTGCACGCGACATCAGCAGCGCGGCCAGGCACAGGGCGGCGGAGATGGCTTTCCTCATGCCGGCACAGTGGCGCTCGGCGGGCGATCGGACATCAGCAACCCTCGTCAAACCCGGTGCCGCCAGCTTAAAACCAAGTCGATCCACGAAGGGGAGCGACATGGGCATCGATTATCACAAGCGGGATGGGGTCGCCTACATCACGCTGAACAATCCGGAAAAGGCCAACATCCTCGACAAGCCGACTTCCGACGCGATTTCCGAGGCGTGGATCGACCTGTGGGAAGATCGCGACATTCGCTGCGCCATCGTAACCGGTGCGGGCAATCGGCATTTCTGCGGCGGCCACAACCTGGCGCCGCGCGAGAACATCACCGACGAGGAGCGCGAATACCTGCGCACCCAGCGCATCTTCTGGCCGCTCGCCGGCACGGTGCACGGGCAGAAGACCGGCGTCGATGGCCGCATGGGCGATCATTACCCGCGCGTCTGGAAGCCGGTCATCGCCGCGGTCAACGGCTGGGCTGCCGGGGCGGGGATGTACATGGTACTGGCCTCGACCGATATCCGGATAGCCAGCCGCGAGCATGCCCGCTTCAAATTCGCGCTGACGACACAGGGCTGGCTCGGCCACGGGCCGGGCGCCAGCCTGCTGATCAAGCAGCTTCGCTATATTGACGCGATGAAGATGCTGCTGACCGACGAGCCGGTCGATGCCGAGGAGGCACTGCGCATCGGCCTCATCAATGAGGTCGTGCCGCATGCCCAGCTGATGGAGCGGGCCGAGGCGTTGGCCCGCCACATCGTCAAAATGCCCCCGGTGGCGGTGCGCATGATGAAGGAGTTTGTCGTGCGCTTTGGCGATCTGCCGACCGACCAAGCCTGGCACGTGCAGAACCTGATCAACAACCTGTTGATCCAAGTCACGACCGATGGCGAGGAAGGCCGCCAAGCCTTTAACGCCAAGCGCCCGCCAAACTTTACCGGCGCACTGCGTCGTCGCGGCGACGCCTGGCCCGAACCCTCGGAAGATGACGCAAAGCGCCTGGACGATGCCTACCGCAGCGGCGAGTTTTAGCTCAAGGCACTTGTCGACGGCGACCGTCTGAGAGCTTGCGCAACAGGTCAGCCGACTGGAGGGCAAGGGCACGGGGGCGCTTAGCGATTCAGCAACTCGATAAAGTGCGCCGTCGATCGGATGTCGGCGGCGAGGCCGGCGCGACGCTGCATCGCTTCGGCATCGGCGCCCCAGGCCTCAATCTGGAAGGTTTCGTCGAGCTGCGAGATGGCGAAAGCCGCCGCGGCGTCAAGCCGCCCCTCCATCACCGCCAGCCCGATGACCAGGGAGCCGCACGCGGCGGTCAGATTGCAGAGCCCGGTCAGGCGGAAATCGTCGAGCGCCGCCACTGCCGCAGCAAAGGCGCGCAATGCCGCCGGCGATTGCGGCATCGGGATGATACCGGCAGTTACCGCCAGACCGGCGTCATAACGCGAACTCGCCCAATCAAT
Source organism: Alphaproteobacteria bacterium (assembly GCA_019240125.1). Classification (GTDB taxonomy): domain Bacteria; phylum Pseudomonadota; class Alphaproteobacteria; order ATCC43930; family CGMCC-115725; genus DATARH01. The sequence goes on from JAFAYW010000156.1 coordinate 11,567, forward strand.
CAGCGGCTGCCACGTCGCTTCCTGCCGAGCGGCGAGGGCGGGGGGATGCTCGGCGCGGTAACACAGCAGATCGGTACCGGCATAACCGGCGACATCGTTGACGATTTCGGCGCGTTGGGGGCTGGTGCGGTCAATCGCGGTGGCGGCGAGCCGGGTCAGCGGCATCGTGGTCGGCTTTATCTCATCCTGCTGCGCGTTCCACTCGGCGGCAATCGCGGTCGCGAGTGCCTGGGTCGGCACCGCCATCGGATTTTTCGCGGGGGTTCGCATCGGCCTGCCATCGAGCGCCACGCTCCAGCCGCCATCATCCGCGGGCACTACAGTCACCGCCTTGTACACGCGCTTCATCGGCTCAAATCCAACTCCGAAAAGGGGTCGGGCGGGTCATTTTCAAACTCGAAAAACTCCCACAGCTTCTTCATATGCGGCGGCAATGGTGCCGTGACTTGCAGGACGCCGCCGCTGGGGTGGGGTATCTCCAGGCTGCGCGCATGCAGATGCAGGCGATGCGCCGCCACGCCGCCCGGCAGATGGGCGGCGGTGCCGCCGTACTTCCCGTCACCAAGAATCGGCGTGCCGAGTACCGCGCAATGGGCGCGCAACTGGTGCGTGCGACCGGTCAGCGGCAACAGCGCCAGCCAGCTCGCCCGGTCGGCCGCGTGATCGATCACGCGGTAATAGGTGACCGCGTCCTTCCCATCTTCCGCATCGGCCTGCACCCGCTCACGCCGGCCGGTACCCTGGGTGGATTTCCCGAGCGCCAGGTCGACCCGACCCTGCTGAATTTCAGGCATGCCGACCACCACCGCCCAGTAAATCTTGCGCGTCGTCTTTTCGCGGAAGGCCCGGGTAAAATAGGCGGCGGCGGCCGGATCGCGCGCGATCAGCAACACGCCCGACGTATCCTTGTCGAGCCGGTGAACGAGACGCGGCCGCTCATCCGAGCCAAACCGCAACCCGTCGAGCAGCGCATCGACATGCCGGTCGGTATTGGTGCCGCCCTGTACCGCGAGACCGGGCGGCTTGTTGATGACGATGGCGCGGTCGTCCTGGTGCAGGATGGCCTTCTGCAACAGAGCGATATCCTGCGGCCGCACCGGCGCGCTCGACCGGCCGATCACGGGCATCGGCGCGGGCAAGGGCGGTACGCGGATCGCCTGACCGGGTTCGACCGCGTCACCGGCCTTGGCGCGCTTGCCATCCACCCGGATCTGACCGGTGCGCAGCAATTTCTCCAGCTGGCCATGGCCGAGCCCCGGATAATGCCGCTTGAACCAGCGATCGAGCCGCCCCGCCCCATCCTGCGGCTTTACTTTAACGGTTTCGACGCTACTCACCGTGCCGCACCTTGTTCTCCCTCTCCCCTATCGGGCGAGAGGCTCGGGGTGAGGGGGCGAATTCCAGAGGCCATACCAGTATTCACCTCACCGACCGCTTGCTCGCGCAAGCGGTCGCGCTTTTCTCGCAAGGCGAGCGGGCGACTCGCCGTTCCGAGTGATCGTCATAATGCGCCGTCCCCTTGCTGCGCCGCGCGGTCGCGCAATTTGTCCCAATACTCCAGCCGTTTCTTGATCTCGCGTTCGAACCCGCGATCGACAGGGCGGTAGAAGTTGCGGCGCTCGATGGTGTCCGGAAAGTAGTTCTGTCCGGAAAATGCCTCCTCGGTGGCGTGGTCATACACATAGCCTGTGCCGTAGCCGAGATTGCGCATCAGCCCGGTCGGGGCGTTCAGGATGTGCATCGGCGGCATCAAGGAGCCGGTCTCGCGCGCCATCTGCTTTGCCTCACCGAAGGCGGTGTACGCGGCATTCGATTTTGGCGCGGTGGCGAGATAGATCGTCAGTTGCGCGATCGCCAATTCGCCCTCGGGCGAGCCGAGCCGGTCATAGATGTCCCACGCGGCGAGCGCCTGCACCGCCGCCTGCGGATCGGCGAGGCCGATATCCTCGACCGCGGCGCGGGTCAGGCGGCGCAGGATATAGGTCGGGTCCTCGCCACCCGCCAGCATACGCGCCAGCCAATACAGCGCCGCGTGGCTATCCGAGCCGCGCAGCGATTTGTGCAAGGCGCTGATCAGGTTGTAATGGCCTTCCTGCTGCTTGTCGTAGAGCGGCGCGCGCCGCTGCACCAGGGCGGCGAGCTGCTGTGGGCCAAGCTGCTGATCCTGTGGCAGCCGGCCGATTTCTTCGACCAGGTTGAGCAGAAAGCGGCCATCGCCATCGGCCATTGCCCGCAGCGCGGCGCGGCCGTCATCACTCAGCGGCAGGGCGTTGCCCAGAGTGTTCTCGGCACGGTCCAGCAGGGTTTCGAGCGCGGCATCGTCAAGCCGCCGCAATACGAAAACCTGAGCGCGCGACAGCAGCGCGCCATTCAGCTCGAACGATGGGTTCTCGGTGGTGGCGCCAACCAGCACGACCGTGCCGTCCTCGACATAAGGCAGGAACGCGTCCTGCTGGGCGCGGTTGAAGCGGTGGATTTCATCAACGAAGAGCAGCGTGCCCTGACCCATCGCGCGGCGCTTCTTGGCGGCGTCAAAGATTTTGCGCAGATCGGCGACCCCGGAAAACACCGCCGAGAGCGGCTCGAAGGCGAGGTCGGTGCCTTGCGCCAAGAGGCGGGCGATGGTGGTCTTGCCGCAGCCTGGTGGCCCCCACAGGATCATCGATGCGAGCTGACCGCGTGCCACCATGCGCCCGACCGGCCCCTCCGGTCCGATCAGGTGGCCCTGTCCAACGATGTCAGCGAGTGTCTGTGGGCGCAGCCGGTCCGCCAGCGGGTGCGGCGCCTGCGCCTCGAACAAGCTAGCCATGATCCCGGCTATATGGGCCGGAACCCGGGTTCCCGCAAAGGCCGGTCAGCCGCCTTCGAGCTTCGGGATGAAGAACACTTCGCTGCCCTGGCGCAAAGTCTGGAAATAGCCGGGCTGGTCATGGATCTGGCCGTCGATCGCGACGGTCGTTTCCTCTTCGAGGTGCTCGCCGAGGCCGGGATACATCTCGTCGAGCGCCCGAATCACGCCGCGCAGGTTTTTCGCCTCGATCTCGAATTCGCGCCTGCCACCGGTGTAGCGGCGGCTGAAGCCGCTGGAGAGGGAAACAAGCGCGGTCGGCATCGCCGCTCCTTTTGTGTTGCCGCCACTGCGAGCGGGCAGCGCGGGCGCGGCAATCTCGATGGGTCGGAGGCCCTTACGGTTCGAGATTGCTTTACTCCGCTCGCAACGACAGAAGTGTCAGAGGGCTAATCGTCACCGGCACCGTGATCGAGGGCGGCGCGCACTCGGGGCGGCGACATCGGCAGTTCGGTCATCCGGCGGCCCACCGCGTTGGCGATCGCGTTGGCGATAGCGGCCATCGGCGGGCAGATGTTGACCTCGCCGACACCCTTGACGCCGTAGGGGTGCGTCGGATTCGGCACCTCGACCAGCACCGGCTCGATCATCGGCAGGTCGGAGGCGACCGGGCAGCGGTAATCGAGGAAGCCGGCGTTATCGAGCTGACCCCTCTGGTTGTAGATGTACTCTTCATGCAGCGCCCAGCCGATGCCCTGCACGACACCGCCCTGGATCTGCCCCTCAACATAAGAGGGGTGGATCGCCTTGCCGACATCCTGCGCCGCGACGAAGTTGAGGATCGTGACCTTGCCGGTCTCGGGATCGACCTCCACATCGCAGAACTGCGTCGCGAAACCAGGGGCCTGGCCGCCAGCGTTGACCGAGGCCGCCGACGTCAGCGGTCCGCCCGTCACGGCAGCCTTGCCGGCGATCTCCTTCAGCGACATCGGTTTGAAATCGCCGACATTGCTGCTCGACGGCTTGGCGTGGCCGTCTTCCCATACGACCGCTTCGACATCGACATCCCAGATCAGCGCGGCGCGAGCCCGCATCTCGTCGATCAGCTTTTTGCAAGCATCGACGACGGCAGTGCCGGTCGCGAAGGTGACGCGCGAGCCGCCGGTCACATGCGTGTAGCCGACCGACGCTGTGTCGGCGACGACAGAGCGGACCTGGCTGTAATCGACGCCGAACGTCTCGGCCGCCATCAGCGCCATCGAGGCGCGCGAGCCGCCGACATCGACGCTGCCATTGGCCACCGTGATCGTGCCGTCGGCATTGATCTGCACCGTCGCGCTCGACTCGCCGCCGCCATTGAACCAATAGCCCGAGGCAACCCCGCGGCCCTGGTTCTTGCCGAGCGGCTTCTGATAGGCCGGGTGATTTTTGACGGCTTCGAGGGTCTCGATATAGCCGCCATGCGCCAGTTTCGGCCCGTAGATCATCGGGGTGCCGGGTTTGGCCGCGTTTTTCAGGCGCAACTCGACCGGATCCATGCCGATCTTCTTGGCCAGCATGTCGATGACGCTCTCAACCGCGAAGGCCGAAATCGGCGATCCCGGCGCGCGATAAGCCGCCGATTTCGGGCGGTTGCACACGACGTCGTAGCCGACCGAACGCTGGTTCTCGATCTCATAGGGCGCGTAGGCGCACAGGCACGCATTCATCACAGGCGAGCCCGGAAAGGCGCCGGCCTGGAATTTATAGATGCCGTCGGCGGCGGTGATCTTGCCGGCCTTGGTAACACCCATCTTGACCCACATCGAGGCGCCGGAGGTCGGGCCAGTGGCCTTGAACACCTCGTCGCGACTCATCGTGATCTTCACCGGGCGGCCGGATTTCTTCGACAGCAGCGCGGCGACCGGCTCGAGATAGATCACGGTCTTGCCACCAAACCCGCCGCCGATTTCGGCCGGGGAACACCGCACGTCGCCGACCGGTTTGTTGAGCAGTTTCGCGGTCAGCGCGCGCACGACAAAATGTCCCTGGCTCGATGACCAGACGTCGGTCTGGCCATCGGCGTCGACCCGCACACAGCACGCATGCGGCTCGATGTAGCCCTGGTGCACTGCCGCCGTCTTGAACTCCTTCTCGATGACGAAATCAGCCTCGGCGAAGCCTTTTTCGACATCACCGATGGCAAAATCGAGCCGCTTCGAGATATTCGACGGTTTCTTGGGCGTCGGCTCGACGCCCCGCGTGATCATGTCCTCGAACAACAGCGGCGCGTCTTCCTTCATCGCCTCGTCGACATCGATGACGTGCGGCAACACCTCGTAGTCGACCTCGATCAGCGCTAGCGCCTCCTCGGCGATCAGCCGGCTGGTGGCGGCAACCGCGGCAACCGCGTGGCCTTCATACAGCACCTTCTCGCGCGCCATGACGTTACGGGTCACGTGCCAGAAATTGACCGCGACGCGTTCTGGACCGATGTACTCGAACTTATGGTCGGGAAAATCCTTTGCTGTCACCACGGCTTTCACGCCAGGCAACTTCTCGGCCTCCGATGTATCGATCTTGCGGATGCGCGCATGCGCGTGGGGGCTGCGCAGGATAGCCCCATTGATGTACCCCGCCATTGCCATGTCGGCGGCATACATTGCGCGGCCGGTGACTTTGGGCACGCCATCCGGGCGAATGGGCCGGGTGCCGATATATTTGTACCGGGACGGTGCGACGTCGTTCACGGCGGTTCTCCTGCTTCGGGCAGCCTCTCGAATGGGCCGTAACGTCGCGCGCAGCCCGCCCAAATACAAGATTTTTGCGTTATAGCTGTGTGTATATGACGAGCTACGCGACCGGGTCTACGCAGAGTTGCGCTCAACAGTTGCGAGCTTTCTTACGATGGCCGTTCACCTCGACCGCTAATTTGTGGCATGATACGCCCGGGTGCAGGATCGGACGAGTAACTTGGACAGAGAGCGGAATTTTCGGCAACGGCGCCGTCGCGGATTTGATGAGGATTTCGAGCCGCCGCCGCGCGATTTCGGCGCGGCACCGCGGTTCAGCAGACCGCGCTTTGAGGAGCAGCCCTCGGGACCCCCGATCGGTGCTGTTGTCAAATGGTTCAAGGCCGATAAGGGCTTTGGCTTCGTCGAGCTAACGGACGGATCGGGAGACGCGTTCCTTCACGCGACCGTTCTCGGCCGATTTGGCGCGACCGCGGTCAATCCCGGCGATACCCTTGAAGTGCGCGTCGCCCAGGGGCAGCGCGGGCCGCAGGTTACCGAGGTGATGAACATCGACACCAGCACGGGAGCGCCGGCACGGCCGCCGCGTCCGGCGGGCGGTGGTTTCGCATCTGGCGGTGGCGGTATGAGTGGACCAGGTGGTGATCGTGGACCAACTGGACCGACCGTTCAGGAAAGCGGCACGGTCAAATGGTACAACTCAACCAAGGGCTTCGGTTTCATCGTGCGCGACGGCGGCGGCAAGGACGTGTTTATCCATGCCTCAGCCCTGCAACGGGCGGGTTTGGCCAGCCTGGATGAAGGTCAGCGCGTCGTCGTCGATATCGCCGAAGGCCGCAAGGGCCCGGAGGCCGCAACCATCCGCCTCGCTTAGGCCGTCCTCGCTTACGCCGTCGCGAACTATGCCTGGCCCTGGCGCCGCTTGGCGCCACGGCTGGCATCGGCTTCAGGTCAAAGTCTCACCGCGATCCGCGTCTTGATGGCGTCACGGCTTTGTGGCGAGGCGCCACGGCGGCGTTAGAAGCACGCGTCAGGGAACACTGCTGTCGCTTGCCTTGTTTGGCTGGTGAGGGTTGGTTCCGGAGGCGGTAATGACGGGATATCTGATCGGAGTTTATGGCGTCGCGTTGACCGCCGCTCTCCTGATGGCAGGGACGGCGATGGCAGCGGGGAACACCTACGCGGCAGCATGCCGTAATCCACGGAGCGGCGCCCTCGAGCAATGCGGTGCGCCAAACCTGCCATCCTACCAGCGCTGGCAAGATGGGACGCCGGCAGTCGGCAGTACCGCCGGTTACGGCTCCTCAAGCGAGGGGGAGCCGCATTACTTCCACGGCTACAACGCGCTATACGGATTTGGTCGCTGACGCGCCCCCCGCGGCAGCCAAGCGACTGACGCCAATCAGCCCCAGCGCGGACAATCCCGCCATCGCGAGATAGGCATGGCCGCCCCAGGTCGAATAAAGTGCACCCGCCGTCAGCATGACGAGCCCGCTTCCGAACCCAGCAGAGAGCGCTGAATAAAGCGACTGAGCGCTGGCAGCCGCATCCGGCGGCACGTTGCGGGCGAGAAAATTCATGGCGCCAAGATGGCTCGCGGCGAATGTTGCGGCATGTAGCAATTGCAGCAATGTGACCGCGCCGAGACCGGGAATAAACGCCATCAGGCTCCAGCGTAAGACGCCCCCAACACCACCCAGTACCATCAGCCCGGTCGGCCCGAGCCGACGAACCAGCGCCGCGCTGTACCAAAACAGCACGATCTCGGCTACCACCCCCTCGGCCCATAGGACGCCGATCAC
>JAFAYW010000341.1 GCA_019240125.1 Alphaproteobacteria bacterium
ACGCAGGTCTGCGAGGTCGAGGTCGATCCCGAAACCGGCGCCGTCGAGATCGTCGGCTATGCGGCGGTCGATGATGTCGGCCGCGCGGTCAATCCGATGATATTGCACGGCCAGACGCATGGCGGCATCGCTCAAGGCGTCGGCCAAGCCCTTCTCGAAGACTGCCATTACGACCCCGAAACCGGGCAGATGCTGGCCGCCAGCTTTATGGATTACGCGATGCCGCGCGCGTCGTTGTTCCCCCACATGAACACCGCGCTCAGCGAGGTGCCGTCGCCGACCAACCGTCTCGGCGTCCGCTCCGGCGGCGAAGGCGGCTGCACCCCGGCGCTCGGCGTCGTGATCAACGCGATCGTCGACGCGCTATCAGAGTTCGGCGTGCGGCACATCGAAATGCCCGCCACCCCGGAGCGGGTGTGGCGCACCATCCGAATAGGTACTCGAGCTGAGGGAGATTAGCGTTGTGGATCAACCCTCGATAGAAGTGCGCTCCGCTGAGCTCTTGCGTTTACTGAAAACTGAACAGAAGCCGCTTTTCGAAAAGCTATGCGATCAAGAGCAAAACGATGAAGCAGTGTCGGAATCGTTTAACGACGTTATGAGTTTTTGCCGATCACGAAAGTTATTTTCAAGCTTAAATGAATTTACGAACTTGGTGCACGAGCTGCGTCGTCAAATCAGGACGTCCATCGGTAAGGCTGTTTGAACGCGGATCGAGCTGGAGTCCAGGCAAGAGCCTCGTTTAATTGGGAGCGACGACGCAATAAGGAGGGATGCATGTCGCGGTTGCCGCTGGCCGGGTTGGTCGTGCTGGATTTCGGGCAGATTTATCAGGGTCCCTATGCGACCTTGCTGCTGGCGAAAGGCGGCGCCGATGTCATCAAGATCGAGCCGCCGCACGGCGAGCCGTTGCGCCGCAAATCGCTGCCGGAAAAGCACGCGACCTTGCCGGTGGCGATGCTGAACCAGAACAAGCGCGCGGTGACACTCAACCTCAAGCATCCGCGCGGCCGCGAACTGCTGTTCCGGATGGTGAAGCGGGCCGACGTATTGCTGGAGAATTTCTCGCCCGGCACGATGGATGATCTCGGTGTCGGTTGGAGTGTGTTGCACGAGATCAACCCGCGCCTGATCTACGCCACCGGCACCGGCTTTGGCATTACCGGGCCGGATCGCGACAATCTGGCGATGGACCTGACGATCCAGGCCGCCTCCGGCATCATGAGCGTCACCGGCGCGCCCGACGGACCGCCGATGAAAGCGGGTCCGACACTGGTCGATTTCATGGGCGGCATTCACCTCTACGCCGGCATCATGACCGCGCTGTATGACCGCGACCATAGCAGCGAGGGCCGCCTCGTTGAGGTGGCGATGCAGGAGGCGGTGTATTCCAGCCTCGCCGCCAGCTTCGAATATACCCACCGCACCGGCAACCCGCCGCCGCGCACCGGCAATCGCCAAGCCGGCCTGTCCACCGCGCCGTATAATGTCTACCCGGCCGCCGACGGTCATGTGGCCATCCACATCGTCACCGAGGGCCACTGGAAAAACCTGACCCAGGCGATGGGCCGCGAGGAATTGCAGCACGACAAGCGGTTCGTCACCAACCGCGACCGCATCGCCAATATGGACGACATCGACGAGGTGGTGACGGAATGGACTCGCACACTGCCAAAGATGCAGATCTTCGCGTTGCTGAAGGCGAGCCGCGTGCCTTGCGCCCCGGTGCGCACCGCGCCAGAGGTCATGGCCGACCCGCATATGCACGCGCGCGGTATGCTGCAGGAGATCGATCACCCCGAACTGGGTCCGATTACCGTGCCGACCTCGCCCTTGCGCCTGCACGGCCTCGATAAGGCTCCGGCGGCGGCGAGTCCGCGCATCGGCGAACACAACCAGGCAGTTTATGGCGACTGGCTCGGCCTCTCAGTGGTCGAGATCGCGTCGTTGAAAGAGGCAGGCGCGATTTGAGCACATTAGAATTCCGCCAGAGCAGTGCGGCTTCGCTTGACGAAGTCGAGACGGAACATTTCGGTGCCGTTTCCGTGCGCCGCCGAAATTGCCCGCTCTGCGATCGCGACAATCATGATATCGCGGCGAGTCCTTACTCGCACCACCCCTGGGACATCAAGCAGTGCCCCGGGTGCCGCTTCGTCTACATCGATCGCGCTCCGGTCTACGACTTGCAATTCAGCACGATGGCCTGGGAACGAACGACCAAAATAGAGGAAGAGCGGCGCGCCAAAATTCGCCCGTTTTCCTATCGGGCAAGCAAGCGGACGGGATTTCGCAAGCGCCTGCTGCCAAAGCGGACCATGCTCGACTACACCGTAGGTCGGATAGGCGGCGGCAATGTCATCGATCTCGGCTGTGGCGACGGCCACGCGCTGCTGGGCTTCCCGTCATCCTTTATCCCGTTCGGCATCGAGATTTCCTCAAGCCTGGCGGCTTCCGCGCACCAAGCTTATGCCGAGCGGGGCGGCTACGCGATAAACGCGGCCTGTGTCGACGGGCTGCGGCAACTCCCTGAGGGATTTTTTGTTGCCGCATCTCTGCGCTCTTATCTCGAGCACGACGCGGAACCGCTGCCGGTCCTGCGGGAGCTGCACAGGGTCTTGACGCCCGCGGGCTTTGCGGTTGTCAAAGTGCCCAACTATGGTTCCCTCAACCGGATCGTGATGGGGCGGCGCTGGTGCGGTTTCCGATATCCCGATCACCTCAATTACTTTGCGCCGGATACGTTGCGCGCGATGGCGGCGAGTGCCGGCTTCCGCGCCAGCTTTGGGCTGAGCGGCCGTATCCCGACCAGCGACAACATGTGGGCGGTGCTGACTAAAACGCCTTAAGCTTGACCCGACGGATAGAGGTGGAGGGCTGCATGAGTGGTTTGGGATTGCCGAAGGCCGAATGTCCGGAACAGGTCGGGTTTTCCTCGCAGCGGCTGCAGCGCATGGGCGATGTGATCCGCAAGGATGTCGACCGCCGGCTGATTCCCGGTGCCGTTGTGATCATCGCGCGAGCCGGCCGGGTCGTTTATCACGAGGCGTTCGGCTATCGCGATCGCGAGGGCGGCGCCGAAATGCACACCGACGCGATCTTCCGCATTGCCTCAATGACCAAGCCAATGACCTCAGTCGCAGCGATGATGCTGTCCGAGGATGGCAGCCTGGAAATCGCCGCGCCGGTCGCGCAGTACATCCCCGAATTTGCCGAGATGACAGTGGGCACCGCGCGCAGGAAGGCCGAGCGCACGATGACGGTGCAGGATCTGCTGCGCCATACCTCCGGCCTTACCTATGCCGGGTTTGGCGACTCGCCGGTGCAGATGCTGTGGCGCGATGCCAATCTGATGGACGACAACCAGACCAATGCCGAGATGGCGGCAAAGCTCGCCAAGGTCCCGCTGATGACGGAGCCGGGCACGACCTGGGAATACAGCATGTCAACCGATGTGCTGGGCCGCGTCGTCGAGGTCGCCTCGGGTCAGACGCTTGCGGATTTCGTTGCCGAACGCATCACCGGGCCGCTCGACATGGTGGATACCGGGTTTACCGCGACCGGCGAGCGCGCGCACCGCGTCGCCGAGCCGCAAACCGACCTGGCAACAGGGGCACGTCCACCGATGCGCCACGTCGCGAAGGAGTGTAACTGGCACTCGGGGGGCGGCGGCGCTGTATCGACGGCGGCGGATTATCTTCGCTTCTGCCAGATGCTGTTGAACGGAGGCGAACTCGACGGGGTGCGGCTGCTCGCGCCGAAGACGGTGGCCTTGATGGCATCGGACCATCTGCCGCCGGGCTGCGACTATGGCGAGACCGCGGCAACGCGGTTTGGCGCGCTCGCCCCGGTGCCAGAGATGGGCTACGGGTTCGGGCTTGGCTTTTGCGTGCGCAACAAGCAGGGGCACTCGCCGGTGCCCGGCTCGGTCGGTGAGTTCTTCTGGGGCGGCGTGCACGGGACGACCTTCAACATCGACCCGCAGGAGCAGCTGGTCATGATCAACATGATGATGGCCCCCGACCAGCGCCTGCATTACCGCTACCTGACCCGCCAGCTGGTCTATGCCGCGATGACCAGGTCGCGCGGTGCCCGGCGCTGATGCAGGGGCTATGCTGGCAGGTGATTGTGATTGACGGTGGGGCCTTATATAAGCGGCGCGCAAGTTTCACCCCCGGTTGAGTTGCCGGGTCGCGCGCACACGGGAGATGCGATGCCGCTTTTCGAGGCTGCCCGCCTGCATATGATCGAGAGCCAGCTGCGCCCCAACCGGGTCATCGAGGAACGATTGCTTGATGCGGTGATGCGAACGCGGCGTGAGCTGTTCGTCCCGGAGGCGCTGCGCTCGATCGCTTATGCCGATGCGGATCTGCCGCTTGGTGACGGCCGTTTCCTGATGAATCCGATGGTGTCAGGCAAGTTGCTGCAAGCCGTCGCGCCCGAGCGGAAGGATACCGCGCTGGTGGTCGGTGCAGGCGTCGGTTACGAGGCCGCGGTGCTGGCGCAACTGGTGCGCAAAGTGATCGCCGTGGAGGAAAACGAAGCGCTGGCGCGAATCGGTCGCTCCGCCCTGGTCGATCATCACATTGGTTCCGTGACTTACGTCGAGTCTGCGGCTCGCGCGGGATGTCGCCAGAATGCGCCTTATGATGTCATCCTGTTTGGCGGCGCGGTCGAGGAAATCCCTAGCGAAATCACCGATCAACTGGGCGAGCGCGGGCGCCTCGCCGTGGTTTTACGGCCACAGGGTGGTATCGGACGTGCCACGCTGATAACGGGTACTGGCGGATCACTCGCGCGGCGCGTTATCTTTGACGCTGGTGCGCCACTGCTTCCGGGCTTTGTCGCAAGGCCGGAGTTTGTGTTCTGAGGGGTTGATGCCGCTACCGAGGGGGTACAAGGGGGGCGGTGGAGTGCCGCGATTCTCGCGGGCCGTCCTAACCGGGGTCGCCATGGCTGGGCTGTTGGCTGTCTCAGGACAGGCATCGGCGCAGACGCTTACCGAGGCGCTCGCCTACGCTTATAACAACAACCCACAGTTGCTGGCGCAACGTGCCGCGCTGCGGGCGACCGACGAGTCCGTGCCGCAGGCGCTCTCCGGCTGGCGCCCCACTGTTACCTTCAATGGTGCTGGGGGGCATGAGCGCGCCGGCTTTAGCGGCGCCCCGGGGGCGCCGACGTCGTTTTCCACCTTCAATGCGCGCTCGCTCGATCTGAGCGTCACCCAGCCCGTCTATAACGGCGGCAAGACCGAGGCCCAGACCCGCCAGGCGATCAACACGGTTGAGGCGACCCGGGCGCAGACGCTTGGCATCGAAACGACGGTTTTTCAGTCGGTCGCGCAGGGGTTTCTCGATACCGTTCGCGACCAGACGCTGCTCGAAGTCGCCCGTAATAACGAACAGGTGCTGAAGAAGCAGCTCGAAGCGACGCGCGATCGATTTCGCGTCGGCGAGGTGACACGAACCGACGTTGCCCAGGCTGAGTCGTCGCTGGCGCAGGCGACGGCACAGCGGATCAACGCCGAAGGAACGCTGGAAGTCAGCCGCGCCGAATACACACGCGCGGTCGGCCACCCGCCGGGCAAGCTGATTCAGCCACGCGAGCGGCCGGCACTTCCGTCAACGCAAGAGGAAGCCCTGGCGCTGGCGGCCAATGACAATCCCAACGTCATCTCGGCGCAGTTCACTGAGCGAGCCGCGCGCGACAATATCGACGTCGTCCGCTCGCAATTGCTGCCGCAGATCTCAATCGTTGGCGATCTCAACCGCAGCTATGCCCCATCGGTGACGTTGATGGGATCACGAGAGGACCAGGCGAGCGTCACGGCACGGCTGACCATGCCGCTCTATGAAGGGGGCGCCGTCTATTCGCAGACGCGCCAGGCGGAGCAGACTGTCGGGCAACGTCGCAGCCAGGTTGATGACAGCCGCCGGGCCGCCGTCCAGAGCGTGACCCAGGCGTGGCAGACATTGCAGGCTGCCCGCGCCGCGATAGCATCGTTTGGCGCCGCGGTGCGTGCGGCACAGATCGCGCTTGAAGGGACCCAGCAAGAGGCCCTGGTCGGGTCGCGCACCGTACTTGACGTGCTGATCGCTGAACAGCAGCTCTTTACGACGCAGTCGCAGCTGGTCACCGCCCAGCACGACGCGGCGCTCGCCGAATTCAACATCGCGGCGGCTACCGGAAGGTTGATCGCACCCGCGATGAAATTGCCGGTCCAGCTCTACGACATGGAGCGGCATTACAAGGCGGTGAAGGATAAATGGGCCGGATTTGGCGGCGGCCTGAAGGAATAAGCGACTGATATCGCCGCGCACGCTGGCAAAGCGGCGCCGCGTTGCATAGGTTAGGCGCGACAATCGCTGCGCGGCGGCTCGTATCATGTCGGACAATAAATCGGCGGCGGATCTTTCGATGGCGGAGATCCTCCAATCGATCGAACGCATCCTTGCCGAGGATGAACGCCCCGTTGCCTCGCGCCCCGAGAGGCACGCCCCCGCGAATACGGATGAGGCGGAGGACGTGCTGGAGTTGACCGAGGCCGTCGATGCGGATGGCACGGTCCGGCAACTGATCCCAATTGGCCGCGTTTCCCGGCCGCAACCGCCGCTTGCCGCCGAGCCGGCGGCCGTCACCCAGATCGAGCCCGCAACCAGCCCGTCAGAGCCGCGGCCCCGCGACGGGCCGGCCGCATTGACGATCGTTGAACCAAGCGCACCGGCAATCCGTGCAGCTGCGGCGGCACCTCTGGAAGATGTGATCATACTGCCTCCGCCTGCGACGCCTCCGCCGACGACAGTGACCGCTGTGACACCGCCCCCCGCGGCACCGCTCGCGGCGCACAGTGAGCCGCCGCCCGCCATTAACGCAGGTTCGCGTACGCTGGATGAATTGGTCGCGGAGTTGCTGCGGCCGATGCTGAAGGCGTGGCTCGACGCGCATTTGCCGGCAATCGTTGAACGTATGGTCCGCACCGACACCGCACTGTCGCTCGACCAATCAGGAAAACCGGCGGATCCGGGCTGATCCTGCCGCGAGGAAGCTGCCCCGACATGCTCGACAAGACCTATCATCCAGAAGCCGTGGAGACCCGGCTTTACGACGCCTGGGAACGGGCGGGCTGCTTTGCGCCGGCCGCTGGCAACAAGCGCCCCTACACGATCATGATGCCGCCGCCTAATGTAACGGGCAGCCTGCATATGGGGCACGCGCTGACCTTCACGTTGCAGGACATCCTGATCCGCTTTGAGCGGATGCGCGGCCGCGACACGCTGTGGCAGCCCGGCACCGATCATGCCGGCATCGCCACCGAGATCGTCGTCGCCAACCAGCTCGCCGCCGAAGGCAAGACGCGCGGCGATCTGGGGCGCGACAAGTTCATCGAGCGGGTCTGGTCGTGGAAGGAGGAGTCCGGCGGCACGATCACCCGCCAGCTCCGCCGGCTCGGTGCCTCGGCCGATTGGAACCGCGAGCGCTTTACGATGGATGCCGGGCTGTCGGCGGCGGTGCGGCGGGTGTTTGTGACGCTGTATCGCGAGGGGCTGATCTATCGCGACAAGCGGCTGGTCAATTGGGACCCCGTGATGCACACGGTCATCTCCGACCTCGAAGTCGACAACCGCGAGACGCGCGGCTCGCTCTGGCATATCCGCTATCCGGTCGAGGGCGAGCCGGGCCGCCACATCATCGTCGCGACGACCCGGCCGGAAACTATGCTCGGCGACACCGGCGTCGCAGTGCACCCAGAGGATGCGCGATACACCGATCTAGTCGGCAGGCAGGTAAGATTGCCGCTGGTCGGGCGCCTGATCCCGATCGTTGGCGACGAATACGCCGACCCCGAAATGGGCAGCGGCGCGGTTAAGATAACCCCGGCGCACGATTTCAACGATTTTGAGGTCGGACGCCGACACAACCTCGAAGCCCTCAACATCTTCGACCGTGACGCGCACCTAAACGAAACAGTGCCGGAGAAGTATCGCGGCCTGGAGCGGTTCGCGGCGCGCAAGCAGGTGCTTGCCGACCTCGAAGCCGAGGGGCTGATCGAGAAGATCGATGAGCACACGCTGATGGTGCCGCACCATGACCGCTCGGGCGAGATCATCGAGCCGTGGCTGACCGACCAGTGGTTCTGCAACGCCGGCGAGCTCGCCAAGCCAGCCATCGCCGCGGTCGAGACCGGCCGCACCCAGTTCGTGCCGCGGCAGTGGGAGAACACGTTTTTCGAGTGGATGCGCAACATTCAGCCCTGGTGCATCTCGCGGCAATTATGGTGGGGCCACCAGATCCCGGCCTGGTACGGGCCCGATGAGCACGTGTTTGTCGCCGAGACCGAGGACGACGCGGCGCGCGACGCGGCGGCCCATTACGGCCGTGCGGTCGAGTTGCGGCGGGACGATGATGTGCTCGACACCTGGTTTTCCTCGGGGCTATGGCCGTTTTCAACCTTGGGTTGGCCGGAAAAGACCCCGGAACTAGAGCGCTACTATCCCGGCGACGTGTTGGTCACCGGGTTCGACATCATCTTTTTCTGGGTCGCGCGCATGATGATGCAGGGGCTGCATTTCATGGGCGATGTGCCATTTCGCACGGTCTATATCCATGCGCTGGTGCGCGACGAGCGCGGCCAGAAGATGTCGAAGTCGCGCGGCAACATCATCGATCCGCTCGACCTGATCGATCGCTTTGGGTGCGACGCGCTGCGCTTTACCCTGGCCTCGCTGGCCTCGCCCGGCCGCGACATCAAACTCGCCGAAAGCCGCGTCGAAAGCTCGCGTAACTTCGCGACCAAGCTGTGGAATGCCGCGCGTTATACGGAAATGGCGGGATGCGCGCTGGTCCCCTCGTTCGATCCGCAAGATTGCCGCCTGCCGGTCAACCGCTGGATCGCCGGCGCCGTGCAAGATTGCGCCGCCGCCGTGACCCAATCGCTCGAAGCCTTCCGTTTCGATGAAGCGGCGCACCGGCTTTATCACTTCCTGTGGGGCACCTATTGCGACTGGTACCTCGAGTTCACCAAGCCGATCCTGCAGGGCCAAGACGCGGCGGCGCGCGCCGAGACGCAGGCGACGACCGCCTGGGCCCTTGGCCAGACGCTGCACATGCTGCACCCGGTGATGCCGTTCATCACCGAGGAGGTGTGGGCGCAGTTTAGCGGCGGCGAAGCCGCGGGGATGCTGATCTCGGCTGCCTGGCCCGATCTGCCGCCCGAGCTGCACGACCCCGCGATCTCAGCTGAGATGGATTGGGTAGTGGCGGCGATCTCGGCGATCCGGGCGATCCGCACCGAGGTCAACGTGCCCGCCGGGGCGCGGCTGGCGCTTTCGGTCAAGGATGCGGATGCCACGGCGCGACAGCGGCTCGATCGGCATGCTGAGCATTTCCAGCGTCTGGCGCGCGTCACCGATATAGATTACGCCGAGGCGGCGCCGGCCGGTGGTATCGCGGCGGTGGTCGAGGGCACGACGCTGATCGTGCGGGTGGGCGACGTGATCGATCTCGGCCGGGAGAAAGCGCGGCTGACAAAGGAAATCGGCCGCCTCGATACCGAACTCTCCAAGATGGGCCAGAAGCTCGCCAACCCGGCGTTTCTCGCCAAGGCAAAGCCCGAGGTGATCGAGGAACAGCGCGAGCGCGAAGCCGATGCACGGCGTGACCGCGAGCGGCTGCGCGCGGTTTATGACAGCATCGCGCCTGGCTGATCCTCGGACCTGATTTTCGGGCCTGATTTTCGGGTGCCAAGGCCGCGGGGCGATCAGGCGAACAGGACGTGCGATACCTCCTCGCCCGTTTCCGCCTGGCGCACCTCAAAGCGCACGCCGCGCTCGCGCCATTCGCGCAACTCGTCGAAGCTGACGTAACGCGCCCGCGCCGTGTCGTAGAGCCTGCTGCCGGCGTATACCTTGACCAAGACCGGCTCGCGCATCCCTTGCTCCTTCCGGTTGCTCTAACGCAGTTAACAAAAGAGCATCGCGATCGACATCAAGCCTGAGCATGCGCCTCGCGGCTGGCTGAGAAACGATCCGCGAGCGAGGAAGCTGGCGTGATGCCGGGCAAATCGCTATATACAGCGCTCGATTTTTTGGGCCGAAGCGATGAAAGACAAAATCCACCCCGATTATCACGAGATCACGGTCGTGATGACCGATGGCAGCAGCTACCAGACACGATCGACTTACGGCAAGGCGGGCGACACGTTGCGCCTCGAGATCGATCCGAAATCCCACCCGGCCTGGACCGGCGGACAGCAGCGCCTGCTCGATACCGGCGGCCAGCTGGCGCGCTTCAATCGCCGTTTTCAAGGCTTTGGTACGAAGCAGCAGTAACCGTGCAGAGACGCCCTGCGACTGGGGTGACTGTGCAAATTCGTACTTAAAATCCTCTTGAACCGGGTCCAAGCCTAACTATCTCATGGCTACGCGATCGCCAATTCTGGGGCCGCGTAAATAGAAACCGGCATTTAGCCCGATTGGGTGAGTGCCTGACCCATGTTGCTCACAGGAGGATATGGTTATGGACCGCTTTGACTTCTCACCGTTGTTCCGTTCGACGATCGGCTTTGACCGCATGGCCCGCTTGGTGGATGCGGCAACCCGCGTTGATAGCACCGCACTTTCATACCCCCCGTACAATATCGAAAAGACCGGCGAGGACGCCTACCGTCTAACCATGGCGGTGGCTGGTTTCGCGCAGGATGAAATCGATATCGTCGTGCATGAGAGCACGCTGACCGTGACGGGCAAGGCGCGTCAGGATGACGAGAACGGCCGCTATCTGCACCGCGGCATTGCGCGGCGGGCGTTCGAGCGGCGCTTTAGCCTCGCTGACCATTTGAAGGTGACCGGCGCCAGCATGGATAACGGGCTCCTGCATGTCGATCTCGTCCGCGAGGTTCCCGAGGCGATGAAGCCGCGGAACATCAAGATCGAAAGCGGCGCGCCGGCAGCCCCGCAGGTCCAGGCCCAGCCGACGCCGCAAGTGACCGAACAGAAGCAAGCCGCGTAATTGCGACTTTGCTCTAATGGCAACGCCCCCGGAAAACCCGGGGGCGTTATTTGTGTCGCGATTGTCCGGGGCGAAATCGTCAGAACCAGCCGCGCCACTTGAACCACAATAACGGCACGACCGCGCTGATAAAGATCAGCGCCAGCCCCCATTCGTACCCCCATGCCCAGTCGTACTCAGGAATGTTCTTGAAGTTCATTCCGTACATGCTGGCGATCAAGGTCGGTGGCACACCGACAACCGAAACTACGGTCAAGACCTTGATGATGTCGTTCTGCTCGATGTTGATCAGACCGAGTGAGGCGTCGAGCAACAACTGCACCTTGTTGATCAGGTAACCGTCGTAATCGCTCAACGAGGTAAGATCGCGACGGACGGTTTCTAAACGGGCCTTGACCGCCTCCGGCAGCCACCCCGCCGTGCCCGCGACATAGGGTACGATGCGTGCAATACTCAGCAGGCTGTCGCGGATCCTCGACACGAGATCGCCGCTGGCCCCGACCCGGCGCAGCATGTCGCGCAAGTCGCGTGTCTCGCGAGCCGGCCGGTGTGCTGTGCCGCCGGCAACCGGCCGCGATCGAAACAACCGATGCGACAGCGATTCGAGTTCAGCCGCGATATGCTCAAGAATGTCGGCGAGCCGATCGACGATTGCCTCGGCCAGCCCGACAAACATTTCGCCCGCAGTACCGCGCGCCGCCTGGCCAAATGACGCGAAGGCGACGTGCGGCTGAAATCGGATTGTGATCAATCTGTCGGGAGACAGCACGAATCCGACCGGCCTTGATACAGGCTCGTCATTAGGTGCCCGGTGGATCAGCGTGGCACTCAGGTAAAGGACACCGTCTTCTTCACGCAGCCGACTTGAGCTTTCGATTTCACTCAGCTCTTCGATGCCGGGGATATGCAGCCGGGTGGCGCGCTCTATGTAGGCGGTTTCCTGCGCGGTCGGATCGTGGATATCGACCCAGCTTACCTCGTCCGCCAGCCCTGGCGCCCGCAAGTCCGGCGCGATCTCGTGCGTTTCGCCCGTCACCATGTGAAGCAACATCATCGCCGGATTGTCCGCTCGCAGCGCGAGTAAAGCTAAAGTCCGCCCTGGCTGACGATAAACTCGACGATCGTCGTGGTCCCCTCATCGGCCTTCAGGTTGGTGAAGACAAAGGGACGTTCGGCACGCATCTTCCGGGCGTCGCGTTCCATGACCTCAAGGCTCGCGCCAACTAGAGGCGCCAGGTCGATCTTGTTGATGACCAGCAGGTCGGAGCGGGTGATGCCCGGTCCGCCCTTGCGCGGAATCTTGTCGCCGGCCGCGACGTCGATGACATAGATCGTGATATCGGCCAGTTCAGGCGAAAACGTTGCCGCCAGATTGTCGCCGCCGCTCTCGATCAGCACGATATCGACCGCCGGAAACAGCCGCTGCATCTCGGCCACTGCGGCGAGATTGATCGAGGCATCCTCGCGGATTGCGGTGTGCGGGCAACCGCCGGTCTCAACCCCGCGAATGCGCTCAGGTGGCAAGGCGCCACTGCGGGTCAGGAATTCGGCGTCTTCGCGGGTATAGATGTCGTTGGTGATCGCGACGATATCGAAACGGTCGCGCATTGTCTTGCACAGTCGATCCATCAACGCGGTCTTGCCCGAGCCAACCGGGCCGCCAATGCCGATCCGCAGAGGGTTGCGCGATAGATTTGCCTTGGTCACGATCGAAACAGCCTCGAGTATTGGGTCTCGTGCGCCATTGAAGCGACATCCAACGCAAAAGTCGCGCCGCCGAAATCCGCGGGGTCGCGATCGAGAACGGCAGCGGCCGCCGCGCACACCAGAGGCTCCAGCGCCGCCATGATGCGCTGCCCATCCGTCTGGCCGATCACCCCCAGCCGCAATCCGGCGGAAACCAGATTGCCGGCCAGCGCCTGCAGATAGGCGAGCAGTACCTCATCCAGGGTGATGCCTGCCTCGGCCGTCGCCATTCCCAACATGGCCGGCAGGCACACAGCCTCACCGTCCGGCAAGGGCAGAGGCATGGCGTCGGGCGCCGCCTCGTGCCACGCTGCGCGCCACGTGGCTCGGAATGCTTCGCCTTGTTGATTGCTTTCGAGCGCCAGCTCGGCGGTCGGACGATAGGCGAGGCCGCGCCGATTGGCGGCGGCGACCCCCGGCGCATCACCCGCGACCTGCGCCCGGTAGGCATCGCGCAGGATGTCGGTGTCGGTGCGGCCGCTGCCCTGCACCACGATCGCCGCGATCCAGCGGTGCAGTGTTGCCCGGTCACGCACCGCGTCATAGGCAACGGCCGCCTCAAGCCCATGCGAATAGCTGAACGCACCGGTTGGAAACGCCGGCGACAGCCAGGTGAGCAAACGATAAAGGCCGGAACAGACCGGCGTTTCAGTGGCTGTGGTCATGGCCTGGAGTCGCGCCGGCATAGGCGCCGATCTCCGGATCGAATGGCGCGTCGAGGCGGTTTATCTGGCCACCCAGCCCCTGGACCATTTCGGCGATCACATGATCCGCCCGAATGCGCAAGCGATCCTCCAGCACCTGCACCGGCAGATGCCGGTTGCCGATATGCCACGCGATGCGCAACAAGCCGAGAGGGGTATCGGCGACAATTTCGATCACCGGCTCGGGCGCCGCGCGTACCCGGATATAAGTGCCGTTATCCAGCTCAAGACCATCGCCGTCGGTCAGGTGTTGAGCACGTGCCAGATCGAGCAGAAATGGCGTTCCGGAATCCGCGACGAGGCGAATTCGGCGCCGATGCCGGTCGACATAGGGCAACGTCACTGCGTCGACCGCCGCCTCGTCCGGCCACCGCCCCTTGTTGTGAACCGAGATCGCCCGCCGCATCGTCCGCCCGGCCGGCGCCCCGACAGCCACGTTCTGGCGGCCCTCAGGCGCAGGCGGCGACGGCGCGGCGCGCCATCACATTGACGAGGTGCGCCCGATATTCGGCGCTGGCGTGGATGTCGGAGTTGAGGTCGTCCTGCGGGATCGCGATGTCCTTAATCGCATCCGGGGTAAAGGATTTGCCAAGCGCCGCCTCCATCTCCGGCACCCGGAAGACGCAGGGGCCGGCGCCGGTCACCGCGACGCGGACGCTGCCGCCGGTACGCGCGACATAAACGCCGACGATGGCGTAGCGCGAGGCCGGGTTGCGGAATTTCTGGTAATTGCCGGCCTCCGGCTTCGGAAAGCGCACCGCCGTGACAATCTCGCCGGGCTCCAACGCGGTTTCGAACAGGCCGGTGAAGAATTGGTCGCCGGGGATTTCGCGCTTGTTGGTGCGCACTGTGGCGCCGAGCGCGACGACGGCGCCGGGGTAATCCGCCGCCGGGTCGTTGTTGGCGATCGAGCCGCCGATCGTGCCACGATTGCGCACCGCGGGGTCGCCGATCATGCCGGCCATCTCGGCCAATGAAGGGATGACCCGCGTTACGACATCCGAGCGATGCACGTCGCCATGACGGGTCATCGCGCCGATCACGACCGCGTCGCCATCCTGCGTGATGCCCTTTAATGAGGCGATATCGGCGAGATCGATCAGTTGCGATGGCTTAGCCAGTCGCAATTTGATCGTCGGCAATAAGGTCATGCCGCCGGCGACGAGCTTGGCGTCATCATCGGCGAGCTTGCCGACCGCATCATCGACGCTGGTGGCGCGGTGATAATCGAATTCGTACATCGGGCCTCTCCCTCAATTCGTGGCGGCGACGTTCATCGCCTCTCGCCCCTCACCCTCCCGCGGCGTCGCCGCGGGTCCCTCCCTCTCCCCGCGAGCAGGGAGAGGGTTGGGGTGAGGGGCACTTTGTCCTTTACTCCGCGGCCATGCGCGTCTGGTGCTGGCGGATCGTGCGCCACAGGCGTTCGGGTGTCGCCGGCATCTCGACATGGCGCACGCCGAGCGGCTTCAGGGCGTCGACAATCGCGTTGGCGATCGCCGCCGGCGCACCGATCGCGCCCGCCTCGCCGCAGCCTTTGACGCCGAGAGGGTTGTGCGTGCACAGCGTCGTATTGGTCTGCAACTTGAACTCGGGGAAGTGGATCGCGCGCGGCATCGCATAGTCGTTGTACGAGCCGGTGACGAGCTGCCCGGTTTCCTTGTCATAGACGCAACCTTCGAGCAATGCCTGGCCAATCCCCTGCGCCAGCCCCCCATGCACCTGCCCCTCGACGATCATCGGGTTGATGATGCGCCCGAAATCATCGGCGGCAACAAAGCTGACGATGGTCAATTCGCCTGTATCCGGCTCGATCTCGACCTCGGCGATATGCGCGCCCGAGGGGAAGGTGAAGTTCTTCGGGTCGTAGAAC
>JAFAYW010000032.1 GCA_019240125.1 Alphaproteobacteria bacterium
AATAAGTTTTTAAGTCTGCTGCGTCTGCCGTTTCGCCACGTCCGCAAGCTTAAGCCCTAGTTTTCGGCCGCGCCGTCCTGCGGGTCACCCCCGAGGCTTCGGATCAGTGTCTTCAACTCGTCAACCGCCGCCAGAATGCGCTCCTGATCGGTACCGCGAATGACCAGCGTCGTTCCGAAATCGGCCCGACGAAAATAGGGGTAGGAGCCGATTTCCAGATCGGCATAACGGTCCTGCAGCGCGGTCAAACCATTGGCGATCGCGCCTTCGCCGAGGCTGCAACTGACGCTCCGGCTCAATACTCTTGCGCCCCCATGCAGCGTATGGCGCAGCTGTGAGAAAATTGCCTGCATGATTTGCGGTACGCCGGGCAGGATAAAGACATTCTCGATACGAAAACCCGGGGCGCGTGAAATCGGGTTTGGCAACAGGGTGGCGCCTTCCGGCACATGCGCCATGCGCAGCCGAGCCTCGTTGAGTGCGCCGGGCGGGTAATGCCCCTCCAGCAGACGTTTGGCCTCAGGATGCAGAATCAGCTTCACGCCGAACGCCTCGGCGATGCAGGCGGCGGTGATATCGTCATGCGTCGGGCCGATGCCGCCAGTGGTAAAGACGTAATTATACTTGCGCCGCACCTCGTTGACGGCGGCAACGATCGTCTCGGCGTCATCCGGAATGACGCGAGCCTCGCGCAATCTGACGCCGCCTTCGTTGAGGCCTTTCGCCAGAAACGCGATATTTTCATCCTGAGTACGCCCCGAGAGAATCTCGTTGCCGATAATCAGGACACAAGCGGTAACAATTTCGGTTGCCGGCGCCGCCTCGGTCACGGCGTGCCTTTCTCGGTGAAATCCGTCATCGCTCTTTCATAGGCAAACCAGACATCGCGCACAACCGCGCGGGAGGCACTTAAGGATTGCGATTGCGACATGATCCTCCCACTTTGGGAAGGAGGGCGCGGGGCAATGGGCCGCGCGATTTTTTGATATGAGCACAGGTAATGCAGCAGGATCTGATAGCAGGCCTGGGGCTCAGCGGCGGCGGAGCACCACGCAGCGGCCAGATCAAGATTCATGGTCCGGCGGCATTCGAGGGCATGCGGCGGGCCGGGATCCTCGCGGCGGAGACGCTTGATTTCATCACGTCCTACGTGCGGCCGGGTGTCACGACCGGCGAACTCGATCGGCTCTGCCACGGCTTTATCGTCGATCACGAAGCGATCCCCGCGCCGCTCAATTATCGCGGCTTCCCTAAATCGATCTGCACCTCTATCAACCACGTGGTTTGCCATGGGATCCCAGGCGAGCGGCGGCTGATGGACGGTGACATTCTGAATATCGACGTGACGGTGATCCTCGACGGATGGCATGGCGACACCAGCCGCATGTTCTTTGTCGGCGACCGCATCCCGATCAAGGCACGCAAGCTCGTCGATGTGACCTACGAAGCGATGATGCGCGGGATCGCTGTGGTAAAACCGGGCCTGCACATCGGTGCCATTGGCAATGCGATCCAGCGCTACGCGGAGGGGCACCGCTATTCGGTGGTGCGCGATTTTTGCGGCCACGGTGTGGGGCAGGTGTTTCATGACGCGCCCTCGATCCTGCATTACGGCCAGCCGGGGGACGGGCCGGTCATGCGCGAAGGCATGTTCTTTACCGTTGAGCCGATGATCAATGCCGGCCGTTTCGAGGTCAAAGTATTGAGCGACGGGTGGACCGCGGTCACCAAGGACCGTTCGCTGTCGGCCCAGTTCGAGCACACGATCGGGGTGACCGCGACCGGCTATGAGATATTTACGGTGTCCCCGACCGGACTGCATCGGCCACCCTACGCGCCCGACGTCACCACCGACCCTGTCGTCTCGGAAACCGGCCCAGCCTGACAGCGCAGCTTATTCGGGACAGGCCGCGAGAATTTTCCGCAAGGTTTCGGCACCGTTCATGTTGGTTGGCGCAACGTGGCCGCCTGCCGCGATGCGCTGCTGCTGCGCAACCTCCCAGTGCTTGCCATCAAAAAAGCGCCGGGGCTGGAGATTTGGCCCGCCGATGCCGTCAAGGCAGCGCGCGTTCACGGTGATCTTGTCGGGCTGCGAGCGCGGCACATAGAAAGCGTTGATGCCGCAGTGCCGGCAGAACACATGCTGCGCGACGCCAGTCTCGAACGTATAGATCGTCAGCGCGGTCTTGCCGCGCAGCAAGCTGAATTCCGACGGAAAGATCGGCAGATGCAGCATACCCTTCTTGGTGCAGATCGAGCAGCTGCAATGCGACAGCAGATCGAGATCGACCGTCGCGCGAAACCGTACCTCCCCGCAGTGACATCCGCCTTCGCGTGTCTCCAGCATCCTCAGGTCCCTTGCAAACTGTGTTGCTGAGCCGGTTCTCGCGGCGAGCTTGACGCGGTCTGGCCAATCCTCCAATAGGCAGTGCGCTGCGGCCGACGACCGGGCCCGCAATGCCGATGGACGGAACCCCTGCTGAAAGGAGTTGAGATGGCCGACAACAAGCTGAAGGAACGCTGGAAGGCAGGAAAGGCGGCGGTCAATGGCTGGCTGGCGATCCCGTCGGGCTTCTCGGCCGAGGTCATGGCACAGTGCGGCTGGGACAGCGTCACGGTCGACATGCAGCATGGAGTGCAGGATTACCAGACCATGGTGCAGTGCTTTCAGGCGATGGACCGGCTGCCGGTCACCCGTCTGGTGCGCGTGCCGTGGAATGAGCCCGGCATCATCGGCAAGGCGCTCGACGGCGGCGCCTACGGCATTATCTGCCCGATGATCAACTCGCCCGAGGAGGCGCGCGCGCTGGTTACGGCCTGCCGCTATCCGCCGCTGGGCCAGCGCAGCAACGGTCCGATCCGCGCCGCGATGTACGGCGCCGCGAGCGACTACCAGAAGACGGCGAACGACGAAATCCTGGTCATTCCGATGATCGAGACGCGTCAGGCGGTCGAGAGTATCGATGCGATCCTCGACGTACCGGGGATCGACTCGATCTATGTGGGCCCGAGCGATCTCGCCTTCTCGCTGGGCAAGACGCCAAAGCTCGATTCCGAGGATTCGGAACAGCTCGGCATGTACGAGACTTTGCTTGCCGCCTGCCGCAAGCGCGGCATCTACCCCGGTATCCATTGCGGTGTGCCAGCCTATGCGGCGCGGATGATCCGCATGGGCTTCCGCCTGACCACGATCGCCAATGATAGCGGCCTGATGGCCAAGGCGGCACGCGAGGCGGTTGCCGCGGTGTGGAACGAGGTTGGCGAACTGCGCTAAACCCGGCTGTCTTAAAAGCACGGCCGGCACCGTCAGCGCGGTGCCGGCCCGGTTCGTCAGACCTGCCCGCTGAGGGTTCTGGTAAAATAAAGCATGTTACAGGGTCGCTATCGGCGGCGCTCGGGCTCGCAAAGACTGAGCAGTTCGCTCACCGGCGCGGCGGCGCGAGCGTCCGCACCGGCTAGGCCGGATTATCACGCCCCCGAGAACTCGCTCAATCGATCCATTGCCGCCGCCTGGCTGGCGCAAAGCGGCGCGCCCGCCGACGCGGATCCGCCGGGCGACGAGGCGCGCGATCGCATCGATGGCACCCGGCTGTCATCCGGGTCGAATTTCCTGCGGGATGCCATCGTCGATGCTCTTGTCGCCCGCGCGGACGCGCCCGCGGCGTTCGACATCACCGGTGAGGCTTCGGTCTCCGTGCCAAAACTTGTTGGTTTCGGCGCGGCATTGGCGGACCCGAATGCAGCCAACGACCGCCCCGGTTTACCCTCCGCCGAGGCGCCCGCCGTTGTAACGTCGCCCGAAGCCCTGCCGCCACCATCGGAACTATCCGATACAAGTGCCACCATCACAGAGCTGACCGAGCGCGCTCAGATACAGGCCCGCGAGCGCGAACTCGCAGAATTACGCCACCGTTTGAAGGAGCTCGAGACGCGAGGGCGCGATGCCGTCACCGCGGCAACCCGCCAGCGCGATGAGCATGAGCGCGCGCTGCTCCAGCTGCGTGGCGAGATGGAGGATCGCGAGCGGCAATGGGAGGATACCGTCGCGGCGATGGCCGCATCCTCTGCGGCGTCGCACGCTCAGCCGCCTCCGGACGCTGAACGGGCCGCCCCTCCGCTCGCCTTTCTGTCACTCGATCAACCGCGCATCGCCGCCGAGCCGCCGCGGTCGGGCAGGCTGCGCTGGATCATCACCGGCGGCCTGCTCCTGGTGGTGGTGCTGACAGCGCTGGGGTTTCAGCAATCCAGGCTGAACGCCAAGCAGGCGGCTCTCACCGATAAGCAGGCCATCTTGCTGACGCAGCTATCGTCGAGCGACCGCGTACGCGGCGATTTTGTCGGCAGTCTGCGTTGGGCGGTTGCCGGGGCGCGGCTCGCGGGCGATGGCGCAGCGAGCCCGTTTGCCGCCGCGCGTGCCCGGGCTGAACTGACCGCGGCCATGTGGCAGGCCGCTTGGCAGACGGTTCTCAGCGGTCATGAAGGCTGGCTCTACGCAGCCAGTTTCAGCCCCGACGGCAAACTTGTAGTCACCGGCTCGGCGGATGGCACCATGCGCCTCTGGGATGCCGCCACTGGGACAGAGGTGGCCGAGCTGCACGCCGATGGCAAGCCGGTCGTGGCCGCGACATTCAGCCCCGACGGAACCAAGCTGGCGACAGCATCGGCGGACGGCATGACGCGACTATGGGATGTAAAAGCCGCCGCACTGATCAGCGCGTTTCGCGGCGGCGACGGCGCGGTGTGGTCGGTGGCATTCAGCCCTGACGGAACGCGGCTGTTGACGGCCGGGGGAGATAGTGCCGCGCATGTCTGGGACATTCGCGATAAGACCGAGATAGTGACGCTTAAGGGCCACACGCAGTCGATCATGTCCGCCGCGTTTGGGCCGGACGCGTCGCGCATCGTCACCGCGTCCTGGGATAAGACGGCGCGCGTCTGGGATGCCGCGACCGGGCGGCAGATCATGGTACTTAACGGTCACGAAGCGCGCCTTTCCGCTGCAGCGTTCAGCCCTGACGGGATGCGCATCGTGACTGCCGCCTGGGATCA
The DNA here is from genome assembly GCA_019240125.1 of Alphaproteobacteria bacterium. Lineage (GTDB taxonomy): Bacteria > Pseudomonadota > Alphaproteobacteria > ATCC43930 > CGMCC-115725 > DATARH01. The sequence continues at coordinate 5,050 of JAFAYW010000032.1, forward strand.
CACCGCCCGCCTCTGGGATGCCGCGACGGGCGCTCCGCTGACTGTGCTGCGCGGGCACGAGAATGTCGTGTACAGCGCGCAATTCAGCCGTGATGGCGCGCGCATCGTAACCGGGTCGGAAGATCGAACGGCGCGTGTGTGGAATGCGTTGACCGGCGCCCCGCTGGCAATCCTGCGCGGTCACAGCGATGCCGTATCCGCCGCCTCGTTTTCTCCGGATGGAGGACGGGTGGTTACGGCGTCGAGCGACCGCACGGCGCGCATCTGGACCGTTGCGCCGCCCTATACCGTCCTGAGCGGCCACACCGGCAATGTGATGAAGGCGGCGTTCAGTCATGATGGCTCGCGGGTGGTTACCGCCTCCGCCGATCACAGCGTGCGCTTGTGGGACAGCGGCACAGCCCGCCAGATCCGCTCGTTCGTCGGCCACCAGGATTCGGTGTATTCCGTGGCATTCAGCCTCGACGGTCACCGCATTGTCACTGCCTCGGATGACCATAGCGCGCGCGTGTGGGACGTCGAAACCGGGGCGGAGCTGTTGAATCTGCAAGGGCATACGGCGGCGGTGCAGGCGGCCGCGTTCAGTCCCGATGGCCGCCGCATCGTCACCGCCTCAGCCGATAAGACCGCCCGCATCTGGGACGCGCAGAGCGGCAAACAGCTGATGGAGTTGCGTGGCCACGGCGATGAGGTATGGGGAGCTGCGTTCAGCCCGGACGGCAATCGCGTCGTCACCGCTTCGCGCGACACCACGGCACAGGTGTGGGATGTCCAGTCCGGCGCGAACCTGCTGATCCTGCGAGGCCACGCGGCGCCGGTCAGTGCTGCCGCCTTCAGTCCCGATGGAACTCAGATCGTCACCGGCTCCGGCGACAAGACGCTGCGGTTGTGGGATGCCGCGACCGGTAAGAACCTCGCGGTGCTTCGCGGCCACGACGGCCCGATCCTCAACGTCACCTTTGACCCTGCCGGGACCCGGCTGATCTCGTCATCGGCGGATACCACCGCGCGAATCTGGGACATCGCGAGCCGCACGCCGATCGCCGTATTGCGCGATCATCAGCAATATGTCTGGTCGGCGGCATTCAGCCGTGATGGCGAGCGTGCCGTAACCGCATCATCCGATCAGACCGCGCGCATATGGGATATTTCGCTTTTGAAACGATCGCCGCAAAAGCTGCTCGATGACGCCTGTCAGCACCGCCTGACAGGTCTCTCGCAGCTCACGCCCGACGAGGCGATATCGGCTGGCTATGAGCCGGGTGACGCGCCGCATTCGGTATGCGGGGCGGCGAGATAGTCCTCAACAGCTGCCGTGCCCGAAGCCGCGGCGCAAGGCGGTCAACGCTCCGGATTCGGTAGTCGCCTGGAGAAAGCACGCGTAATTGGGCTCGTTCCGCAACTCGCTGTCGGTAAAGGCCAGCTGTTTCTCCAGTGAGGGACAACGGCCATGCGCTTCGGCGAAACGGTCGAGCTGTTGCAACCGCCGGCCGCTCCACTGGTAGAGGTACCGCAGGCTCGATCCATTGCTGGCGCAAGGCCGGAAGCCACTTTCGATGCGGGCATGCGCCACCAGCGCGTCAACATGGGCCCGCTGGTAGCCCTTATGGCTGAAATACCGCACGATTTCGGCGCGGACCGAGGCTGGGTTTGAGGTGTCGACCGGTGGCGGTACATAGGCGGGGGCCACAGCGGGCGGCGGAGGTGCGACCGCTGCCACAGGCGGAGGCGGCTCGATCGCCGCGCAAGCCGCGACGGATATCAGAGCGGATAGCGCCAGGAATGATCGCGCGAAGTTCCTGCCGATAGGTGCGATCCCAGTCGCGAGAAATGTGTCGGTCCTCACCGCTCGCGAGCCTGCTTTCGCCTAGCCAATCACCTGCTCCCTCCCTGCCAACCCATAGCGAGCGAGCGCCCCAGCCAGCGGCTAGGACGTCTGTTCCCCCTATGCTGATATAGCTGGAAGCGACCGTTACGGCCAGCATCTTTGCCACATTCCGGCAACCAACGCGCGATTGAAGCGGCCGCAATACGCTTACCCGGGCTGGCCATGCCCCCGTCTTGCCGCGGCCGGTACCCTTCTTTCATAATCAATTACAGGTGGAGGCCCGTGGTGCGTAACGGCGGCTGATAGGGGTTTGGGCACGTTAAGCCATATCTGGGCGCGAGGGCGCTTTTGGATCGCGAGGTGCCTCACGCCGCGTAGATGGTGGGGTGTGACGGGTCTGGTTGCGACCGCGGGAATTGCCAGCGGTTATTTCCTGTTGCCGCCGCCGATACTGACTAGGGCAGGCTATCTCTCCAGCGTCGTGCTGGCGCGAGACGGCTCGATCCTCCGCGGGTTCCTGGCAAGTGACGGTAGATGGCGGTTGCAAGCGGTGCGCGAGGCGGTAGACCCGCTGTACATCCGTATGCTTATCGCCGCCGAGGATCGGCACTTCGCGATTCATCCAGGGGTCGATCCGTTAGCGGCAATGCGCGCATTCAGCCAGTTGGCGCGAGGCGGGCATGTCGTATCCGGTGCCTCGACTTTGACCATGCAGGTGGTGCGCCTGCTTGAGCGCCGTCCCCGCACGCTGCCGGCCAAGCTGGCCGAAATGGGCGAGGCGCTAGCTTTGACACGTGATGCCGGTCGCGACCGAGTGCTCGGACTCTATCTAACCCTGGCTCCCTTTGGCGGAAACCTCGAAGGCGTGCGCGCCGCGAGTCTCGCTTATCTTGGCAAGGAACCGCGCCGGCTGACCGCTGCCGAGGCCGCCCTACTCGTCGCCATTCCCCGCTCTCCTGAGCGGCTGCGGCCTGACCGCCATCCAGAAGCGGCGCAGCGGGCGCGAGATAGCGTGCTCACCCGCATGCATGCGGCCGGCATCATTACCGCCCCCGCGCTCGACGAAGCCCGTGCCGAGCCCGTCCCCAGCCGTCGCATTCCTCTTCCATTTCTGGCACCGCATCTCGCCAAGCGGCTGCACGTCGCCGACATGTCAGCCGCTAACCTGCGAACAACAATCGACGCGGCGCTGCAGGTGCGTCTCGAAGGCTTGTTGCGACGCGAGTTGAGCCCGCTCGACGCGCAGGCCAGCCTCGCCGCGCTGGTCATCGACAACGCCTCGCGCGAGGTGCTTGCCTATGTCGGCAATGCCGATTTCACCACGGCGGCACGTCGCGGCACCCTCGACATGGCGCAGGCGGTGCGTTCCCCCGGATCGACGCTGAAGCCGTTTATCTATGCAATGGCGTTCGATCGGCTGCTGATTCACCCGCAGACGGTGCTCGACGATCGACCGCGCCAGTTTGGCGACTACGCGCCGGGTGATTTCGACGGCCAGTTCCAGGGGGAGGTCACCGCAACCGAGGCTCTACGATACTCACTCAACGTGCCCGCAGTGGCGGTGCTGGAACGCCTCGGCCCTGGACGCTTTATTGCCGCGCTGGAGTCTGCGGGCATACACCTGCGACTTCCGGGAAACGATGCCGAACCGGGACTGGCGATCGCGCTGGGGGGCGCCGGGATCACGCTTTACGACCTGGCTACCCTTTATGTCGGCTTATCGCATGGCGGCGAGGTGGCTCCGCTGCATGTCTTAGCCGCCGATGCGAAAACGCCGGGTACGACGATTTTCGGACCGGCGGCGGGCTGGTACGTCAATGACATCCTGGCCGGTGCGCCGCCGCCGCCCGGGATGCTGCCGTCGGAGGTGCGCCACGGCCGCCAGCTGGCCTTCAAGACCGGGACCTCCTACGGCTTCCGCGACGCGTGGGCGGTAGGATATGACCGGCAAGTCACGATCGCGGTCTGGGCCGGGCGCCCCGACGGTACGCCGCTGCCGGGCCGCAGCGGTCGGATTACGGCCGCCCCAGTGCTGTTCAAAGCAGCAGATCTTCTCGGGCCACCCGCGTCGCGGGGAGCGACCGAGCCGCCGCCGGGAGTCATGCGCGTCGCGCACCGTGACCTTCCGCCGGCGCTGCGCCGCCTCGATCCCGGCAAGCGCGAAACAGGCGGTAGCGACGATAGCGGCGGCCCGAAGATTCTCTACCCGCCAGACGGGGCGGTGGTCGCCTGGAACGGCGGCGGCATGTCACTCGAAGCGGCGGGCGGCAGTGCTCCATTGCACTGGCTGGTGGATGGCCGGCCGTTGCCGCAAACCCCACCGCACCGCCCGGTCTATTGGCAGCCGCGGGATGTCGGATTTGTGCGGTTAACGGTCATCGATGCCAAGGGGCGCAGCGCGCGGGCGACGGTGCGGCTGTCGCCGTGACGCATCGCGGGCAAACCCTCTGCCTTTGTCAGGCCGCCTTTTTTAGAATGACCTGTACTTCGATGCACAAAGCCGGGAACGCGTCGCCAAGTCGCCGGTTGAGCTGCCACCACCAGCCATAATTTTCAAGAGGGCGCAGAAGGCCACCGGAAATGATGCGGAAGCCGCGCGCCTTGACCAGGGTTAGTCGGGGATGACCGCGCAACAACCGGCGGAATGAGCTGAGCGAAAACGCCTGCTGGTGGCTGGCGCTTTCGGGATGGCCGATCAGTTTGCCAAAGCGCGGCACCAGATGTTTGCGCGCAAGATGCAGCGGGGGGATGAAAATCGGGACCCCGATAACCAGGATGCCGCCAGGCCGCACGACGCGTTCCAATGTCTTGAGCGCGGTGTCGAGCTTGTCGAGATGCTCGAGGACCTGTTCACATACCGCGACATCATAATGATCCGAGGCGATCTCGGGGTATCCCTGGGTCAGGTCGCCGGCGAAGAACTCGTCATACCTCTCGCGACGATAACGCACGTCATCAAAGATATCGGCTCCGGAAAAGCGGATATTGTCGAAATGCGGCTCGGCATCAAGCTGGCACAGCAACGGTCCCCAGCCGCAGCCGACATCCAGAACCGATAGTGTCTTGCCTTGGGCGGCGGCGTCGCCGGCCCATTGGCTGATGTCCTGAGACAGCACAACGTAGCGCGCCAGGCGCAGCCGGAACCGTTCAGGCCGCTTCGGATCAAGCTTGAACTTCTCCTTGGGTATGTAGTGGCCGCGCAATCGAACGGCTGTATTCCGGGGATTCCCGGCATCGGGCATGACTTGTCCTTATGTGCTTGTAATGGCGTCACTTTGCCGGCAACGCATTTGTTATCTGCTGTCCTTGAAGTCTGGTTCCGTTAGGCTGGCCGGATGACACGCATGATCTATCATATGTGCCCGGCCGAGGCATGGGCTGAAGCGGTATCTGCTGGGCATTATGGCGGCACGGCGGACGATCGGCGCGATGGCTTCATCCATTTCTCGACCGCCGAAACGATCGTCGAAAGCGCGCGGCGGCATCGCGCCGGCCAAGCCGGATTGCTGCTGATCGTGGTGGATGCTGATCGGCTGGCTGACCGACTGCGCTGGGAGGTATCGCGCGGCGGTGCTCTGTTCCCGCATCTCTACGGCCCGTTAGATCCGAGCGAGGCCGACAGCGCGCTGCCGTTACCGCTTGGCACTGATGGCGAGCACGTCTTTCCGGTATTGCGATAGGACACCCGACGTCTGGCCAGCGCCGCTGGGTGATGCGGTTTATTCGCCTCGTCATGATCGTGGCACTTGGTACGGTGTGCAGCGTCTATAGCGTGATCTGCGTGCTGTTCGCGATCCACGTACAGGTGTTTGTCGCTACCGGCGGTGCTCCGGTGACGCCCGAGGCGGCCGGATTGCACGGGTTCACCGCGGTTAGTGTTCCGACCGATGACGGCGAGAGGCTGAGCGGCTGGTGGTCGCCGCCACGGCCTGGACGTGGCGCGGTATTGCTGCTGTTGGGCAATGGCGGCGTCGATCTGTCGGTGATGGCGCCGGTGCTGGCCGATCTCGCGGCGCGCGGGCTGGGTGCCCTGGGGGTCGAATACCGCGGCAATAGAGGCTCGACTGGAGTGCCAAGCGAGGCCGGTGTCTACGCCGACGCACGCGGCGCCTATGATTTTATCGCGCGGGTGGAGCCTGGCGCAGGAATCGCCGTGTTCGGCGGCAGTTTTGGTTCCGGCGTGGCGGTGCAACTGGCGTGCGAACGGCCGGTCGCCGGGCTGGTGCTGGACTCCGCCTACAGCTCAATTCTCAGCCTGCTCGACAAGCCCGGCGCATTTCCGCTGCCCTATCGCCTTTTACTTGGCGATCCGCTCGATTCCATCAGCAAGATCGGCAAGGTGAAGGCGCCGCTGATGATCGTGGCCGGCACCGCTGACGACCGTATTCCCCTGTCAGAGCCACGCCGGCTCTATGCCGCCGCGAATGAGCCGAAGACGCTGATCGAAGTCGACGGGGCAGGCCACGGCGGCGCCTACCAGGCTGGAGCGCGTGAGCGGGTTCTGGCGGCGCTGGATCGATGGACGGCCGGCGCTCCCGCCAACGCCGAGCGCCCGCAAACAAGCCCTTGAACCGGTTTGACTGATCGGGCCAAGTGGCGTGCCCAGCGTTATTCTGACGGAGTTGGACGTGGCTGGTTCCGCGACATTTCAGACGCGCCTCTCCGCCGATGTCGGCGGCACCTTTACCGATGTCGCGGTATTCGACGAGGCGAGCGGCGGCTTGCGGCTGGGTAAGACGCTGACGACGCCGCGCCGCTTGGTCGATGGCATTGCCGGCGGGGTCGACAAGGCGGGTTCGTCATTTGCCGCCGCGCAACTCTTCCTCCACGGCACGACCGTCGCGATCAACACGATCCTGGAGCGCAGCGGGTCGCGCGCCGTGCTGATCACCACGCAGGGGTTTCGCGACATCTACGAGATCGGCCGGGTCAACCGGCCGGAAAGCTACAATTTGTTCTTCCAGAAGCATGTGCCGCTGATTGAGCGCGCCTGCCGCTACGAAATCCGCGAGCGTATGGATGCCGAGGGCAGGGTGCTGATCCCGCTGGACGAGGCGCAATTGCGCGACGTGCTCGCCCAGGCGGTGGATGGCGGCGTCGAGGCGGTTGCGATTCTGTTTCTGCACTCCTACCGCAACCCCGCGCATGAGCGGCGTGCCAAGGAGATCGCCGAGGCGGCATGTCCGGGGCTGTTCGTCACCGCATCGCACGAGCTGTCGCAGGAATATCGCGAGTACGAACGCACCTCGACGGTCGCGGCCAACGCTTATGTAGGGCCGCGTGTGCGGCGTTATCTCAGTGAGATGCGCTCGCATCTCGGCGAGGCGGGGTTTGCCGGGGATTTCTTTATCGTGCAGTCCTCGGGTGGCTTATTCGATGTGGAGGATGCGCAGCGCTCGTGCATTCGCATGCTCGAATCGGGTCCGGCCGCCGGGGTGATCGGGACCAAGGCGCTGTGCGACGCGGCGGGCCTCGCCAATGCTATCGCCTTCGACATGGGCGGCACGACCGCCAAGGCCGGCGTCATCCACCAGGGCAAGGTGCTGATGACCGGCTTGGCGATGATGGGCGGCTACGCCAGTGGGCTGCCGGTGCAGATGCCGATGATCGACATCCAGGAGGTCGGCACTGGCGGCGGCAGCATCGCGCGCGTCGAGGCGGGCGGCGGGTTGCGGGTAGGGCCGGAAAGCGCCGGCGCCGAGCCGGGGCCGGTTTGCTACGGGCTCGGCGGCCATGAGCCGACCATCACCGATGCCAATCTGCTGCTCGGCCGGCTCGGCGCCGACCGGTTTCTCGGCGGCGAGATGCGGCTCGACCTGGGTGCTGCCGAGCGCGCATTGCACGACCGGGTTGCTGCGCCTCTGGGTCTCGGCGTGACGGAGGCGGCCGATGGCATCCTGCGTATCGCGACGACGAAGATGTCGCATGTGGTGCGCTGGGTCACCACCGAGCGCGGTCTCGACGCGGCGGACTTCGCGCTTGTCGCTTATGGCGGCGCGGGCCCCTTGCATGCTGCGATGATCGCCCGCGATTTGCGCATTGCCCGTGTCGTGATCCCGCCGGCCCCGGGGCATTTCTCGGCTTTTGGCATGCTGGTGTCGGATCTGCGCCGTGATTTCGTCAGCACCTGGTTCACGCCTTTGGCAGCGGCCTCGTTCGCGACGATGGGGGAGCTGTACCGCACGATGGAGCAGCAGGGGCGCGAAGCGGTGGCGCGCAGCGGCATCGTGCCGGCGGAGATCAGCGTCAGCCGCGCCGCCGACATGCGCTATGTGGGCCAGGAACACGCCGTCACGGTGGAGTTGCCGCTTGATTTGTTTACCAACGAAGACCGTGCTGGGATCAAGTGCCGCTTTGACGCGATCCATGAGATTCGGTACGGCCATTCCGCCGAAGCCGAGCCTGCCGAAATCGTCAGCCTGCGCAGCGCCGTCACCGGTCAGTTGCACAAGCCACCCTTCGACCGCATCGCCAGCGGCAGCACGGCGCCTTCGGCCGCCGCGGCCCATGGCAGCCGCCCGGTGTACTTCACGGCGCAACAGGGGTTTGTCCAGACGCCGATCTATCGCCGGCCGGAATTGCTCGCGGACAATCGCATTGTCGGGCCCGCACTGGTTGAAGAGCATGCCTCGACCACGGTCATCTACCCCGGCGACGTGCTAACCGTGGACGAACTCGGTAACCTCATCATCGATATTGCCCGCAGCTAGGCACAAAAAGCCTTCACTCCCACTGAGTCTGCGCGTGCATCAGGTGCAGCAGTAAACCCACTGATTGTCATAGCAGTGCCGCAATACTCGCTTTCGGACAAGAAGTGCGGCATCGTTGTTGCGTCTCTCGCTGACCTGCCAAGCGTGTCGCGGTCGCGGCCGGAAGAGGAGAACGATGAACCGGAACTTCATATACGTGATGGTCGGGCTCGTGCTCGGCATCATCCTCGGAACGGCCAGCTATTACTCCTTCCCCGACAAGGCAACAGCTGCCGACGTCGCCAGGTACATGTCGCTGGTCAGCGCGGTTTTCCTCAAGCTGATCAAGATGATTATTGGTCCGCTGGTGTTGTCGACCCTGATTGTCGGCATCGGCCATATGGGCGACGCCGCGACGGTCGGCCGCGTCGGCGCCAAGACGATGGCCTGGTTTGTCAGCGCGTCGATTATCTCACTGCTGCTCGGGCTGACCATGGTTGACCTGCTGCAGCCAGGCGTCGGGATCGTGATCGCCGATCAGGGTGGTAATACCGCCAATCTCGCGACCGGCGCGTTTACGGTCGATAATTTTATCGACCATCTCGTGCCGACATCGATCTTCAAGTCGCTTGCCGAGGGTGAAATCCTTCAGATCGTCGTATTTTCGCTGTTTGCCGGCGTCGCGATCATGGCGCTTGGGGAACGGGGCAAGCCGCTGCTGGAATTCGCGGATAATGCCGCGCACATGATGCTGGTCATCACCGGCTATGTAATGAAGATGGCGCCCATCGCGGTCTGCGCTTCAGTCGCGTCGGTCATTACCAAGTCGGGCCCAGGTATCCTTTTGAATTTCGCCAAGTTCCTCGGCGGCTTCTACCTGACGCTCCTGGTGTTGTGGGGCATCCTGATCGTCGTCGGTTTCCTGGTAATCGGGCCGCGTATGATGGATCTCGTGCGCCGGATGCGTGAGCCGTTCCTGCTCGCCTTCTCGACCGCGAGCTCAGAGGCGTCGTACCCGAAAATCCTCGAGCAGCTTGAGCGTTTCGGTGTCTCGAAGCGCATCGCCAGCTTTGTCCTGCCGCTCGGCTATTCGTTCAACCTCGATGGGACAATGGCCTACACGACCTTTGCGTCGATCTTTATCGCGCAGGCCTACGGCATCGACATGCCTTTATCGAAACAATTGACGATGGCGGCCGTGCTGATGATTACGTCAAAGGGTGTGGCCGGCGTGCCGCGTGCCTCGCTCGTCGTAATCCTGGCGACCTTGAAGCAGTTCGGTATCCCCGAGGCGGGACTTTTCCTGATCCTCGGCATCGACCAGTTTCTCGATATGGGCCGCAGCGCCACCAACGTGATCGGAAATTCGCTTGCCGCCTCGGCGGTCGCGAAGTTCGAGAAGGATCTCGGACCGGCCGTCGATAACGAGGCGTCGGGCGCCACGCCGCAAGCGGCGGCCGCCTGATCGGGCGGGCGACGCTCATGCAAACCGGCGTGCTCACCCGCCGTCTCGCCAGTCTTCTCCTAGGCGCTGCCTTGCTGGTCGGGTGCCTGCGTCCCGTCATGGCTGAGGATACGATTGGGAACGACAACACGGCGCCTCCCGCTGTCGCGAATGTGCCGGATATCTTGACCGGCACGTTGAAGAAAGTGCGCGACAGCGGAGCCGTCACGATCGGCTACCGCGAGGCGTCGTTCCCCTTCTCGTTTGTGCGGCAGGGCGGCGCGCCGATTGGTTACTCGATCGATCTGTGCCTCGGCATCATCGACGAGATGCGCCGCGAACTGAGCGGCGCCCCAATCGCGGTCAAGTATCAGGCTGTCACGGCCGACACCCGCATGGATGCCGTGACAAGCGGCAAGATTGATCTCGAATGCGGCTCTACGACCAGCAACCTCGAGCGCCAGAAAAGCGTCGGATTCTCGCCGATCATCTTCGTTGCTGGCACCAAGCTGCTGGTGAAGCGCAGTTCGGGCATCGCCTCGTATCAGGACCTCCCCGGTAAGACTTTGGTGGTGACGAGCGGTACGACCAACGAAACCGCGATGCGGGCGCTCAACGACAAATACAAGCTCGGCATTACGATCCAGTCAGCCAAAGACCATCAGGAATCGTACGACATGCTGATGTCCGGCAAGGCCGATGCGTTCGCGACGGACGACGTGCTGCTTGCCGGCTTCGTCGCCGCGAACAAGGCGCAGGACAAGCTGGCTGTGGTGGGCGATTTCATCACCTATGAGCCGTATGGCGTAATGTTCCGCAAAAACGACCCGCAAATGGGCGAACTGGTGCAAAACGCGTTCACCGCGATGGCCCAGACCGGCACCTTTATGGCCGATTACCGCAAGTGGTTTCTGGAGCCGACACCGACGGGTGAATTCCTCAACCTGCCGCTGTCGCTGCAGCTCACCGAGACATTGCGGTCGCTGGGAACGGATCGGTTTTAAGTCGTCGTCCATGCCTCCGCATCGACGAAAGCAGGCACGACAGCGAGGAAAGCCGACTGCTCCTTAAGATCACCGAGCCTCGGCGGCAGTCCACTCATGCTCTCGGCGGAAGCCGGCATGAAGCGCTATGCTGTCACTGTGAAGGCGGAGCGGTAAGTTCAGCATGAATGATGTGTCAGACATTCGCGAGGTCGCGGCGGCCGTAAAGGCGGATCCGGTGGTTACCGAGATCGTGCGCAATTGCCTGATTGCGGCGACCGAGGAGATGAAGACCAACCTGATGCGCACCGCCTACAACATGATCATCTACGAGGCGCTCGACTTCACGGTCGGGCTGTTCGATGCGCAGGGCAATATCCTGTCGATCGGGCTCGGCCTGCCGATGTTCATCCGCGGCATCGCCGACACGATCAAGGCCAAATTGCGCCATTTTGGGCCGGAGGGCATCGAGCCCGGCGACATTCTGCTGACCAACGATGCCTACATCACCGGCAGCCACCTCAACCACATGACGTTTTCGGTGCCGATCTTTTACCAGGGTCGGCTGGTCGGGTTTTCCGGCTGCATGGCGCATTGGCCGGATATCGGCGGCACGCTCGACGGCATCACCACCGATATCTACTCCGAAGGCCTGCAGATGCCGATTGTCAAGGCATATCGGAAGGGTGTCGTCAATGACGAGATCATGGCGATCGTGCGCGCCAATGTGCGGCTGCCGGAGCGGGCGATGGGCGATCTGCGGGCGCAGATCGCCTCGGTCAAGACCGGCGAGAAGCGCTTTCTCGAAATGCTCGACAAATATGGCTGCGGGGAGGTGCTGGCCGCCATCGACGACATGATGGCGCAAAGCGAGGCGCGCGCGCGGGCCGCGGTGGGCGCCTTCCCGGACGGCGTCTACGAGGCCGAGTCCTTTATGGACGATGACGGTGTCGCTGCCGGCCAGCGCATCCCGATCAAGGTGCGCGTCGAGATCGCCGGCGAGCGGATGACTGTCGACCTGACCGATGTGTCGAACCAGGTGTCGGGCTTTTACAATTCTGGCGAAACGGCAGGGCATTCCTGCTGCGGCGTCGCGTTCAAATGCCTGACCTCGCCGCTCGACCTGCCGATCAATGAAGGGCAGTTCCGCGCCTTGCAGGTCATCCTGCCGCCTGGCCGTGTCGTCAGCGCGGTCAAGCCGGCGGCGATGCGCATGTGGATGACCTATCCGATGACGATCGTCGATACGATCTTCAAGGCGCTGAGCCCGGCGGTGCCCGAGCATGTGATGGCGGGCCACCACGCCGATCTGGTGGTCGGGCGGGTCAACGGCAGGCGGCCGCGCGATAACAGCTTTTATATCTATCTTGGCGGATTGATCGGCGGCGGCTGGGGCGCGACGCGGCGCGGCGACGGACAGAACGCAACGATCGCGATGAATGACGGCGACACGCATAACGGCCCGTCGGAGCAGGTCGAGGCGAAATACCCGCTACTGGTCGAGCGCTATGCGCTGCGGCCGGACTCGGGTGGCGCCGGCATGCATCGCGGCGGCCTTGGCACCGAGCAGGTCGTGCAGGCGCGCCACGACATCCGCTTCAATGCTCAGATCGACCGCGTCAAATGCCGCCCCTGGGGGCTGTTCGGCGGCTTGCCGGCAGCCGGCAACGGCGTCGCGATCCACCGCTTTGAGCAGGACGAGCACACCTTCCCGAGCGGCAAGGCGTTCAACCAGGTGCTGCATTCGGGCGACGCCTATATCCTGCGTTCCGGCGGGGGTGGGGGATACAGATCACCGCTGGAGCGTGATCTTGATGCGCTCGAAAATGATGTGCGGCAGGGTTATGTTTCGAAGGAAGCCGCTGAGCGTGACTACGGTGCGGTGTTTGCCGCCGCTGGCCTGATGCTTGATCGGCTGGCGACCGGAGGGCGGCGGGCCGAGATGCGCGCACAGGGACTGCCACGTCCCGAGCCGGATGAGGTGCCTGCCGCCGATCCGCTGAGCCACGGCCACCATCCCGGCCATCACCACGGCCCGGCCGAAACGCTCAGTGAGGAGGAGCGTCTCGTACTGGCGTTATCCGCGCGTTGCTGCTCATGACTCAGAAGAGTCGGCGCCCGCGTCTTGCTTAAGCGCGGCGAGCAGCCGGCGTGCCGCGCTCTCGGCCTGATCTTCCGGAATGTTGGTAAAGCTCAGCAGCAGACCGGGTTTGCAGGCTGCCGCGATCGCGTGCATCGAGAGAGGTGAGGGTGCCAGACCCTGCGCTTCCGCTCGCCGCACGAGTTCGGTGTCCGCCAATCCGCCGTCCGGCCACGCGAGCAGGTGCATGCCACCGCCCTGCAGGCTCAGCACGAGCCCATCGCCGAACACATCGACCAGCGCTCGCGCCAGGGAAGCGCGCCGCGCCGCATAGAGCTGACGCATGCGTCGTAGATGCCGCGCGAAATGCCCTTCCTCGATGAAACGGGCGACCACCGCCTGCTCCAACCGACCCAGTCCGGCGCTGATGGTCAGTGCCGCCGCCGTGAAGCGTGCGACCAGCCTCTCTGGCGCAACCAGGTAGCCGAGCCGCAAACCGGGAAACAGCACTTTGCTGAAGCTACCGGCGTAGATCACCACATCGTCGCGGTCGAGGCTTTTCAGCGCCGCCAGAGGGCGCCCCTGATAATGGAATTCGCCATCGTAATCGTCTTCGACGATCCACGCGCTGCGCGACTTGGCCCAGTCGAGCAGCGCGAGGCGCCGCGGCAGCGAGAGGGTCACACCCAAGGGACTGTGGTGCGCCGGTGTCACGATAGCGGCCTTAGCGTCCGGGGCGGCGGCGAGGGCGCGTTCGACGATCAGGCCGTGATCATCGACCGGCACCGGCACCAGGGGGGTACCCGCCGCGGCCAGTGCGTTGCGGGCGAGATAATAGCCAGGGTCTTCGAACCACGCCGGGGCACCCGGCTCGAGGACGGCGCGGGTAATCAGTGTCAGCGCGCCCTGATAACCAGCTGTCACAAACACCTGTTCAGGGTGGCACGCGACGCCGCGCGAAATCGCCAGATAGGCGGCGATCGCCTCGCGCAGCTGCCGCTCGCCGGCGATGTCGGGATGGGCGAGGCTGGCGATGTTGAGCGCCTGCGCCTCGCGTGCGATCAGTCGCGACCATAATTTGCGCGGAAACGCATCGAGCGCAGGCATTCCCATGCGAAACGGAAGCAACCCAGCCTGCTGGGCCGGTAACGCCGGTGCACCGGCGTGCTTCGATGAGGTGAGGGTTGATGCCGTCGAACCAGCTTGCCGCAACTGCGGCGCGACGACCGTGCCGGCGGCGCCACGCGCGACAATCCAGCCTTCGCCGGCCAGCATCGCATAAGCGGTCTCGATCGTGCCACGCGCTGCGCCGAGTTGGGCGGCTAGGCTGCGGGCCGACGGAAGACGTTCCCCGGGCCGCAATCGACCGTCTTCGATTGCCGCTCGGGCGCGCCGATAGATCTGTTGAAACAGCGGTATCGTGCTGCAGCGGTCGATCGCGAACGTGGCGTCGCTCGATGACATGGCCTAGTTCGAACAACTTAACTTGGCCCTTATGAATGGTCCATCTGTTGATTAGATCCGAGCTCGCACACACGCTCGGAGGTTTGTCATGCAATCCCACCGGATCGACGCCTATAGCACCGCTCCCGAGGCAATGAAGCTGCTGCGCGCGGTCGAGGGCTATATCCATAAATCGGGGCTCGACCCGCTGCTGATCGAGCTGGTCAAGATGCGCGCGTCCCAGGTCAATGGCTGCTCCTATTGCCTGGATATGCACAGTCGGGAATTGCGCCGCCTCGGCGAGACGGAGCAACGCATCTACCTACTCAACGCCTGGCGGGAATCGCCGCTCTATTCCGCTCGCGAGCGGGCCGCGTTGGAGTGGACCGATGCCCTGACGCTGATTGCCACGACCCACGCCCCGGATGATTGCTACAAAGCGGCGCGGGCCCAATTCTCCGAAAGGGAGCTGGTCGATCTGACGACGCTGATCGGCATGATCAATCTATGGAACCGCCTCGCCATCGGCATGCGGTACCAACACCTGATTGCCGCGGCGGCATGAGCGCCGCCTTACTTATGCGCCATGCCGAAACCGATAGCGACATCGCCGCCTGTTTTCCGGTGATGGTGCAATTGCGCGCGCACCTTTCCGACGCCCGCGAACTGGTCGAGCGTGTCAGGCGCCAACAAGCAGCGCGCTACCGCCTGCTGGCGGCGTGGCGTGACGACGCCGTGATCGGGCTCGCCGGTTACCGGCTGGAGGAGAACCTGATCCATGGCCTCTTTGTCTATGTCGACGATCTGGTGACTACCGAGGCGGCCCGGCGTAGCGGCATTGGCGCACGATTGCTGGATGCGGTAGCGGCGGAGGGGAGGCGGCTGGGATGTGCCCGGCTGGTGCTCGATACGGGACTGGATAACGTGCTGGCGCATCGGTTCTATCACCGTCAGGGGCTGCTGGCGCGCGCCCTTCGCTTTAGCCGCGAGACCGCATCATGACGACGATCCTGCAAATCCTGGTCAGCCCGCGCGCGCAATCGCATAGCCGCCGCGTCGCGGGCGATGTCACGCGGCGTATCGCCGGGCTGGTCTCGGATGCCCGCATCATCGAGCGCGATCTTGCCGCCAATTCGCCGCCTCACCCCGAGATCGATCTGTACGACGCGATCCTGTCGCCAACACCGGATGACGATCCGCGTTTCGCCTATTCCGAGGCCCTGATCCGCGAGTTGGAGGCGGCCGACTATGTCGTGATTGGCACGCCAATGAACAATTTCACCGTGCCCTCGACGCTGAAGGCGTGGATAGACCATATCGTCCGCATCCGCCGAACCTTCCGCTCAACGCCGGAGGGGAAGGTCGGGCTTTTGTCGGACCGGCTGGTTATCATCGTCACATCGCATGGCGGCTATCGGGGCGAAACGCCGCCGGGTCAGCCCGATTTCCTCTCCCCCTACCTGCGCACGATCTTTGAGACGATCGGCATCGGCAGCGTCGAGTTTCTGCCGCTCGAAAGCCTGGCTCGCGGTACGGACGCCCTCGCGCGCGCGATGAACCAGGCCACGGCGTTTATCGAGCGCCGTGTACCGGAATTGATCCCTCAGCGCGTCTCGCCCACAAATCCGCGCTGAAGCTCCGTGACGAGGTTGAGCGCGGCTTGCGGCAGGGGCCCTTTCGCGATCGACTGCGCGGCGTATTTCAAGTGGTCCATCGTCGAATAGCCGACCAATACGGTCGAGACCGCGTGGTGTGCGATCACATAGCGGATCGCCGCTTCAACCAGGCTGTCGGCGTAGCCTTCCCGAACCAGCGGTTCGAAACGAAGGGCCCGCTCGATATCGCGGGTATAGGTGGTTCCGGAGCCGATCGGGGCGGGTGGAGGCGAGCCGAGCGGGTGCCGCTCTTCGCTGCCGCTCAGCGCGCCGCCCGCTAGAACACGGATCGCGATGACGCCCATGTTGGCGGCATGGGTGTGTCCGAGCAGGTCATTGAAATCCTGCGCCGGATATGCCCCCTGTACGACTGCGCCGGGCGTTGGGTTGAGCAGGTTGTAGCTGACCTGCGCGGTGTCGAACACGCCGGCATCGGCCACCTGGTGCAGAGCGGGGGTCTCGCCAACCGCGGTAATCCCGATGAACCGGCACTTGCCTTGCCGGCGCAGGCGCTCGAAGGCGGGAACCACCTCATCCAGAACCTGCGTCGCGGCGAAATTGCCGCCATTGGTGGCATTGACGATGGCATTGTGAAATTGGAACAGATCGACCTGATCCATCTGCAGGCGGGTCAGGCTCGCTTCCAGCGAGGCCGCGACAGCCTGCGCGATCTGGCCAGGCTCGGTCGGCGGCAGCCGCACCTTGGTTCCGACATACGCATTCGTCCGCAACGATTTGAAGACGCGGCCGAGATTGGTTTCCGACTGGCCGTTGCCGTACTGCTGGGCCGTGTCGAAATAATTGATGCCCATATCGAGTGCCTCGCTGACCGCGCGCTCCTGGTCGGCCGGGTCGCCCTTGACCATCAGCCCGCCTACTGCGCCGCAGCCGAAACCGAGCAGCGACACATCCATGCCGGTTCGCCCGAGCCTGCGCATTTCCATCGCCGTACCTCCTCCACCCGTCTTCGCGCTCGATAGAAGAAGGCGATACCAGACAAGTCAACCCGTCGACCGTGATTCGGCGGCCCTCCGAGGAGCGTGACCGCGGACGTACATCGGCAAACGCGGGAAGACAGGCGTTTGCGTGAACCCCTGCGATCCGCTCGATGCCTGGCATAAGCTGCGGCAATGCCTCCTCGGCAGGGAGGACCCAGACATGAATTTGCTGTTTCGCGGCGTCTCGGTGATCCCGGTTCTGACGATCGAACGGGAGGGTGACGCCGTTCCGTTGGCTCGCGCCCTGTTCGAGGGCGGGTTGCGGGTTATCGAAGTGACATTTCGTACGCAGGCGGCAGGCGCCGCTATTGCCGCTATCGCACGCGAAGTGCCGGCGGTGGCGGTTGGGGCCGGTACCCTATTGCGGGCGTCCGATGTGGCGGCGGCGGCGCAGGCTGGTGCGCGGTTTCTCGTCAGTCCGGGGATGACGCCGGAGCTTGCCGCCACGGCGCTTGCGACCGAATTGCCCTACCTGCCCGGGGTCGCGACGCCGTCCGAAATCATGGCGGCGCGCGCCCTGGGCCTGTGCGTCATGAAATTGTTTCCGGCCGGGGCGCTGGGTGGGGTGAGTTTCGTTCGAGCGCTGGCGCCGGTTTTTGCCGGCGTTGCATTCTGCCCGACCGGCGGGGTCGACGCACGTTCGGCGGCCGATTATCTCGCGCTGCCCAATGTGCCGATGGTTGGAGGCTCATGGATGGCCCCTAGGGACGCTATCGTCGCCGGCGACTGGAGCCGCATTCGCCGCCTGGCGGAGAGGGCCGCGTCGATCGGCCACGCAGCCGCCGCCTGAGCGATTACCAGCGGCGAAAGCCGGGATAGGGATATTCGGGCGGGAAGCCGCCGCGATTGTACCAGGCTGGCGGCCCGGCTGGAGGCGCCATCGGCGGGGCCTCCACCTCGGGTGCCTCATAGTAGGGGCTGGGCTCCGCCGTGTAGACCCGGGCGTAATACTGACGCCGCTCGCGTCTGGCGTGCCGGATCGGGGCAGGCTTGGAATGCACCACCGCCACCCTTTGCTTCGGTAGGGCGGGCTTATGCGGTGTCGCCGCCGCCGCGGCGGAAGGCGCCGCAGATGACGGCGCGCTAGGCTTCTTCGGCTTCTCGGCGGTCGTTCTCTCGGGTGCCGGCTTCTGCACAGTCGGCGCTACGAAGAGCGGCTTCTGCGGCGTCACCGTGGGATGGTTGGCGGGCGGAATGGGCGCGGTCGCGACCGGATCATCGGCGGCAAGCGCCACTCCGGCGCAACCGGCAAATAAGACGGCAGAGTAAATCGTCAGGCGGAGGAGCATTTGCGATCACACCAAATCCAGGCAAACATTATGCGGCAATCGCAGCGATAACGTCCCTAAATCAGGGTTATGCGGTCAATACGTCGCCCGCCCGCCAGAAATGTCGAAGACTCCGCCGGTCGAGAACGCGCAATCCTCCGAACTCAGCCATGCGACCAGAGCGGCGATCTCCTCGACCAGAACGAATCGCGCCATCGGAATTTTCGGCAGCATGTATTCGATCTGCGCCTCGGTCATCTGCGCGAAGATATCGGTGCGGGCGGCCGCGGGTGTTACGCAATTGACCCGGATGCCAGTCTCGGCCAATTCCTTGCCGAGCGATTTGGTCAGCCCGATCACCCCGGCTTTGGCGGCCGAGTAGGCGGAGGCGTTTGGATTACCTTCCTTGCCGGCGATCGAGGCGATACTGATGATGCGGCCATAATTGCGCCGCCGCATTGCCGGCACCACTGCGCGGCAGCAATTGAAGACGCCGATCAGATCGATCTCGATAACTTGGCGCCAGGCCTCTGGCGGGTATTCATCGAGCGGCATATTTGGCCCGGAAATGCCGGCATTGTTGACCAGGATATCTGGCGGCCCCAGCCGCGCCTCGGTTGCGGCAAGGGCGGAGGTGATCGATTGCGGCTCCGTGACATCGGCTTGCAGCGCGATGCTGCCGGAGATGGTGGCAGCGGTTGTCTCGGCGGCCGGCATGTCCATGTCCCAAATCGCGACGCGCGCGCCAGAGGCCGCAAACCGCTCTGCGATGGCCTTGCCGATACCGCGCGCCGCGCCGGTGACGATCGCGGTCTTGCCGTTCAGATCGATGGTGTTCATGCCGTTCCCGAAAATAGGATGAAGCGCGAAGGACGCAAAGAATTCCGCAAAGGTGGCAAGATGCATCACCGACGCGCGCGGCGCCTTTGATGGCATTGCCCATCGAGTGAGAAAGTTTAATGCGCTTTGTGCGAAAGGCGTCCCTTGCGTTAACTACAGCGTTATTCTACGTGCAGCACCGCCTTGCCGGTGAATTCGCGATCGATCAGGCGCCGGGCGATCCCGCCGACATCGCTCCACGGTGCCTCGACGGCGATTTGCGGGCGCAATTTGCCGGCCGCGATCAGATCGGCGAGGAGAGCGAGGCCGACGCCGCCGCGTTCGACGCTCATCAACTCGTGAAACAGCGTGAGGCCATAAAGCCGCGCCCCGCCGGTGCCGAAGAAGTTGCGGCTTTCGAAGGTAGCCGTGTTGGCGTCGGAGACGCCGAGCGTAACGCAGGTCCCATTGGGTTGCAGCAGGGTAAGCGCCGCCGAAAGCGCCGGTCCGCCCAGCGAGTCGACGATCAGCCAGAATGGTCCGTGTTGCCGGGCGGCGCCGAGATCGCGGTCGACCACCACTCGCCCGTCGCACCATTGGGCGACCTGCTCGCGTTGTTCCGGTCGCCTGACATGACCCCAGACGAGCGCTCCGGCCGCTTGCGCCAGCTGACAGGCGAGGTGTCCGACGCCGCCGCTGGCGCCATCCACCAAAACCTTGCGGCCAAGCAGCAACCCGCCCTGTCGCAAGGCGTGGAGGGCGGTCAGTCCCGCCACGGGCAGGGTCGCGGCCTGGGCGTCGCTGACGCCATCGGGCAGGGCGGCGACCGCATGCGAGCGGCAGTTGACGCGCTCCGCCCACGCGCCGGAGGGCAGAAGGCCGACGACGCGCGAGCCGACGGTCGGACCGCTACGGTCGGCCGCTGTCTGCTCGACCACTCCGGCGAAATCCCAGCCGGGCCGCCATCCCGGCTCAGCCATGGTCAGGGCGCGGCGGGTTTCGCCGCGGTTTAACGATATTGCGGTGACGCGGACAGAGATTTCGTCGCGGTCGGGATCGCGCAGCTCGACGGGTTTGATGGCTAGTTTCCCATCAACCGCCGGGTCGACGACGATGGCGCGCACCTGTTGCGGCATGACCTCTCCCTCCTGCTGTACGTGTGCCGTCGGGCACCGGCTTCAGTAAGGAATTAGCAGGCCAAGGCGGCGAGCCGTCAATCCGGATAGAGGGCAATGCTGGCGGCGACGGAGTCGGCGACGTGTTCCTTGGTGATAACGCCGAGCACATCGCCAGCGCGGGCGGTCCCGTTCTTGCGCACGACCAGGGCCATGAAGGCGTCGGCCTGCCACATGCGGCGGATCACATCGAAGACGATGTCGCCTTCGCCTGCGAGGACAAAGCGGCGGTTGGCGATCTCCCCGAGCTTTACGCCCGTATCGAGATCTTCAAGGCCTCGCCGAAGGCTGGTGTTGACCCGCTGAACCCCGACGATGCGATCGCCAGATGTCACCAGGAGGTGCCGCATGCGTCCTTGATGCTCCTCATCGCGAAGAAACGCGTCAAAGCTCCCCTCGCTGGGCGCCAGCACAAAATCCTTGTCCATGACCTGCGCTGCCAGCCGTACCAGGAACATGTTGGCGTGCAACGCCTTGGGTACGACGTGGCCGCGCCGCACCAGTTTGATCGTGTAGATGTTTTCGCGCGACAGCAATCGGCGGACGCCAACCGCGAAGGCGACCGCGACGATCATCGGCGCGACGATGTCGTAATCGCGCGTCATCTCGAAAATCATCGCGACGGCGGTCATCACAGCGCCCGTACCGCCGCCGACCATCGCGCCCATACCAACCAGCGCAAAGCTCGGGATGTCGATCGGCATCGGCAGCGGCAGTAACGCGACAAGCGCGGCAAACCCCGCGCCGAGTGTCGCGCCCATAAACAGCGATGGCGAAAAGATGCCGCCCGAGGAGCCGGAGCCGAGGCTCACCGACGTCGCGAACATCTTGGCGACAAACAGCATCAGCAGCAATGGAGCGGGCGTCATCTGCCCGAGCAGGATCGACTGGATCGTCGAATAGCCGACGCCTTCGACGAAGTAATGGCCATAGAACCGGGCCAGCAGGTAGATCAGGACGCCGACCATCAGCATCCCGGCGATGTGCCGCAGATAGCGGTTTTCGATATGGTCGAACGCATCTTCAAGCAAGTGCAGGCCGCGAATGAAACCGGTCGCCGCGACCCCGCACAGCACCCCAAGGATCGCATAAAGCACCAGGGCGAGCGCGGTCGTGGCATCAACCGGGAGCGGCGTTACGGCCGGTACGTGGAAAGCCGGTTGCGAACCAAAGAACAGGCGGCCGACAAATGTCGCCGTGCCGGTGGCGATCGCGGTTGGCAAGAAGGTCGTGACACTGACCTCAGGCATCATCAACTCGATCGCGAACAGCACGCCGCCGATCGGCGTATTGAAGGTCGAGGCGATTCCGGCGCCGGCGCCCGCCGCGACCAGCGTTATCCGCTGGCCTGGGGTCATCGCGATAATTTGTCCGATGGTCGAGCCGATCGCCGAACCGATCTGAATGATCGGCCCCTCGCGCCCCACTGCCGCGCCGCTGCCGATCGCCACCGCCGAGGCCAGCGATTTCACGACTGCGACGACTGGGCGGATGCGTCCATCATTGTAGTAGATCGAATCCATTACCTCCGGAACGCCATGGCCGCGCGCCTCCGGAGCGAAATTCGACACGAGGAAGGTGACAATGACGGCCCCGATGACCGGCACCAGGATGATGCCTGCGCCCCAGTGCAGCGGGGTGAACAGGTTGGCGTCGTACCCGACCTGCGGCAGCCCAAGAAACAGCAGATTGTGCAGAAACCCGATGAGGTCGCGGAACAGCACCGCGCCGAGGCCGGTGACGATGCCGAGCCCGCAGGCGAGCGTACACAGCAGGGGCAGGGAGATGCGTCGCGCGGGTGACGCGTCGGGGCTGGGGGCCGGTTCGATGCCGGGTGATAGATCCGCTGGTGTTACCGCCGTCATTCTTTGTGCAGGCTCTCGCGCGTTACAATGACATCGCCCCCCGAGGTCAAACGCACGAGATTGACGGTGTTCGCATAGTGCGGCGCGCCGGAATAATAGGCCGGCACGGCGCCGCAGCCGACCTGGGCGGCGCGGTCCCAATGGCCGAGCGCGACATAATCGGCTGAGGTGTCGCGGATCATCGCGTCGCTGATCAGCCACGAGGGGCGCAGCGGGTTGTGCCAGGTCTCAGGCGGCTCGTAATGGCCGTGTCCCATCGCGATGTGCCAGCGCAGGTTGCGCGGCGGCGGCTCGCGCAACGGCACCATATCGAGATAGTCGCGATGCGCGTTGCCCCAAATTTCCAGATCGAGCGCGGGAAACTCAATCGTGCGGTCATGCGTCAGCCCGAGGATCACCAGGTTGGTAATCTGGTGGTAGCCGCCGCGGTCGTAGACCGAGCCCTTGGTCAGCGGGTCGTGGTTGCCGGGCAGCCAGACGATCGGCAGCCCCGCATCGGCGAGCACCTTGCCGGTGCGGTCAACCGTCTGCGGCGTCACCTGATGGCTGTCGAAGATGTCGCCGGCGAGCAGGACGATATCGGCGTCGAAGCCGCGCGCGGTGGCGATGACATCGCGCAACCCGCCGGTGCCGTCTCCGCCATGGATCGCCGCGATGCGATCGTCATCGACATGCACATCCGAAGTGTGGACCAGGACGACGTCGCCCGGCGCTTTATTGTTGGTGTTAGCCATAGGGACGCGCCGCACTCCGCTCACTGCCGGGAGGCGGGCACTATAGGGCGCATCACCGCCGAATTACGAATGCCGATATGTCCTGGCTGGGTTCGGTAGGCGGCGGTGACCGCGAGCCCCTCACCCCAGCCCTCTCCCCGCTCGCGGGGAGAGGGAGCGATGCGGCGGCATGAATAACCCTCGCCCCGCTGGCGGGGAGAGGGTGGACGCGGCGGCAGCCGCGGCCGGGTGAGGGGCGCCGCCGCTTGGCGCTTGCTTGCCGGTGGTAGCGGTTCGCCTATCCGCTCAACGCTACCCACGTTGTCTCCCAACGACCGCGCGCCGCGCATCACGAAGTGCCTGAAGGAGGTCCTCGCGCCGTCGTTTCTGGTAGCCACTGCGATACACGGAAGCGCGCGCGAATGGCGGCCAGCGGCCCGCCCAGCCCATCGGTCGTATCGTTGTCGAGTGCAACCGGATCAATCGGATCTGATTAGCCACCATCACTTCCGACAGCCGTCGAAGCCTACCGGACGCAAGATAACGCCCAGCACGCTTAAACTGCTTTGGATTGTAAGGAGCTTGATACATCCGCGGCGCGACACCGACGGGGATCAGGTGCGTTCGAAATCGATGCGTTCGGTGACCGGCAACTCGTAGAGGAAGCGGCGCAGGCAGTCGAGGCCGAGTTCGGCGGCGCCGAGACGCACCCATTCGCGGCCGCCCAGGATGCGCGAGCGGCGTGATTGCACCTCGCCATCGCCGGCGATCGCGAGGCAGATCGTGCCGCCGAAATCGATCTTATCCGGGCCGTCATCCAGATCGATCAGCACAGCCAGCGCATGCGTCGCGCCGCTATCGCGGCGTGCCGCTTCCGCGACCGCCTCGGCACTGGCGCGGGTTATTTCGCGCGGCTCGGTCAGGGCGAAATTATCCCACAACTCGCTCGTGTCGCGGGCGACGGTACCGCGGCGAAAGATCGTTTCGGCACCCGGCAGGGGGGCGATGCGCGCCGCCATCTGGCCGCCGGTGAAGGTTTCGACCAAGGATAGCGAGCCGCCGCGGCGTTCCAGCGCCTTGAGGATCATGCCCTCAAGTGTGTCGTCATCCTCGGCGAGGATGAAATTACCGAGGCGTTGGCGGATTTCGGTGACCACCGGCGCCAGTTTGTCGTCAATATCGGCGTCGTCCTTACCGCGCACCGTCAGCTTTGTCTCGATCTGCGGGTAATGCGCGCGGAAGCCGAGCTTGAGGCTGCCATCCGGCACGAGGTCTTCGATGCCGTTCAGCAATGAATCGACATGCGACTCGCCGAGGCCATAGGAATGAAAGCGCTTCAGGCGGATCGCTGTCTGCGTGCCGCTGCGCGCCAGGAGGCGCGGGATGATCTGCTCTTCGAGCATGCGCCGCAGTTCCCGCGGCACGCCAGGAGTGAAGAAGAAGCGCGCCTTGCCAATATCGAGGGCAAAACCGCAGGCCGTCCCGATCGGGTTGTCGAGCACCTCGGCGGTCGAGGGCAGCATCGCCTGCTTGCGGTTGTTGGGCGACATGACGCGGCTGCGGCGGCGGAAGAACTCTTCCATCGTGACCAGCCATTGCTCATTGAGCACAAGCTCGACACCCGCCGCTTGGGCCGCGATCTCTTGCGACAGATCGTCGACTGTAGGCCCGAGCCCGCCATTGACGATGACCGCGTCGGCGCGCTCGCCGGCCTGCTTAAACGCCGCCAGCAACGTTTCCCGGTCGTCGCCGACGGTGGTGCCCCAGCGTACTGAAAGCCCGACATCCTCGAGCTTCTGCGCGGCATAGCTGAAATTGCTGTTGACGATCTTGCCGGTCAAAACCTCGTCACCGGTGCAGATGATCTCGATCAGCATTGCGCCGCCTCTCGCTCCAATCCGATCACGTTCACCCGGTAACTAGCGCGAATTGGAGTGCGCTGTCGATCAATGTCGCGAGGGTGGTGGGTCAGACACTGGGCGATCGGCAGCGCAGGCGGACGAGCGAGCGCCGCGGCGGATCAACTGCGACTACACGCCGGTCAACACACCGGTAGGGAAGAACACTTGCGATGCCGATGAACAAGCCGGTCGCCATCCCAGATGTCGAACCCGGCCCCTATACCGTGATTCTCATGTTTTACAGTCTGCTCGATGAGCGTCTTTTCGTTATTCGTTGTAATTACTTGCGACGAAAAAACATTATTGCCATGATCTACATGATTTATCCGGTAAACAACCATGGGCCCGCCCATTTGCTCCGTCGCGCGTTTTAGCATCCAGTGCATTAGCTAAGATTTGGTTAACTGGCAGGACAAATCAGCCCGTACTTGTCCGGATACCAAAAATTCCTCAGGGTTGGTGGTTACCGATGCCTCGACGCCTGATTGCCGCAATCGAGCGGCACGCAGTCGTTAAAGCTCTTCCGCAGTGCAGCGACGCTGGTCCCGCGAAACGGCGCTTGTATCAACCCCGCGGCGGATGTGCAGTAATCGCCGTCTCCTCGCTCAGTGACGCTGGCACAAGGCTTGCGGAGCACCAGTCTCAACATGTGGAAAGCTGGCTTAATGCCCGATACTCACATACCGGTCAGAACCATCCCGGTTCTCGATCTTGGTTCCGTATTTGCCGGCGATGGCCGGGCGCTGGAGGAGACCGCGGCGAGGTTGCGGCATATTTGTCAGACGTTAGGGTTTTTTACGATCGTTAACCACGGGATTCCGTGGTCATTGGTCGACGCGACCTTTGCGGAGACGGCGCGGTTCCACGGCCAGCCGCTCGATGCGAAGATGGCATGCAAGATCGACGCGATCATGCGTGGCTATCTGCCATTGCGCGGCGGCACAAGCCGCGCCTCGCAGGTTGTTCAGGCGCGCAAGCCGAACGAGAATGAGGCCTTTTTCATCAAGCGCAGCGCGGAGGGTGCCGGCCCGGAGGACCGCTGGCCAAGCGACCTGCCCGGGTTCCGCGATAGCGTGTTGCGCTATTACGATGCGATGGACGCACTGGCGCAGCGGCTGATGCCACTTTATGCGCGCGCTCTCGACCTGCCGGCGGATTTTTTCGCGGATTTGTGCGACAAGCCGCTGACGAGCCTGCGGCTTACGCATTACCCGCCGATGAGTTACGGCGCCGACGAGTTCGGGCTGGCGCCGCACACCGACTCGACCTTCCTGACGTTGCTCGCCCAGAATAAAGTCCCCGGATTGCAGATCCGCACCCCGGAAGGCGACTGGATCGAGGCTCAGGTGACGCCGGAAGCCTTTGTCGTGAATACCGGCGACGTGCTGCATCGCTGGAGTAACGGCCGCTTCCTGTCGACACCGCATCGCGCCCTCAATCTGTCGGCCGGTCCGCGTTATGCCATCCCCTACTTCTTCCACCCCAATCCGGACACGCGGCTCGATTGCCTGCCGAGTTGCGCCGTGGCGGGCGAGACGCCGCGTTTTCCGGCGATGACGTCGGCCGAGTACCTGGCGTGGTTCCGCTCGCAGAACTACGATCACATCCGCGGCGAGGCGGCTTAGCGGTATCCGCGGTTTGTTGCGCCCCCGGCCGTCTGTCGTTAGACCAGTTGGCGCTCTCTCGTGAGAGTAGCGTATCCATGAAATGTTTGCGGTTTGTCGCGGCGTTCGCTGTGGGCATCTTGCTGTACGCCTCCGGTGCACGGGCGGAAAATGTTATCCGAGCCTCGCTCAACACCGAGCTGACCGTTCTCGACCCGATCGTCTCCACCATCAACGCCACTCGCGTTTTCGCCTATCTGGTGTTCGACGAACTGATCGGCATCGACAATGAGGGCCACTACCATCCTCAGATGCTGGAGGGGTGGCAGATCAGTGATGACCGGCTGACCTACACCTTCAAACTGCGCGACGGCCTGAAGTGGAGCGATGGTACGCCGGTCACCGCCGAGGATTGCGTCGCCTCAATCAAGCGCTGGGGAAAGCGTGAGTCGCTTGGCAAGCAATTGATGGCCGCGACCAGGGACATGCAACCGGTCGATGCCAAGACCTTCCTGTTAGAGCTGAACGAGCCCTTTGCCTTTGTCATCGAGGCGCTAGGCAAGCCGGGCAACACGATTCCGGTGATGATGCCGGCGCGGATCGCGGCGACTGACCCGGCGACCCCGGTGAAGGAAATCGTTGGTTCCGGTCCTTTCATCTTCCACCAGAGGGAGTGGAAGCCGGGAGACAAGGCCGTCTTCACGCCCAACCCTTACTACAAGCCGCGCTCCGAGCCGGCGGAGGGGTTGTCGGGCGGCAAGGTGGTCAAGGTCGACCGCGTCGAGCTGATCAGCATCCCGGATCAGGCGATGCGGGTGGCCGGGTTGCAGACCGGTGAACTGGACCTGTTGGAAGTCGTGCCGTTCGACTTTATCAGCGCGTTGCGCAACGACCCGAGCGTGACAATACCCGAGCAGCATGGCGTGCAGCAGATGATGCAGATCCTCAGCATCAATCACGTGACGCCGCCCTTCAACGACATCCGCATTCGCCGCGCATTGCAGGCCGCCATCGTGCAGGAAGACGTCGTCTCGTCGCTCGGGCTGCCGCCCAACATGTTTCTGAAGAAGTGCCTGTCGATCTATATGTGCGACGCGCCGGGCACGACCGATGCTGGTACTGACGTGTATAAAAATGCCGGCACCGAGCATGCGCGTGAATTGCTGAAGGAAGCCGGCTACAAGAACGAACCGGTGGTGTTATTGCACGCCTCGACTTCGGCATTGCTGAATTCGGCGGGTCTCGTCTATGCCGACCTGATGAAAAAAGCGGGGTTTAACGTCGACATCCATACATCGGATTTCTCGACGGTCGCGCAAAAGCGGACGAGCCGCGCGCCCGTCGAACAGGGAGGGTGGAGTGTCATTCCGATCGTCTGGAACGGCATCGATCTGGTGAATCCACTGGCCGACACTGCCATTTCAACCAACTGCAACGAATTCAACCCCGGATGGTACTGCGATCCGGCTCAGACGGAGTTGCTGAAGCGCTTTGCCGTGACCACCGAACTGGCGGAGCGGCGCCAGCTCGCCGATCAGCTACAGGCGGCCTTTCACCGCAATGTCAATTACGTCCTCGGCGGGCAGTTCTCCGCGCCGGCCGCCTACCGCTCCGACCTCAAGGGCGTCATCCCCTTCGGGTTCCCGGTGTTCTGGAACATGGAACGGAAGTAGCAGACCTTCTCAGCGGCGGCCACCACCGCCATGCCCGCCGCCACCGCCATGCCCGCCGCCACCGCCGTGAAACCCGCCACCGCCGTGAAAGCCTCCCTCGCGCCCGCGGCCGAACCCACCGCCATAGAAGAAGCCGAAGCCGGCATCCGGGTAGATGTAATCCGGCGGGCCGGACAAATACGAGGCCGGCTCGCAGCCATATCCTGCGACGTAATAGTAGCCCGGCGGGCACACATAGCCGATTTGGGCGGCGGCGTGATCGATGCTCGCCCATCCCGCAATGCTCAGACCGATAGCGCCGAGAAAGAGCATCGCCTGCCGAATTCTAACCTGGCTCATCGTAACCTCCTGAGGTGCCCGTCTGCGCTGTCGGAGGACGCACACAATCCAAAACGGGATCGCCTCATTTGCTCCGAGATGCCTCGCGCCGCTGCTCAAGCTGAGCGAAGACCGTGTCCGCGGTTTTCTTCTGTTGGGCTGTCAGGCCCTGGTAGAGAGTTCCAAACACGGGTACCAGTTTGTTGACGGCGTCGCTGTGCGCGGCTGTAAGCTTGGCGTACCAGTCGAGCTGGCCGACAGCGGTCGCGTCGGGGTGCCCGGCATGCTCCTGGAACAGGGCCTGCATGGCCTGCGCGTTGCTGCGCATGACATCGGCGAAAGCCTTGAATTGCGGCTCCTCCTCGGCGGTGATGTGAAGCTGTTGGTGGAGCTGCGTGATCCTGGCCTCGACAAGCTCTGCCGGGCCGTGTGACGGCGCCGTGCCGGCTGCGGAAGGCTGGGCAGCAGGGGCGGGCGGCGGGCTCGCCGCGTCAGCCGCGGGTTGCGCCGGAGCCGCCTGTGCCAGCAACACAGCGGCATCTTGCGGCCGCGATGCCGCCGATACCGTGGTCGAGCCCGCCACAAGCAGCAATGCGGTGACAATGCCCACCGCCGTGCAGACGCGATCGCTCGTCGTTTTCATATCCTTGTGCTCCTCGAAATAAATGGCCGAAGCCGATGTCGGTCGATCGTAGCGCGACTTAAGAAACCGTAGCGGCCGCTATCCGAACGCTGGCATCAGCGCCACTGTCAGATCATAGGGCGGCACGAAGCCGGACACCCCCAACGCGAAGCGATGGGGGTGTGATATCGAGGCTCATGGGTAATAGACTATGCGGCGTCGTGCGACGACGCCGTAGCCGTGCGGAGCGTCAGCACATGAAGTTCAGCTTCAGCCCGGGGTCCGGCCATTCCATCTCGGCCAGCTGGCCCGAAGCCGACAGCGTGATGTAGGCGGTGCGCAAATTGGGGCCGCCGAAGCAGATATTGGTCGGGTAGATATCGGGCATCTTCACCTGGCGCACGACATGGCCATCGGGTGCGATTACGGTGATGTGGCCGGTCATCAGCGTCGCGACGCTGATATTGCCGGAGGCCTCGACCGCCAGGCTGTCGAAGCGCTGAAAGCCGGGCAGGCCGCACACCAGGCGGCCGCCATAGGGCGCCGGGAAATGCTCCTTCTTGATCACGCCCGGCGACTCGATATCAAAGGCGAAGACGCGCGAGCTTTCGGTGTCGGCGAAATATACCGTCTTCTCGTCGGGTGACAGGCCGACCCCGTTGGGGCTCAGCAGCGGGTAGGCGAGCTCAGTGATTTTCGAGCCATCTGGCAATGCGTAATACAATCCGCCATGGTCGCGGTGATAGGCATAGCGTTTGCCCAGATCGGTGAAGTAGAAGCCGCCCTGCTTGTCAAAGACGAGGTCGTTTGGCGCTGACAATTTGTGCCCGCTGCACTCCGTGTACAGAACACGCGTTTCACCGGTTTTCGGGTCGATACGCTGGATGGACCCGGTCTTGTAATCGGGCGCGGGGCCGGTCGAGAGGAATTTCGGCGTCGTCTCGTACACCGCGCCGCCATTGTTGCAGACATAGAGCGCGCCGTCCGGCCCGGTCGCGACGCCGTTTGGGCCGCCGCCGGCCTTGCCAATCTCGGTCTTCTTGCCGTCGGACGCGACGCGCGTGACTTTCCTACCGGAAATCTCGCCGAGGATCACCGACCCGTCGGCCATCCACACCGGCCCTTCGGGAAATCCCAGATCGGACGCGAGAATGCGAATATCGGCCATGTCTTCCTCCCGAAATTTTTGAGTTGCCGCAAAGATCCTCTCCCGCATGCGGGAGAGGGGAGACCAGCCGCGTTGGCGGCTGGTGGGTGAGGGTCTTACAGAAGGAGTCGCGTCCCCTCACGCCAGCCCTCCCCCCACTGGGGGAGAAGGGGCTTTACCGAGGGGGACTACTTCACCGACGAGAAGCTGGTGGGGATCAGGAAGGAGTTTTCGACGCGAGCGTTGATCGGGCCGGCTTTTTCGGTTTCGGCGCGTTTGGCGATCCATTCCGGGTCGGCCTGGAATGCGTCCCATTTCTTCTCGCGTTCGGCCAGCGACTCCCATTGCAGCATGTAGGTCAGGTCACCATTCGACTCGCCGACCAGAGTTGTCCAGAACCCGGCCTGCTTGATGCCATGCCGCTCCCAGATCTTCAGCGTAATGGTATCGAACCGCTTCAGCAGGTCGGGTAATTTGCCGGGCATCGTGTGATAGACGCGCAGTTCATAGATCATGGCAGTTTTTCCTCTCGCTGAGTTCTTCAGGCCGTCACTTCACTGACGAGAATGACGTTGGCACCAGGAACTGGTTGGTGATCGAGGCGACGATCGGGCCATTCTTTTCGGTCTCGGCGCGCGCCTTGAGCCATTCCGGATCGGCGCCGAACTTGCCCATCTTCTCCTCGCGTTCGGCCAGTGACTCCCATTTCAGGAAGTAGGTCAGATCCATGCTGTTGGGGCCGACCAGCGTGGTCCAGAAGCCAGCCTGATGGATGCGGTGCTTTTCCCACAATTTAAGCGTGATCGTGTCGAACCGCTTGATCAGGTCGGGCAGGCGCCCGGGCACGCAGTGGTACACGCGCAATTCGTAGATCATGGGGATACTCCCGGAAGGTGAGGAGCATCTAGCATGCTGCCCACGCCGCATGCCGGCAAGCGCCGAATAGGCGATCTTACCGGAGATAGCCCGCGAGGAACTGTTGCACGCGGGGAAACGCATCGGCGGTCGCCGCAGCGTTGTACTCGAGCCGATGGCCGAGCTTGTAGCGCGTTCCTCCCGCAACATCGAAGGCGTGATAGGCGCCGGGATAGACCTGCACCGTAATCGGAGCGCCGGGATTGGCGTTGGCCAGCGCGAGGCAGCGCGCCGCCGGCGTCCAATCATCGCCGTCGCCGCTCAGCGCCAGCAATGGCACGATGACCGGGTTGCCGACGGGCCGGCCGCATCCGGGATAGACGCCCACGCTGGCGACGAGCCGGCCGCCGCGCGCCGCAAATTGCTGCCGCAGCGGCTGAAGTTCCGGAAAATCCCGCGCCAGCGCCACTGCCGTCCCGCCGCCATGCGAGAAGCCGATCGCGGCAATGCGGTCCAGCCTGACATCGGGCCGGCCGGCCAGCAAAGTGGCGCCGGTAAGCGCATCCGCGGCCCGCTCGAGGGCTGTCACCGCGTTGGTGCCGCAGACCTCGGTATAGCCGCGCGCCGTGAAGCTGTCGATTTTCAGCGTCGCGTAACCCTGCTGCTGCAGAAACGCCACCCAGCCGGGCAGCGAACCGCCCGACATATTGGCGTAATAGCCGGAGCAGCTGTGCAGGACGATGACGAGCGGGAACGGCCCCGGGCCAGGCGGCTTGCCGAAGATTGCGAAGAGCTGGATCTGCTGGCCATGGTAATCGACCGGCACGTTGAGCTGCTCCTCGGCGCGCGCCGCGCCGCCCAGCGCCATCAGCAATAGGGCTAGGCCGAGCCGCAGCACAGTTGCGGCCGGCCGACGCGGCCTCAATTGGTAAGCCGACTTGCCGCCCATGTCGCAACATTCAGCAGGGCTTCATCGCGGAACCTCTGCCCGATCAGCTGCACGCCGAGCGGCAGGCCCTGCGGCCCGGTGCCGGCCGGCAGCGTCACGCAGGGTGTCCAGGCCAGCGTCCAGATCGCGTTGAAGCTGGCGTCGCCGGTCGAGTCGTGGCCTTGCGGCGCCTCGCCAACCGCGCTGGGTGCCAATAAAACGTCGACATCGGCGAAGATGTCGTCGATGTGGCGGCGGTATGCCTCGGCAGTTTCGAGTGCCTCGACATAGGCGGCGTGCGGCAGCTCACGGCCGGGACGCAATACGGTATCGCGCAATACCTGACTCACCAGGTCGTGGTGCTGCTCGTATTCGTAAGCATAGTTGCGCGCCGCCTCGTAGGTGAAGACGCGGCGGTGGTGCTCGGGGATGTTCGCGAATTCGGGGGCAAATGATACCTCCGTCACCGTGGCGCCGGCGGCCGCAAGACGCGAGGCGGTGTTTTCGATCAATCCTTGTGTCACCGCATCGGCGCGATCCCAGATTGGGGTGCGGCACAGCCCTATCCGCGGCGCACCGGTGCTGCGGTCGATCTCCCGCAACTTGCCGTCCGTCAACGCGGCGCGCAACGGCGGTAGATCCTCGACGCTGCGGCAGATGATGCCGAGTGTGTCGAGGTTAGGGCATTGCATCTTGATGCCGCTGCGGCTGAATTCGCCAAAGCTCGGCTTGTACCCGACGACGCCGCAGAATGCGGCCGGCCGGATCGTCGAGCCGCCCGTCTGGGTCCCGAGCGCGGCTGGTACCTGGAAATCCGCGACGGCCGCCGCCGACCCGCTCGACGACCCGCCCGGCGTATGCGCCGCGTTGTGCGGATGCACGGTGGCGCCAGGGAAGCGATTGGCGAATTCGGTGGTGACTGCCTTACCCATCACCGTGCCGCCGGCGCCCCGCAACAACGCAATGCAGGCGGCGTCAGCAAAGGGGCGATTGCCGCGATAGATCGGCGAACCGTGCTGCGTGGGCATGTCGCCGGTATCGATAATGTCCTTGACGCCGAGCGGCAGCCCGGCGAGGAGGCCGGGGCGGCCGGCATGATCCGCGGCGCGGGCCTCCGCGAGCGCCTGATTCGGGTCGAGCCAGGTCCAGGCCTTGACGTCCTTGCGCTCGGCGGCGCGCTCCAGGCAGGCTCGCATCAAGGCCTCGGCGCTCAGATCGCCGGCACGCAATCGCGCGATCGCGGCGGCGGCGGATAGCTGGTTCGCTGCGCTCATGCCCGGGCTCCCAACTTGCTTTCCACCCATAGTCCGACCTCGAGCAGCCGGTTGTCCGCGTGGCGACGGCCGACCAGTTGGACCCCGACTGGCAACCCGTTGGGGCCGGTACCGGCGGGCAAGGTCAGACAGGGCACGTAAAGTACGGTCCAGAGCGCGTTGAACACGGCTGATCCGGTGTGCTGCAATCCACGGGGTGCTTCGCCCGGCGCAGGCAGAGTAAGGATTGCGTCGAATTGGCTCGCCCATTGCCCTGCCGCAGCGCGGGCCCGCTCGGCAGCGCGCCAGGCCCGGCGAAAATCGTCGAGAGATAACTTGTTGCCGGCCGCCAGCTTGCCGTGTTCCAGCAGGTCGTCGCTGAGCAGCGCGGCGTGGCGCAGCAGTTCCGGCGCGTGATTGCGCGGCCCTTCGTAATTGCTGTGGGTTGCCTGAATGGCCGAGATGTCGGTGCATTCAGGTGGCAACTCGCTCTCAATGATCTCGGCGCCGGCCGTTGCCAGCCGCTTTGCCGCATCCTCAAGCACCGCTTGGCCGTCGGGCTGCGCCGCATCCCAATGCGGCGTGCGGCATAGCGCGAGGCGCGGCCGCCGGTCGGGCATACTGGGCGGTTCGTAGGGGATTGCCATCAGCGCGGCACGAAACAGTGCCGTATCCTCCACCGAGCGCGCCATCGTGCCAACCGTGTCGAGGCTTTCGGTATTGGCGTGCATTCCGGCGGGCGGGAGATGGCCGTAGCTCGGCTTGAACCCGACGACGCCGCAATAGGCGGCCGGGCGGATAACCGAGCCGCCAGTCTGCGTTCCGATGGCGAGGGGTACCATGAAATCGGCGACAGCCGCGGCCGAGCCGCTCGACGAGCCGCCGGGGCTGTGATTGCGGTTGTGCGGATTGCTGGTCGGGCCGGGATGCCGGTTGGCGAATTCGGTGGTGACCGTTTTGCCCATCAGAACCCCGCCCGCGGCTCGCGGCAAGGCGGCGGCGCTGGCGTCAAAAGTCGGGCGACAACCGGTATAGATCGGCGAGCCGTAACCGGTGGGCATATCGACCGTGTCGAAGATATCCTTGATGCCGAACGGCACGCCCTTGAGAACGCCATTTCGGCCGCCCGTATCGCTGGCGCGGGCGACAGCCAGCGCTTGCTCCCGGTCGAGGTGGGCCCAGGCGCGCACGACCGGCTCGCGCTGGCGAACGCGGTCAAGACAGCTCCGCACGATCGCTTCGCTCGTCAACTGGCCGCGCACGACGCGGCGAGCCAGTTCGACTGCAGAAAGTGAGTGAGGCTCGGAGTTCAACATTAGCGGCGCTCCCTGAGTGGCGCGAGGGTATCTAAGCAGGCTTCGGCACCGGGTGTCACCCGCGCTTTACGCGTGCATATCCGTTGTGCCCCGTGCGAGGGTCGTGCCGGTTTGTGGCGGCAGGGATGAGCAACGAAACGCTTTGCATCCTGCTGGGGGCGGGCCTCGCCGGGTTTGTCCAGGGGCTGTCCGGCTTTGCCTTCGGCCTGGTGGCGATCCCGATCTGGGCGTCGGCGGTGCCGCCTCAGATGGTCGGCCCCATGGCCGTGCTTGGCTCGATGCTCAGTGGCCTGATGTCGATCGGTGCGGCGCGACGCGGCTTTGACTGGAGCCGGACCTGGCCATTCATTGTTGGCGGCGTTGTTGGCGTGCCGATCGGGGTGCGCATCCTCGCTTACCTTGATCCTGTCGTGTTCAAGATGGCGGTCGGCTGCTTGCTGCTGATTTACTGCCCAGTGCTGCTGCTGTTGCGCCACCCGCCGAGTATCAGCACCGGCGGGCGATGGGCCGATGCGGCAATCGGCTGGATCGGTGGGGTGATGGGCGGAATCGCCGGGCTGACCGGGCCGATCCCGATCTTGTGGTGCATGCTGCGCCCCTGGACGCCCCTGATGCAGCGTTCGGTCTTTCAAACCTTTAACATCGCGATGCAGGCACTTGCGCTGACCATGTATGCGGCGAGCGGGATGTTGACGCCCAGCGTTCTGGGCGATTTCGCGATCGTCATTCCAGCGATCCTGCTCCCGGCACTAGTGGGGTCGCGCCTCTATCATCGCATCGACCCCGTCGCGTTTCGTCGGCTCGTCTTGGCGCTCCTGATTGTCTCGGGCATCACATTGCTGGCGGTTTCGGTACCAGCGCTCCTCCGCTAACCCGCCTGCGACAGCGTCGCGCGGTGTCGAGCAACGAGATCATCTTGGGAGCGGTGGCATGGTGCCGCCGTCTGCGATTCCGTGTCCACCGCAATGCGATCCGTCCGCCGACGGGTTTTCTCGCGTCAGGCCGAGATGATCGGGTTCTGCTGCTGGGAGAGTTCACTCTCGCTGGGCAGCCGGTTGTTGGGGGTGAGCCGATCGATGATGGCTGGAAGGGCCTGCGCCAGCAGTGGCAGGAGTTGGCTATGTTCGAGGCCGGTATTCTGCGCGAGCCGCTCGATGGTTTGCGGCCCGAGCGCCTGGCCGAGTTGGTCGGGCGCTACGGTTTGGTTGTTGCCCGGTCCGATCCAGGAGCGAACTGCATCGCCAAGCCCGCCCTGCTCAAGGCGCTGCACCAACTCGCCGAGACCACCGGTCAGACCTGCCGGCGCTCCGGCATTGGAATTGCCTCGTTCGGTGGCGAGGGCACCGAGGAGCGAGTTCGCCAGGCCGCCACCTTGATCGGACAGCGCCGAGCCGAGCAGATTATCAAGAATTCCCACGTCATTCTCCGCAGCAGAGGGGTCGCGTTTGAGTTAACGGGGCGGCGGCTGCCAGTGTCTCCGGAATTTTCAGAAATCCCCTTGTCCATGCCGCTACAAAGGAAATCTATGACTGTAGAGTTTACGAATGATGTCCCCGGAACGGCGCTCCCCTTTCCCGGGTTAACCATACGAATTCTGAGAACATCGTGGTTTCGGGCGCGCTTCCGAGGACGGATGCTGAAGAATACTGTGGCCTGAGTAGCGCGATGATCGTCGGGAGGGGTCGGCGGGGAGCGAGCGAGATGAGCGATCTGCAAGATGGGGACACGTCCGCTTTCGAGCGACAGGCTGACCGACAGGCTGAAGGTGATGGCGGCAAAGACCAAACCCCTTCAGGCGAGCGCCGTCTCAACTTTAACCGAGCCGCAGAAGCCGGTTCCGGCAGTATGAGGCGTGCAGAAATCGCGAACTCAGCCGAAGCCCAGGAACCCGGGCACGGACGCTCTGCAGAGTCCCCGGCAGAAATACCCCCGCGGGGATGGAAGGATATCCTGTGGCGGGTTTACGCGGGGATTTCGGACGACCGGGTCCTGGCAAACGCGGCGGCGGTCACGTTCTACGGTTTACTCGCCTTGTTTCCGGCGATTGGCGCGCTGGTATCGATCTATGGTCTTTTCGCCGATCCCGGTACGATCGCTAAACAGCTTGATACCATGAACGGGATCCTGCCGGGTGGCGCGATCGATGTCATTCGCGATCAGATGACCCGCGTTGCTTCCCAGGGGGGCGGTAAGCTGGGCTTGAGTTTCTTGCTCGGGCTCGCGGTCTCGCTTTGGAGTGCGAATGGCGGCATCAAGGCGCTGTTCGACGCCTTGAACGTTGTCTATGAGGAAAAAGAAGAACGTAGCTTTATCCGCCTCAATGCGGTGAGCCTGACCTTCACGGTGGCGATGATCTTTTTTCTGATCATTGCGATAACCTGCGTTGTGGCCGTTCCAGTCGTTCTGGCGTTTTTTCCCGGGTTCGTCGCGACATTGGTCAATTACGCTCGTTGGCCGGCAATGCTGGTGCTGGTTGCACTTGTCTTTGCCTGCGTGTATCGGTTTGGTCCGAACCGCGCCACGCCGCGCTGGCGCTGGATCAGCTGGGGCAGCGTGTTCGCCGCGTTTGCCTGGCTGGCCGCCTCGGCATTGTTCTCCTGGTACGCCTCAAGCTTTGGCAGCTTCAACAAAACATACGGATCCCTCGGGGCGGTCATCGGCTTCATGACCTGGATGTGGCTGTCGGTCATCGTTATCCTGATCGGCGGCAAGCTCAATGCCGAGACGGAGCATCAGACCGCGCGCACCAGCACGGAAGGTCCTGATAAGCCGATCGGCGCGCGCGGCGCCCAGATGGCCGACACGGTGGGCGCGTCGCGCGGCTGACCTGCAGGCGTCGAGTCTCTCAGGCGTCGATGTCGAGGCCGAGATCGAGGATCGGCGCGCTGTGGGTGATCCAGCCTGACGAGATCAGGTCGACACCGGCGGCGGCGATGGCCGGCACTGTTTCGCGCGTTATCCGGCCCGAGGCTTCAGTAATCGCGCGCCCTTTGACCAGGTCTACCGCGTGGCGCAATGTGTCCGGGTCCATGTTGTCGAGCAGTACCGCGTCGGCGCCATGCTCCAGCGCCTCGGCCAACTGTTCGAGTGTATCGACTTCAAGCTCGATCTTGACGAGGTGCCCGGCCTGTGCGCGGGCTCTGTCGAGCGCCGCCCCGACCCCTCCCGCAATCGCGACATGATTATCCTTGATGAGCATCGCGTCATCGAGGCCAAAGCGGTGATTGGCCCCGCCGCCGTCGCGCACCGCTTCTTTTTCGAGGATGCGCAGGCCAGGGGTGGTCTTGCGGGTGCAGACAATCTTGGCCTTGTGATTGCCGACGGCGTCAGCCAGTAACCGGGTCGCGCTGGCGACACCTGACATACGGCAGGTGAAGTTGAGCGCGGTGCGCTCGGCGGCCAATAGCGCGCGCGCGCGGCCATTGATGCGGGCGACAGTCTGACCGCGTTCGATGCGGTCGCCATCGCGACAGACGCGCTCGATCTGCACACTGGGATCGAGCAGTTCAAAAGCCATCAGGCCCGCTTCCATGCCCGACAGCACCCCGTCCTGACGTGTCACCATCAGGGCCTCGGCCTGGGTGTCCTCTCCGACAATCGCGTCGGTGGTGATGTCACCGGCCCGCCCCAGATCCTCCAGGAGAGCGGCGCGGATGATCGGCTCGATGAGAATACGGTGCATCGGTCTCAGCCGATCGCCAGCATGCGCTCGACCGAGAGGCGGGCGCGGTCGGCGATTTCGGGATCGACCGTGACCTCGTGGCTCATCGTTTCGAGCGCATGGCGGATGTTCTTCAGTGTGATCCGCTTCATATGCGGGCAGAGATTGCATGGCCGTACGAACTCAAGGTCCGGGTATTGCAGCGCGACATTGTCGCTCATTGAGCATTCGGTTAGCAGCACGACGCGGTGCGGCCGCTTCTGGCCAACGTAATCGGCCATGCCGGCGGTAGACCCGGTGTAGTCGCATTCGGCGACAACTTCGGGCGGGCATTCCGGATGCGCAAGCACGGTGACGCCGGGGTAGTTCGCCCGCATCTCGCGGATATCCTCCGGCGTGAAGCGCTCATGCACCTCGCAGTGGCCTTTCCAGGCGATGATCTCGACATGGGTCTGGGCCGCGATGTTGCGGGCGAGGTACTCGTCCGGGATCATGATGACCTTGGGTACTCCGAGGCCTTCGACGATCTTCTTGGCATTGCCCGACGTGCAGCAGATATCGCTCTCGGCCTTCACGGCGGCCGACGTGTTCACGTAAGTCACAATGGGAACGCCCGGATGCGCCTCGCGCAACAGCCGCACATCGGCTGCGGTTATCGACTCGGCGAGCGAACAGCCTGCCCTCAGGTCGGGGATAAGCACGGTCTTCTCAGGGTTCAGCAACTTCGCGGTTTCGGCCATGAAATGCACGCCCGCGAGCACGATCACCGAGGCATCGGTGCGCGCTGCCTCGCGCGCCAGCGCCAGGCTGTCGCCGACAATGTCGCCGACCGTGTGGAAGATATCCGGGGTTTGGTAGTTGTGCGCCAGGATGACTGCGTTCTTCTCGCGCTTCAGCTTGAGGATCGCGGCAATATCATCGGCCAGAACAGGCCATTCAATTGCTGGAATGTGGCGTTCAACGCGGCTGTAAAGCTCTGGTAGGGGTAGCGACGTGCGAGCGGCGGGGCTGACGGTTTCAAGCACGCTCTAGGTCCTCCGTTATACTCAAATTGAGTATTATATGGTTCCGGAAAAGCCGGACAGAAATAGCTGCCCGGCAACGGTTATGCTGAAAGTGAGAATAAGGCGTCCCGGCGCGCCGTCAATCCCATTATGACAGATCGATTACGCATGGCTGAGGCCAGCCAATCGCAGGCCCGGTTCATCAGGCGACTATCAAACAAGGCGGCGCGCCCGCAGCCGCAGCCCGGGAGTGGGCCGCTCCAGAAGCACTTCTCGGCGGAAACGTACCAACCGCGCCGGGCGGCCGCCAGTCGCGGCGCTGATCTCCCCGGTTTCCTCAACGAGCCCTTGCTGCTCGACGAGGCGCCGAAAATTCTGCTTGTGCAGGCGCACTCCCGCCAATGCCTCGACGATTCGCTGAAGCTGCAGCAGCGTAAAGGCGGGTGGCATCAGCTCGAATACCACGGGCCGGTACTTGATCTTGCCGCGAAGCCGGCCGATTGCAGTCGCCAGGATGCGGCGGTGATCCAGCGCCATTGCGGTGCCCGTAACATGGTCGGTCTCGCCGGATCGTCCCGTCGCGCGAACGGCCTCCGCCACGAGGCCGGCCTCGTAGAGCAACTCATAGCGATCGAGGACCAGTTCTTCGTTCCACGCGGCGCCATGCAGGCCAAACGCGAGGTTGACCCGCTCAATGCGCAGCCGTCGCTCGCCATCGCTGCCGGCGCCCCTCGCCCAGCCGGCGAGACGCGCCTCGATCTCGTCGAACGCCGCCGGCCTCCCGTGCCGCCAGTCCTCCCATGGGAAGTAGCGGTACCAGCCGTGCCATTCCGCTTCGGCCGACCCGGCTGGACGCGCCTCACGCACCAGCGCCACATAGGCCACCACCAGCGCCGGCAAAGCGGCGTCGGCATCGATACCGACGCGGTCGCGATCGCCAAATGTGTAGAGTTGTTCCGCGTAACCCAGGTGTTGGCTGGTCTGCCGTTCGACCCAGGCCCGCAAGCCGACCTCGAGCGTGCGGTGTTCGGCTTCGAGCGGGCCGGAGGGCAGGGCGTCGCTTGTCACGTCGCCGTCGTGCAGGCGGATCGTCAGAACTCTCGGCTCATCGACTGTCGCCGCGACGATGACCGCGGAGAGGCCGACCGACAACGCGGCACCGCCACCTGGCGTCTCCATTTCGGCGCTGTGCCTGGGCGCCACGGCGGCAAGCGAGCCGAGCATCAGCCGGCGGTGATATGGCTCCGGAAGGTCAGCGGATCGCCGATGAATCGGATTGGTTCAAAGCTTCCGCCGGTTCCGCGCACGATGACGGTGCCGTAGCTCAGCATGCGCCCGAGGATCGACTGATTGACCCCGACGGTTTCGACCTTGGAGCGGTTCATCTCCATGCTGTGCCGCTGAAAGATGCCGGTTTTGTAGATGACGCGGCGATCGGTTACGGCCAGTTCGGTCGTTGCCCGGCGGATCAGCGCACCGAGTGCTGAAAGCACGGCCATGATGCAGAAGATGCCGGCGACGATCTGCAGCGCCATGACAGCGGTCGGGTCGTTCGGTGAAGTCGAGGCGATCAGTGAGGCTATCCCCAGGATCAGCAGCATCGTTGCCTTCATGTAGACAAGCCAGTGCAGGCTGGTGAAGTAAACCACCGTCTCGCCTGGCTGCAGCACCCTTTCGACGTATTTCATGGTTTGTCCGCGTCGTCCGCCAAACGGCTCAGCTTCATTCCGCAGCCTCGCGATCGATCGAAGGCGTGGGATGCGGATAAAAGCTGTCATACAATTCCGGACGCTGCCATTGCTCGGACAAGACACCCTGCTTTGCGCCGAATTTCTGCGATGAATCGTTCGCATCGCGCCCGTCTCGCAGGGTGCGGATACGTTCAAGCCCGACCTCGATGATGCCGAGTCCGGCAACCGTGCTCTCATAGAGCACGGCCTCCGGCGACGCCACGATCGCCAGACCGCGATTATCGGCGCTCAACAGATTCTGCGTCGATACGACGACCGCCAGGTTCTCGATCGCGCGCGCCCATAGCAAGGTGCGCCAGGTCTCCCACAACCGCCCCTTGTCGAGCCCCGCTGGCATAAAAATCAGCTCGGCGCCGCGCAATGCTAAGGTGCGCGTGACCTCCGGCATGTAGACTTCGCTGCACATCCCAAGGCCGACCGTGCCATACACGGTCTCGAACACCGGGTAGTCGTCGCCCGCAACATACTGGAACTCCCAGTATTTGCCGCCGGTGTAGATCCACGGACCATTTGGGTGAGTGCGGCGGTAGCGCGCCGGGGGACGTCCATCGGGGTAGGCCATGCAGGTCAGGTTGTAAGCCGTTCCTTGCGTGGCATCGATCGGCTCGATCGTGCCAAAGACCACGTACACGCCATGTTTCGCGGCCGCCTCGGCAATCGCGTTCGATGGATCGAACGTCGCCGGCATGCGCCAGGGGCCGGGGTAATTCTCCGGGAAACAGATGAAATCGGCGCCTTGCCGCGCCGCGCTCTCGACCCAGGCGACAGAAGTGGCGATGTTCTCGGCGTCGTCGGGTGGGGGCACGGTAATCGGTTGTACAAGACCCAGTCGAAACGTACTCATCGGCGAACTCCGCGGGCTTGTCGGCTGTATTATCACGTCGCTGAAACTTACCACGCCAATGACACGGCCGCGATGTCAGGCACCACGTCGCGCGAAATCAATCCGCGGATCGATCAACATGTAGGTCAGATCGCTGACCAGTTTCAGCACCAGTCCGATCAGCGTGAACACATAGAGCGTGCCGAACATGATCGGATAATCGCGATTGATCGCCGCCTCGAAACCAAGCAAGCCCAGCCCATCGAGCGAGAAGATCACCTCAATCAACAGCGAGCCGGTGAAAAGGATGCCGATAAACGCCGCCGGGAAGCCGGCGACCACTAGCAGCATGGCGTTGCGAAACACATGGCCGTAAAGCACGCGATGCTCGGTCAGCCCCTTGGCGCGCGCGGTCAGCACGTATTGTTTGTTTATCTCGTCCAAAAAGCAGTTTTTCGTCAGCATCGTTAGCGTAGCAAACCCGCCGATGACCAGCGCGATGATCGGCAAGGCGATATGCCAGAAATAGTCGAGGATCTTGTGCGGCCAGTCGAGCGACGCCCAGTTGTCGCTGGTGAGGCCGCGTAATGGGAAGATCGACCAGTAACTGCCGCCGGCAAAAAGCACGATCAGCAACACGGCAAAGAGGAAACTCGGCACGGCATAGCCGAAGATGATGACGCCACTGGTCCACACGTCGAACCGGCTGCCATCGCGGACCGCCTTGCGGATGCCGAGCGGGATCGACACGAGGTAGGTGATCAGCGTCGTCCACAGCCCGATCGAGATCGATACCGGCAGCTTGTCGCGGATCAAGCCGACGACGCTGCGATCCTGGAAGAAGCTGTTGCCGAAGTTGAAGGTGAGATAATTCTTCATCATCAGGATGAAGCGTTGCAGCGGCGGCTTGTCGAACCCGTATTCCTTTTCCAGCTGCTTGATAAAGGCCGGATCGAGGCCACGAGCGCCGCGGTAGCGGCTGTTTTCGCCGCTGTTCTGCGCCTTGATCTCGTTGCCACCGCCGGTCACTCGCTCGGTCGCTGACACCTCGGTGCCGCGCAGCTTCGAGATCATCTGCTGCACCGGCCCGCCTGGCGCCGCCTGCACGATAAAGAAATTTACCACCATGATCGCGAACAGAGTCGGGATCATCAGCAGGATGCGCCGCACCGCATACGCGGCCATTTAAGCGCCTCTGCCGGGAGGACAGCAAACGGCGTGGGTGAGGCGCGGCCTCATTTTGTCTGGCTTTTCTGGGCCTCGACCTTCTGCGCGGCGGTAGGATCGACCCACCAGCTGTCGACGCCGAGCCCGTAAGCCGGGGTGACTTTCGGGTGGCGGAACTTGTCCCAATACGCAATCCAGAACGCGTTGAGATGGTATTGCGGCACGACGTAGTAGTTGTAGAGCAGCACGCGATCCAGAGCATGGCAGTAAGCGATCAACGTCTTGCGATCAGAGGCGTGCACCAGCCCGTCGATCAGCGCGTCGACCACCGGATTCTTGATACCGATGTAATTTCGGCTCCCGTCCTCGTCAGCGGACTCGGAGCCGAAATAATCGCGCTGCTCGTTGCCTGGCGACAGCGACTGGCCGACCGAAATGACCGTCGTGTCGAAGTCGAACGTCTCCATGCGCTTCTCGTACTGCGCGTTGTCGACCATACGGACATTGGCGACAATGCCCATGCGTTTGAGACTTTGCGCGAACGGCAGCAGGATGCGCTCGAATGCGGGGT
The DNA here is from genome assembly GCA_019240125.1 of Alphaproteobacteria bacterium. GTDB lineage: Bacteria > Pseudomonadota > Alphaproteobacteria > ATCC43930 > CGMCC-115725 > DATARH01. The sequence continues at coordinate 48,604 of JAFAYW010000032.1, forward strand.
CGTCGATAACCATTTCGAACTCGAAGGATTGACCGGTCTGGTCATTGACGAGCTGTTCGCCCTTGAAAGTCCAGCCGGCGTCCTTCAGCAATTTGATGCCGTCGCGTAATCCGTCGCGCTGCGTGTATTGATTGTCGTACTTTGGCGGATTGAATTCCTTGGTGAAGACCTCGTCGGGGACCTTGCCCCGGAAGGGTTCGAGGATCTTCAGCTCGTCGCCTTGCGGCACGCCAGTCGCCGCGAGTTCCGAATTGTCGAAATAGCTACGGGTGCGGGTGTAGAGGCCGTAGAACAGGTTCTGGTTCGACCACTCGAAGTCGAAGGCATAGCCGATCGCCTGCCGCACGCGAGGGTCCTGAAACAGCGGCCGTCGCAGATTGAAGCCGAGCCCCTGCATGCCGCTCGGCAACTTGTTGGGGATCGCCTCCTTCTTGATCAGCCCCTGGCTCAGTGCCGGGCCTTCATACCCGGTGGCCCAGCTCTTTGCGGTATTCTCGCGCCGGATATCGTAGGCCCCGGCCTTGAACGCCTCGAGCGCGATCGTCCCGTCGCGGTAGTAGTCGTAGCGTATAGAATCGACATTATACCGACCCTTATTGACCGGGAGGTCCTTACCCCAATAGTCGGCGACCCGCTGATACGTAATCGAGCGGCCGGGATCGACATTCGACACCTTGTAGGGTCCACTGCCCAGCGGCGCGTCCAGCGTCGTCTTGCTGAAATCCTTATCGGCCCAGTATTTTTTCGAGAGCACAGGCAATTCGCCGAGGATCACCGGCAATTCGCGATTATCGGCGGTCTTGAAGGTGAAGCGGACGCCGTGGTCGCCTTCGGGTCCCGCCTTGTCGACATCCGCGTAATACGACCGGTACATCGGGTTGCCCTGGCGTCGCAGGGTATCGAATGTCCAGACTACATCGTCGGGGGTGATCGGCGAACCGTCCTGGAACTTCGCCTCCGGTCGTAGCGAAAACAGCTCCGACATCTTGTCGGGCGCAACCTCCGCGCTGGCCGCGATGAGGCCGTATTCGCTGCCCGGCTCATCGGAAGACGGTGCCATCAGTGTCTCGAAGGTCTGGCCGATACCGGCAGCCGGCACCCCTTTGATGACAAAGGGGTTGAGCGTGTCGAAGGTGCCAATCGCCGAGAACTTCATCGCGCCGCCCTTTGGCGCGTCCGGGTTCACATAATCGAAATGCTTGAAATCGGGCCCGTATTTCAGGTCACCGAACAGCGACAGGCCGTAATGACCAGCGGCACTCCGGGTCGCCGCGTCAGGCACTAGAACAAGCAGCAACGCGGCTGCCGCGGAGCCGAGAACGGACAGCCTGCGCATCATGCCTCCAGAAATCTGCGATTCACGCCGCTAACAACGCCAATGCCTGTTCGTGCGCCCGCCGATCGCCGGCCACAACGACGCGGCCATCCGACGCGATGGTCAGCGGGGCACCGTGCCAGTCCGTCGCGATCCCGCCGGCGCCTTCGACGATCGGCAGCATCGCGCTGAAATCATAAGGTTTTAGGCTGGCTTCCACGACCAGGTCGATGCAGCCGAGGGTCAGCAGTCCATAGGCGTAGCAGTCGGCGCCGTAGCGTACGAGCTTGGCGCTGGTTGCCAACCGCGCAAAGGCGCTCGCGTCGGTACCTTGGAACATGTCAGGGCTGGTGGCGAAAACGGTTGCCGCGCCGAGGAAGGAGCATGGACGGCAACGGATCGGATTGCCGTTCATCACGGAGGCGCGGCCTTCGGCGCCGACCCATCGCTCGCGCGAAATCGGCTGGTCGATGACGCCGACGATCGGCCGACCCTGACGCGACAATGCGATCAGTGTCCCAAACAGCGGCACCCCGGAAATGAAGGATTTGGTGCCGTCGATCGGGTCGAGCACCCAGACGAACTCGGCATCATCGTGCTCGCGGCCAAACTCCTCGCCGATGATCCCGTGCGCCGGGAAGCGCGCGCGGATGCGTTCGCGCATCGCCGACTCGGCATTGCGATCCGCGATGGTTACCGGTGAGAGATCGGCCTTATCGTCAACTGCGATCGGCTGGCGGAAATGCGGGCGGATCGCGGCGCCCGCCGCGTCCGCCAGCTCTAAGGCAAGCTCCAGGAACTGGTCGGTTGCGACCACATTCCTCCTACTTCAGGCTTTGCAGGTAGGCGACGACGTCGGCCCGATCCTGCGCTTTCGGCAGGCCGGGGAAGGACATCTTGGTCCCCTTGGCGAAGTTCTGCGGGTTGAACAGCCACTTGTTCAACTTGTCGACATCCCACTTGTCGCCTTTATCGGCCGACAGCGCCTGCGAGAACTGATACCCAGGGGCGCTGGCGATGTTTTCCTCGGTCACGTCAAACAGGTTGGGGCCGATCTTGTTCGCGCCGCCCTTGTCGAAGGTGTGGCACTGCAGACAAACCTTCGCGACCTGCTGCCCCTTGGCTGGGTCGGCCTTGGCCATCAGCGCGTCGATCGGGTCGGGGCCAGCCGGCGCGGTGGCGGCTGCTGCGGTCGGTGCAGCGGCGCCCGCTTCGGCCCCAGGTGGCGTGTAGGCATCTTTTTCAAGATGCCGCGGCCGCACGATCTGAGTCGACAGGATGCCCGCAACCATGGCGACGATCATCGCCGTGAGCACCGATGCAATGATCTTGTTCCATTCGAAAGACGACATCGGCGCCCTTTTTTTGTTCCCCGAACAAGCCTAGCAACAAGGCAACGGCTGGTTGTGCAGTCGGCAGAAAATCGGATTCCGGCCGCCAACTCAAACAAATTATCGCGCTTCCGACGCGCAAACGAACCGGGCATGTTGTCGCTCCCCGTTTGTGCAGACAGCGACGGTGATCCGGTGACCGCGACAACCTCGATTCATAACCCGATCGTGATGATCCCCGCCCGGCTAGCGGCGACTCGGCTGCCCAACAAACCGCTGGCGGAAATCGCCGGCGTGCCGATGATTGTGCATGTCTGGCGGCACGCTGTGGCGGCGGCGGCAGGGCCGGTCGTGGTGGCGAGCGGCGATCAGATCATCGTCGATGTGGTCGAGCGGGAAGGCGGTCGCGCTGTGTTAACCGATCCAAACCTGCCGACCGGCTCCGATCGCATCCAGGCGGCATTGATGGCGCTTGATCCCGGACGCGACCACGATGCCGTGATCAATGTGCAGGGCGACATGCCGATGCTAGATCCCGAGGCAATCCAGGTCGCGCTGATCACGCTCGATGAGACCGATGCCGACATCGCGACGCTGGCAGCGGAAATCGTGGACCCCGAGGCCCTGCATGCGATCAGCGTCAACAAGGTAGTCGCCGGCTTTTCCAACCCGGCACAGCCGGCGCGAGCGCTGTATTTCAGCAAAGCACCGGTGCCCTGGGGCAACGGGCCGCATTACGAGCATATCGGCATCTACGCCTATCGCCGGGCGGCTCTGGAACGCTTTGTCACGCTGCCGCGCGGTGTTCTTGAACAACGCGAACGCCTCGAGCAATTGCGCGCCCTGGAAGCCGGTATGCGCATTTCGGTCAGCCTGATCGACCCTGCCCGTCTAGGCGTCCAGGTCGATACCCCGGCTGATCTCGAACGCGCCCGGGCGCTGATGACCGGGTGACATCGGTATACGGCTGAGGGCTTGTGCCGCGTTGCGGTAACCGATAAGCCGGCCTTTTCCGCGTTTCATCAGAGAGAGCCTGATGGCTGCCGCCGACGATCCGGATCAGACGATCGCCTTTCAGGGCGAGCCCGGCGCCTACTCCGATCTTGCCTGCCGTCATGTCTTCCCGGAGATGACGACCTTGCCATGTGCCGGTTTTGAGGACGCTTTCGCCGCGGTGCAAGAGGGCAGGGCGGCGCTTGGCATGATCCCGATCGAGAATTCGGTGGCGGGGCGGGTCGCCGATATCCATCACCTGATGCCGCATTCCAGGCTGTTCATCATCGGCGAGCATTTCGAGCCGGTGCATCATCACCTTCTGGCGCTGCCCGGCGCCACATTGGAGGAGGTGCGGGTCGTGCGCAGCCATGTGCACGCCCTCGGCCAGTGCCGCAACTTCATCCGTCAGCACGGCTATCAGCCGGTCGTGCGAGCTGATACCGCGGGCAGTGCCGCCGAAGTCCAGGCGCTCGGCATCCCCAGCATCGCGGCGATCGCCTCCGAACTGGCGGGGGAACTGCACGGGCTGGTGTCGCTGGCACAAAATATCGAGGACGCCGCGCACAATACGACGCGCTTCCTGATCATGTCGCGCGATAAGAAGCGGGCGGAGCGCGGTACCGGTCCGGTCGTGACGACGTTTGTGTTCAATGTGCGCAATGTGCCCGCGGCGCTGTACAAGGCGCTCGGCGGCTTTGCCACCAACGGCATCAACATGACCAAGCTGGAAAGCTATATGGTCGGCGGCACCTTCACGGCGACGCAATTCTATGCCGATGTCGAGGGCCATCCCGAGGATCGCCCACTTCGGTTCGCGCTCGAGGAGCTCGCGTTCTTCTCGACCGAGGTGAAGATTCTCGGCGTTTATCCCGCAAACCCGCAGCGTCATCCGGCGCCCGGCAATGGAGAGGGCCCATGAAGATCGTCGAAGCGGCGGCGCTGACCGGCATCGCGCGGCGCGTGTTCGTCGCGGCGGGGAGCAGCGAGGAGGAGGCGACAATCGTCGCCAATCATCTCGTCGAAGCCAATCTCAAGGGGCATGACAGCCACGGGGTCGGAATGATCCCGTCCTATCTGCGCAACCGCGACGCCGGCACCGTCGTGCCGAATGTCGGCGGCAAGGTGGCGAGCGATAACGGCTCGATCATCGTCTATGACGGTGACCGCGGATACGGCCAGATCGTGGCGCGCAACGCGACGTTGCTCGGTATCGAGCGGGCCAAGCGCGATGGCGTTGCGGTCGTCGCTCTGCGCAATGCGCATCACATCGGCCGCGTCGGCACTTATGGCGAGATGTGCGCCGGCGCCGGCCTGGTTTCGATGCACTTCGTGAACCTGACCGATCAGCGGCCGGCGGTGGCGCCGTGGCGCGGCCGCGACGCGCGATTCGGCACCAATCCGCTGTGCATCGCGCTCCCCGGTCCAGCGCCGGAGCGGCCGATCATCTCCGACATGGCGACCAGCCGTATCGCCATGGGCAAGGTGCGCGTTGCCCGCAACAAGGGCGAAAGCATCGCCGGCGAAACGCTGCTCGACCAGCATGGCGACCCGACCACCGATCCCAACGTGATGTATCAGCGCCCGCGCGGGGCCTTGCTGACCTTTGGCGAACACAAGGGCTACGCGCTCGCCTTTATCTGCGAGATGCTGGCTGGCGCGGTGACCGGCAGCGGCACGATGCGGCCGGAGAAGCAGTCGGCCGAAACCACCACCAACGGGATGCTGACCGTGGTGATCGACCCCAGCCGCATCGTCGACCGGAAATGGATGCTCGACGAAATCGTCGGGATGACCGACTACATCACACAGTCGCCGCCGCGCTATTCGAACGAGCCGGTGCTGATCCCGGGCGACCCGGAACGCGCCAATCGCAGCGCCCGCCTGCGCGACGGCATACCGATCGATGACGAAACCTGGCGCGAAATCGCCGCCGCCGCCCGCGGGGTGAATGTGCTGGTGGAGGTTTAGAATGGCTCGGCGAGATTGCGTCGCTTGCGCTCGCAATGACAGCCATTCATGGCGCCAGCAATCTGTTTAGTGTCATCAACTCACTTAATTCGGCAAGTTGGCAAGCATGAGCGCGGTGGCGTGGTGGAAAAGTGGGCCGCCTGCGCCGGACGGATACGGGTCGCTCCGGCGGCCCACTTACCCACCGCGCGAGGTTCAGGCAGCCAAGCCGGTCGC